>DJXE01000103.1:50792-51461 GCA_002449595.1 Lachnospiraceae bacterium UBA7012
ATGACGTGCATGCCGATGCCGGCGCCTCCCGGAGGGATCAGCTTCGCCGCGAGCTCGAGCGGCTCCTGCGGCGCGAGGTTGAACATCGTCGCGACCTCGGGATGCTCGTCCGGGAGCGTGGGGTGTTCCACCATGTACTCGCCGGAGCCGACGACCCACTTCGGGATCCAGTACTGGATGTGCTGGTCCGCGTTGTCGCGGTTCTGCTCGAGGATGCCGATCCAGAGCAGGTGGTCGATGACCTTCTGCGCCTCTTCCTCGCTCATGTTATTTCTCTGCGCGAGTTCCTTCGTCGTCAGGCCGAAGCGCCGCTTCCTGAAGCTGAGCATGAAGCGGACTTCTTCCTTCGTAAGGAGCCGGTCGAGGATCCAGAAATCCATGTGGTTTTCCTTCATCCCGCCCGGAAGCTTGCGCGGTATGTTATCCGTGATCATGACGGCGAGCTTTTTCACGAGCTTCGCCTTCTCCGGATCGTCCTGGTGATGACCCGTGACCGGGTAGTCCCGCTCGTTCACGTGGATCATCGGATTCACTTCTTTTACCATGTATTTTCCCCTGTCAGATCTTTCCCCGCCGCATGCTTACGGGCGGGGAAAAGGTGCTGTCGCCCCGATCCTCACAGGATCGGGATCTTGATTCTGATATCGCTCACCGGATAGGCGGAGCAGG
>DJXE01000028.1 GCA_002449595.1 Lachnospiraceae bacterium UBA7012
CCCTGGCTGCCGGTCGTGATGATGACCGTGTTCCGCTCCGGGTAGTTCTTCAGCTGGTCCACCTCGATCAGCGTGTTGTCGGGCACGTTGAGGCACCCGAGTTTCGACGCGGTGTCGATGATGTTGACCATGCTCCGGCCCTCGACGACGACCTTCCTGCCGTACTTGTAGGCCGAGTTGATGATCTGCTGCACGCGGTCGACGTTCGAGGCGAACGTCGCGATGATGATCCGCGTGTCCTTGTGTTCCTGGAACAGCCGGTCGATCGTCTTGCCGACCGTCTTCTCCGACTGCGTGAAGCCGGGCCGCTCCGAATTCGTGGAGTCGCACATGAGGGCGAGCACGCCCTTTTTCCCAAGCTCCGCAAAGCGCTGCAGGTCGATCGCGTCGCCATAGACCGGCGTGTAGTCGACCTTGAAGTCGCCTGTGTGGACAACCGTTCCTACGGGAGAAGTGATCGCGAGCGCCGCCGCGTCGACGATGCTGTGGTTGGTCTTGATGAACTCCACCTTGAACTTGCCGAGCGTGACGGTCTGCCCGAATTTCACGACCTTGCGGCGCGTCGTGCCGAGCATGTCGTGTTCCCCCAGCTTATGCTCGATGATGCCCATCGTGAGCCGCGTGCCGTAGACCGGCACGTTGATCTTCTTCAGAACGTAGGGAAGTGAACCGATGTGGTCCTCGTGTCCGTGAGTGATGACAAAGCCCTTGACCTTGTCGATGTTTTCCTCGAGGTACGTGACGTCCGGAATGACCAGGTCGATTCCGTACATATCGTCTTCCGGGAACGCGAGACCGCAGTCCACCACAACGATACTGTCCTCGTACTCGAAGGCAGTGATATTCATGCCGATCTGCTCGAGGCCCCCGAGCGGGATGATCCTCAGCTTAGCGGCATGCTCTGTATTCTCTTTTTTCTGTTTCGCCAAAATTTCCTCCATCCGGCGGGTCAGAATTCGGTCGCAATACCGAGTTCTTCCAATGTATCCTTCAATAACGCACATACCGCGGACAGTTCGTCGTCATTCTCCACGATCTCATAAACCGCGTCCTTAGCGTCGGGATCCGCGACGTCCTTCAGAATCAGGACCGTCCCTTCTTCCTCGGTCTCGGCCTTCTCTTCCGCCTCTTCCGGAAGCAGGTCAGACACAAGAAGGTAATCCGTGCCGCCGAGCTTCGCCCTGTCGAGTATGTAAAATGCCTCTGACGAGCCGTCATCCAGCATAAAATTGATCTTTTCCATTTTCTCCCTCACACTCTCTCCGGAGTCTCTCCAGTTCCTTCGGGTGATTGTCCATATATTCCCGGAGGATCACTCCGGCTGCGATCATATCCACGCACTGCTTTCGCTCCGCCCGCCCGCGCAGACCGAGGCTGTCCATCGTCTCATCCGCCTCCACTGTCGTCAGGCGTTCGTCCGACATCACCGCCGGCACGCCGCAGCGCCGCTCCACCTTGTCCCTGAACGCACGCGAAAGCGCGGCGCGGTCTCCCTCCGTGCCGTCCATATTCAGGGGCAGGCCCACAACGATGAGCCGCACGTCTTCTCTGCGCACGATCTCCTCGATCTCGGAGAGCGTCTTTCGAATCGCGCCCTCCCTCTCGCGCCGGAGGATCGTGTGCGGCTGCGCGGTCATCAGCAGCGGGTCGCTGAGCGCGACGCCCACCGTCTTTGAGCCGTAGTCAAGCGCCATGATCCGCATCGCTTATTTCCAGCGGTTGTTCCGGATGTAGCTCTCCAGGATCTCCTCGACGAGCTCGTCGCGCTCCACCTTCATGATCAGGCTTCTCGCGCCCATGTAGTTCGTGATGTAGGTCGGGTCGCCGGACATGATGTAGCCGACGATCTGGTTGACCGGATCATAACCCTTTGTGGAAAGAGCCTCATAAACGACGGAGAGGACCTTCTTCACGCCGCTCTCCTGATCCGGCTGCACCTTAAAATACTGGGTATTGCCGAGGTCTTCACTCTGATACTGCATATTTCCGTAATTATCCATCGTATCCTCTTATCCCTGAAAGCGATGTTCGCCGCTTTAATAATTTTACTACAATTGCTGTCTATTTCAAAATTGCAGGTCCTTCAGGACCATCAGTCCGCCCTCTTCCTTCAGCCAGGCCGCCGTCCCCCGCACCATCCGGCCGGAAGCCGCCGCATCCTCCGGGATGAGATATTCCACGTAGCGCTCCGTGTGTCCGCGGAACCACTTCCTGCCGTCCACGAGCACTGCGTCCTCCGGAAGGATCGCTTCCTGCCTGCCGATCCTCGCTGCGCGGTACGCGGCCGCCTGCTGCGCCGTGAGTTCCAGAAGGATGTCGCTGCGCCTCGCCTTCTCCCGCTCCGGGATCTGCCCGTCCATCGTCGCCGCGGGAGTCCCGCTCCGCCTCGAGTACTTGAACACGTGGATCTGGTAGAAGTTCACCTTTTCAAGAAAAGCTTTTGACGCCTCAAAATCCTGCTGCGTCTCATCCGGAAATCCGACGATGACGTCCGTCGTGATCGCGGGATCCCCGTAGGCCTCCCGCAGGCGAAGGACGCTCTCGTAATACTCGTCCGCCGAATAATGCCGGTTCATTCGCTTCAGCGTGCGGTCGCAGCCGCTCTGCAGCGACATGTGGAAGTGCGGGCAGAGCTTTTCATTGCGCGCCGCGCGGTCAATAAACCGCTGCGTCATGATCCCGGGCTCCACGGAACTGATCCGGATCCGCTCGATGTCCGGGATCTCCGCGATCCGGTCCAGGAGCTCCGGCAGCGCGTCCTCCGGCTGCCGCCCCTCGTCTCTTCCATAGGAGCTGATGTGAATTCCCGAGAGCACAACTTCCCGGATCCCGTCCGCCGCGATCTGCCGGATCTCGCTTAAGATCTCGTCCTGCGGCCGGCTCTCGATCCTGCCGCGCGCATAGGGAATGATGCAGTAAGTGCAGAACTGGTTGCACCCGTCCTGGATCTTGATGTCCGCGCGGGTCCTGCCGGCGTGCTTTAAGAGCACGGCACCCGAAGCGATTTCCCCAGTACTGCCCGCTTCTACGGCGCTCTTCTCATACGCCCTCAGGATCGCGAGCGTGTTCTTCTTGTCCTTGTTCCCGACCGCGAGGTCGACCGCCCCGTCGCTCAGGACGTCCTTTGCCGTCTCGACATAGCAGCCCATCGCGATCACGACCGCGGCCGGATTCTCCCGCTTCGCGCGGTGGAGCATCTGGCGGCTCTTTCTGTCCGCGATGTTCGTCACGCTGCAGGTATTCACGATATAGACGTCCGCTTCCTGGTCGAAGGGAACCTCTTCGTAACCCGCTTCCAGGAACTGCTGCCGCACGATATCCAGTTCGTAGCTGTTGACCTTACAGCCCAGGTTGTGAAAGGCGACGCGCATGCCGTTCCCCTTTTTTTGCTCCCCCCTGTGTGCTATACTACCTCTTGTAAGCAGCGCCTCTCAGACGTTCCTTACGCATCACCGTGACAGGCGTCACAGCACGCAATAATCATCTTGGGGGTATTAATACAATGAAAACGATCAAGATCTCTCTGAACTCCATCGACAAGGTCAAATCCTTTGTCAATGACCTCACCAAATTCGACTATGACTTCGATCTCGTCTCCGGCCGGTACGTCATCGACGCGAAGTCCATCATGGGCATCTTCTCGCTCGACCTGTCCAAGCCGATCGACCTGAACATCCACACGGAAGAGAAGCTGGAAGAGATCCTCAAGGTCCTGGAGCCTTACACGGTAGGGTAAGACGTCCGGATCCCATACAGGTGAATCATCGGGAGCGCGCAGGAAACTGCACGCTCCCGTCTTTTATCACAGATCCTTCGGCTCGTCCTGCGCCTCTTTGACGATCTTCGTCCCGTCCTGCATGACCATGATGATCTCGTCGGTCCGGATCGCCTCTTCGAGCATCTCATCGATCACGTCGTCCAGCGCGTGCTCATGCCGCTCGATGACGTCGAGGATCGGCTTCGTGACCGGGTGCTTCGCGACAAAGATCGTGCAGCAGTCCTCGTAAGGCAGGATCGAAGTCTCGTAGGCGCCGATCCGCTTGGAGACCGCGATGATCTCCTCCTTGTCGAAGCCGATGAGCGGCCGGTAGACCGGCAGCTTGCAGACGGCGTTCGTGCACTCGAGCGACTGCATGGTCTGCGACGCGACCTGCCCCAGGCTCTCACCGGTGATGATTGCGTGCGCATCAGCCTTTTTCGCGAGCAGCTCTGCAATGCGCATCATATAGCGGCGCATGAT
>DJXE01000046.1 GCA_002449595.1 Lachnospiraceae bacterium UBA7012
AAACGCCTGTTGTCGAGACAGTGGCGGTTGTTCAGGAGATACCTGTTGCTGAAGAGCCTGCTCCGGTCGAAGAGAAGAAGTTCGTCTCGCGCATGATCTGTGAGCTGCCGATTTATTTGCTGTGAACGGGGTGCACTGTCAAATCATTTTTCAATATAGTTTTTGATGTATTCGGGAACTTTTTCAGGGTCGATTCCGAGGCCATGGGCGAGTTCCCGATTTATAATCGTCTCGGCGCGGGTCAGGATCTGCTCGTCAGCAGAGCGAAACTTCTTGCCGAGTTGGATCATTTCCTGCTTCCTGCGGTACAGCATCCGCACGACCGGAATCAGGTCTTCTACCATCGGCTCACGGAGTTTCTCCTGAAAGAAGCGCTGCCGCTCCTTCTCGTCGGTGATCCATTGCTGATCCATATCCGGAATGGAGTTGATCATCTGGGCGATCTCGCGTTCCTCCATTGGCTGGCGGAGCGTGTCATCCGCATCCTTTGTCTCGACGTAGATCGTCAGCGTCCTGTTATAAAGAGGGACGAGCACATAGTAATCTTTGGAGCCCTCCCCGATCAGGTCCAGAGACTTCACGTCCGTGATGCGGCAGATGCCGTCCGTTCCGTGGACGACGATGTCTCCGGGCTTCCAGGGCAATTCTTCAGTTCTTTTCGGTGTCTTGGCTGCGGCGGAAAGCTTTTTGAACGGCATATCGATACCTCGCTGTGATCGCTGAACGGGAAAGCACCGACGCGTGCGGAAACGTCCCCACCATATATGCAAATAAACAAAAATACAGCGATCACAACCGGACTTACGCAGAGGCTGCAACACGCTGTACAATTTAATAGTACGCCTTTTTTTGCGATTTTTCTAATTGAAATTACATAACGCAGGTACCTATAATCATATGCAGAGATACATTTTTATGAAGCTGCCGGAAGGCACTTCGGAATGAGAGGTTAAGGATGTCGACTATTTTCAGAGGATCCGGTGTCGCGCTGGTGACACCGATGAAAGAGAACGAAGAGATCAATTACGACGTGATGGACGCGCTGATCGAGGACCAGATCGCCAAAGGAACAGACGCACTGATCGTCTGCGGAACCTCCGGTGAGGCACCGACGCTTGACGATCCGGAGCATCTGGAGGCGATCCGCTTCGCGGTCGAGCGCACGAAGGGACGTGTTCCCGTCATCGCCGGGACCGGTTCCAACAATACGGCGCACGCTGTCATGATGTCCGAGGAATCGGAGAAGCTTGGCGCGGACGCGCTCCTGCTTGTGACGCCTTACTATAACAAGGCGACGCAGGACGGCCTGTACGCACATTACAGGAAGATCGCCGGCGCCACGAAGCTTCCGTGCATCGTCTACAACGTGCCTTCCCGCACAGGAACGAATATCCTTCCGCAGACAATGGTTCGCCTCGCGAAGGACGTCGAGAACATCGTCGCGATCAAGGAGGCTTCGGGCAACCTGAGCCAGGTCGCGAAGCTTGCATCGCTGGCCGATGGCTGCCTGGACATCTATTCCGGCAACGACGACCAGATCGTTCCGATCTGCTCCCTCGGCGGTGTCGGTGTTATTTCCGTGCTCGCGAACGTCGCGCCGAAGGAGACGCATGACATGGTCATGTACTGCCTGAACGGCGAGTACGACAAAGCCCGGGCGCTGCAGCTGCGCTCGATTCCGCTGGTGGAACAGCTTTTCTGCGAGGTGAATCCGATTCCCGTCAAAGCGGGCCTGAACATGCAGGGCTTCGCAGTCGGCCTGCCCCGCCTGCCGCTCACGGAGATGACCGCAGAGCATCAGAAGAACCTGCGGGAGGCGATGGAAGCATTCGGCGTCCTGTGAGCAGAAGCGCCGTATTCCGCGGAACACATTATGAGTTTGGTCGGCCGGCAGCATACTGCCGGCTGATTATATGAGCGATTAAGTCGAGTGCGTAGAATGCGCGATATTCTGCGTGATCAATTAATTGGAAAAATGTATTTGACGAAGGAAAACTCATGTGTGAATATAAATCAGAAGTTTGATTCGTTGAGAGACACAATATATTCAATAAGAAAAAGGAGATCATATGCAGGATATCAGACGTCCCGAAGGAATGGTGAGGATCACGACGCCGGAACTGGCGGAAGCGTTCGTGGAAGAGCAGCTCGCGGCGATCCGTGCCCAGGTGGGCGATGGGAAGGTCCTCCTTGCGCTGTCCGGCGGTGTGGATTCATCCGTCGTTGCGGCGCTGCTGATCAAGGCGATTGGCCAGAACCTGGTCTGTGTGCACGTCAACCACGGACTGCTCCGCAAAGGTGAGCCGGAGCAGGTCATCGAAGTCTTCCGGAACCAGATGAACGCCAACCTCGTCTATGTGGATGCGACGGACCGCTTCCTCGACAAGCTGGCGGGCGTGGCTGATCCGGAGCAGAAGAGACATATCATCGGTGAGGAATTCATCGACGTTTTTGCGGAAGAGGCGAGAAAGCAGGAAGGAATCTCCTTCCTCGCGCAGGGAACGATCTGGCCTGACATTCTTGAGAGCGAAGCCGGCATCAAGGCGCACCACAACGCCGGCGGCCTCCCGGAGGATATCGCATCCCGGTTTGAACTTGTTGAGCCTGTCAGGATCCTTTTCAAGGATGAAGTGAGAGAAGTTGGCCGCGTGCTCGGACTTCCGTCCAATATGGTCGACCGGCAGCCGTTCCCGGGACCGGGTCTCGGCGTCCGCTGCCCCGGCGCGATCACGCGTGATCGTCTCGAAGCTGTCCGCGAGTCCGACGCCATCCTCCGCGAGGAGTTTGCGAAGGCAGGCCTGGAAGGCAAAGTCTGGCAGTACTTCACTGTCGTGCCGGACTTCAAGTCCACCGGTGTGAAGGATGGAAAGCGCACCTTCGACTGGCCGTGCATCATTCGCGCGATCAACACGACCGACGTCATGGAAGTCACCGTGGAGCACCTCTCCGCGGAGATGCTGGACCATCTCGCACAGCGCATCACGTCAGAGGTTCCGGGAATCAACCGCGTCCTCTTCGACTACACGCCCAAGCCGCCGGCGACGGTTGAGTACGAATAATTAA
>DJXE01000037.1 GCA_002449595.1 Lachnospiraceae bacterium UBA7012
AGCAGGAGGGCATCCCGTACCGTACCGCAAGCAATACCGAGTGTGAGCTGATCGAGAACCTGTACATGGGCGAGACCAACGTCGGCAAGGTCTATGACGATGACCTGATCAATGAGAAACTGAATAAGAACGGTATCGCTTCCGCGACCTACACCGGCGGACGCTGGGCGATCTGGGGCGCGCACAGTGCGAACTATGACTACGATGAAAATGATCCCGTCAGCGCGTCTGAAACGAACCGCATGATGCTGTATTACATCTGCAATGACTTCCAGACCCGCCGGAGCATTGACGTCGACCAGCCGCTCTCCATGAACGACCTGAACACGATCGTGTCTGAAGAGCAGTCCAGACTGGACGCTCTGGTCAACATCGGAGCGCTGACCTACGGTGTGTGCACCCTGAGTGCCGAGAACCTGACGGACAGCGACATCGTGAAGGGAGATTTCCAGATCATCTTCAACGTGACCACTACTCCGCTGGTGAAGAGCCTGACCGCCACCGTCAACTGGACGGATGAGGGTTACCGCACCTACTATGAGACTGCTGCATAAGGAGGACCAGACATATGCCTAAGAAAGTTTTTAACAACGTCGAGGGACATCGGATCATCGATAACAAGAAGACTATCGAGGACGTAACGAAGATTGGCCTCCCGACGATCAAACACCCGACGACCAGCATCAGCAACGTGTCCGGCATGGCGATGGACGTCGATATGCCGAACTCCACGCACATTGAAGCTGCAGACTTTACGATCTACCACAACAACGGTATCAACTGCCAGTACCTCGCGACTCCGGGAAAACATACCATGGAGGTCCGCACGGTCCGCCAGGCGTTCTCCACCGCGAAGGGTGAGATCGAGCATCAGTCTGTGAAATACAGGATCACCGGCGTACACGTAGAGACGCAGAAGGGCGACATCGAGACCGGATCTCCGTACGGCAGCACTGAGAAATACTCCCTGCTCCGTTACGAGGAGGAGATCAACGGCACCGTCGTCACCATCGTCGACGCGATGGCCGGCATCATCCGCTACAACGGCAAGGATTATAACGACGTCGTACAGCAGATGCTTGCATGATAACAGAGGGAAAGGGGCGCTTTTTAACGCCTCTTTCTTTTTGGTTAAAGAAGGGAGACTCAATGGAACCGAATACGGAAGAGAAGGTCGACGTGAAGGACGCGCTGAAGGCACAGCTTGATGAGATCAGGCAGAAGCAGAAGGAGTCCAACGAAGCGCTGATGGCCGGGAAGGGAAGACTTCGGCTCGAAACGCCCATCACGGCGATGGACGAGGAAATAACCGAACTGGTTTATGACTTTACGGAACTAACCGGAATGGAATATGTGGACGCGATGGACACGGATCCGAACTCCATTAACACATTCCGATCGACATATAAACAGAACCTGGCGCTGTTCGCACAGGCGGCGGCCAAGCAGACCGAAGGCGTCGACATGCGTGACATCATGGAGCAGATCGGCGTGACGGATGCAGTCGAAGGCGCGCAGCTTGCGGCGCTTTTTTTCAACGCCTCGACGCGGGCGGGGCGTCTGCGTATCTCGAAAAAGTAATTACAGCCGGTATGGTCACGCACACATCCATCACCGACTTCATGAACATGAAAATAAAGCAGTTCTACCATGTGCTTGTGGCCGTCTGTAATGTGATGGACAAGCGCAACAACGGCGGCGGGTGATGTGTAAATGAAGATTATCTACGAGAATACAGATATAACGGGCATGGTGCAGGTGAAGAGCTGCATCGTGACGGATACCTGCGGCGCCAGATGCGACAGTCTGGATATCGTCTTCGAGAATGCCGCGGGATGGTACCGGTGGGGGACGAAGGAGGACGATCAGATCATCGTTTCCCTGGACGGGTATGACACCGGCATCATGTATGTGAACACGGTCATGCCAGAAGACGGGAAGTTCAGGATCTACGCTACGGCGCTCCCATGTGCGGCGCGCGCGAAGGGCTACCGATCCTTCCAGGACAAGACCATAGAGGAGATCATGCGTACCTGCGCACGTGAGACCGGAATGGATTTCCGGCTGTACGGCGTGAACGGGAATATCGTGATCCCGTACATCCAGCGGAACGGGGAGAGCTGTGCGGCTTTCCTGTTCAAGCTGCTGGCGCTTGAGGGCGCGCTGCTGAAATGCATCAACGGGCGCTACACGGTGATCGGTATCGAGTATGCGCAGGACCGGGAAGCCTACAAGGGCTTCCGCATTACCGCCGAACAGCGCAGCGCGTACTATTCCCGATCCGGGGTGACGGTCAAGTCACTGACCGTCAAAACGCCGTATGCACAGGCGACAGCGGAGGATACAGCAGTGGACAGTACGCACATGCGTAAGATCGTGAACGAGCTGCCTGCACTGAACAATATTCAGGCAGGACGGTGGGCACGCGGCAAGCTGCTGCTGATCAACCGGTGCTGCGAGAGCATCCTGCTCCAGGCGGATTATGATCCGCTCATCACTGCGCTGGCCCGCATCGATATCACGGGCGGGACTGACGCGGACGGGCAGTGGCTCGTCGAGAAGGCGGAGCATGACCTGATCAACCGGAAGACCAACATAAAGGCACACAGGAGTGTGAAGACAATCCAATGAGCAAGGAACATATTACCAATCTGGCCATGATCGAGCGCGGCGAGGTGGTCATGGAGGTCGGCGGCAAATATGTCGTCGCATCCCTCGACCGCGAGGGAATCGCAACTCCCCCGCTCGGTAAGCTGACTGATGAAGTATACGACGTCGGAGACACCGTATATTTTTTCTTATTCGGCGACGGCACAGGAAAGATCATAAGCAGGCTGTAAAGGTGGTGAGACAGTGGCCGGACAGACTTTAACAACTACTATTCTGATCAACGCGAGAGCCGGGAATGGTTTCTCCGAGGTCGGAAACACTTTGATGGAGCTTGGCTCGATGGTGAATGGCGTCAGCCAGCAGCTGATCGAGTTCGGAAAGGACTCCGTCAATGTGTATCGTGATTATGACAAGAGCATGCACGAAGCAGAGGTCGCTCTTGCCACTATCTACGGGCGCGATACCAGGAACCTTTCCAACGTGATGAAGGATCTGGATCAGCAGGCCACGGAGTGGGCTGCATCCTCTATATTCCACACAGACGACGTTGCCAACGCCATAGCTGAAGCAGCGAGAGCAGGCTGGGATTACGATCAGATCATATCCGGCATCCCGGCTTCCATGAAGCTGGCCCAGGCCGGCAGTCTTGATCTGTCCGAAGCGGTAAATTATATCACCACTTCTGCCAAGGCCGCAGGCGTTGGGTTTGAAGACCTCGGTACCTTTATCGACGACTGGGTATTCGCGGCAAACAGTTCCAACGCCACCGTAGAGACATTCGGCCAGACCATGCAGCGCATGGGAAGCACCATGCGGTTTACGGATAATATCGCGGAGCTGATGACTCTGGTCGCGGTCACTGCAAATGCAGGTTCTACCGGTGCAGAAGCCGGTACGATGATCCGTAACAGTATCTTAAGGCTTGCCGCTCCGACGGATAAGGCCGCAGAGCTGATGGCGGAGCTGGGTGCGTCCACCGATGAGACGAATGAGATCTTCGCGGACCAGAGCCTCGTCGAGGCGAACAAGCGCCTGTCTGAATTCGGCTTTACCATTTACGATCAGGACCATCAGCTCAAAAGCGTCCTCGATACTTACCGGGAACTGTATCTGACACTCGGCGAGATGTCCGGCGGCTTCGAAAACATTGAAAAGAACGAAGACGCTATCAATATCCTGAAGAGCATCTTCGGACAGCGGGCCATGACTGAAGGCCTGAACCTGATCCGGTCTGCGGCAGAGAATTATGGTGATCTCTACGATCAGATGGAACGCGGAGAAGCCGTAGGCTACGCCGACTGGGCGCAGGGCACCATGTGGGAGTCCTTCGACAATAAGGTCGAGGCTTTCGAGAGCAAGATCGAAAGGCTGAAGCAGGTCGTCGGGGAAGAACTCGCCGGGGATCTGGAAAAAGCGATGGTGCCCATCGGTGATCTGGTCGATAAGATCGCGACGATGGATGACGCATCATTTGCCGGTCTTATTGGCGGGCTTGAAGGTTTGGCCGCCGCAGGTCCTGGGTTGCTTATTGCCGGGGCGGGGATAAGAGCGGTCGGGGCGGCTATGGGCCTCTTCGAACTTGTAGCCGGAGGCGATGTGAAGGCAGCTCTTGTCGTCGTCGGCCTTTTGGCGGCCGGCGTGGGCATCGCCGTAAACTCACTGGAAAAGATAAAAGATATCAACTTTTCAGAGAATTTCGGCGACCTCGAGATTGATCTCAGTA
>DJXE01000147.1 GCA_002449595.1 Lachnospiraceae bacterium UBA7012
GACATCAAGGCGAGTGCAGCGCTCGAGACGCCGGAGACGCCGGTGTTCGACTTCACCGTGCTCTCCGCCCGCATCGACGCGCTCCTCGAGCAGCGGGACAGCGCCGAGAAGGGGCTGCATACCATCAGTGAAACGCTCGCGAAGCTCCTGCTGAAGATGAAGGAGGGCGGGTCCGATGACTGACATCAAGTCCCCTGTCTTCCATCCCGGCGATGCTGCACCGAGCTACGACCCCGCGATCTATGGGAAGTCACTGACCTATGAGGAGATCGCGGCAAGAATGGGCGAGCTCATCTTCATCGACAATGACTGGTGGGACGAGCTCGACGATAAGGACGCGGACGCTGCCGTGATGCGTGTGGTCGAGAAGACGGATGGCTATATCGTGCTCGACGATGGTGACGGGCTCATCCACCTCTATCGTCAGCAGATGCTCCCCGACGTACATGGAGGCTATTTCAAGGTCTGGGCGGTACGGCCGGAGCAGGAGGACGTCTCCCCTGCCCCGACGCCAGTCCCGCAGGAGGTGACCACACCTGTCCCGGATGTGCAGACGTTCTCCATCGAAAGCCCCTATTTCGCCCAGCTCCGTGCCGACCTCGACGCCATGCTCCAGCAGGTCGTGACACAGCTCCTCAGCAAGGACAGCGACGAGGCATCGGTCACGCTCAAGCTGTCGATCGGGCTCGCACACACGTCCGATGTGCTCGAGCGTGCCGTCATCCTGCCGGTCGTCGAGCACAAGATCAGCACCGCCATCACCGTCAAGGACGAGGTCAAGGGGCGCTCGAACGGCGATTGCGAGCTGATCTTCGATGCCGCGGCCGAACGCTATCTCCTGCGCGGTCTGCCACATGACGAACAGCTCACCCTCATCTGAAAGGAGCATCCATGACCGAAGTCGAGCTCGCATTGACGGCCGCGCTCCGTGCCGAGGGGATGGTCGGGATCACGGCCATCCTCGATGGCGATATCGGATATATCACCGTCTATCTGTACGACATCGGCGGCAAGTATCTGACGAGGTGCCGTATCAACTCGGATCTGCATCTCCACGATGAGGACGATGTCCGCCTCACGGCACACCGCATCAAGAAGCATCTGCTCGCATGGGCGGCAGAGCACACGAACAGGAGGCTATCATGAACACCAACATCCGCGCCAAGCTGGCCGCCATCCAGCAGGTGCTCAAGGCCCCAAAGGGGCAGTACAACGACTACGGCGGCTTCGCCTATCGGAGCTGTGAGGACATCATCGAGGCCGTCAAGCCGCATCTCGCAGAGCAGGGCGTCCTCCTGACGATGTCCGACAGGGTCGAGGCTGTGGGCGACCGTGTGTACGTCGCAGCGACCGCGACCGTCACCGACATCGAGACCGGCGAGGCCGTCAGCGTCTCCGCCTATGCCCGCGAGGCGGCCGTCAAGAAGGGCATGGACGACAGTCAGATCACAGGCACCGCGTCAAGCTATGCACGCAAATACGCCCTGAGCGGCCTCTTCGCCATCGACGACACCAAGGACGCCGACACGAACGCCTACCGCGCCCAGACGACCGCCGACAAGCCCCAGCAGTACGTCTGCGCGTCCTGCGGCAAGCCGTTCACTGCATACACGACAAGGAAGGGCAAGACCATGACGCCCGCCCAGGTCTACGCCTTCGCCCGCCAGAAGTCCTCGGACGGCCTGGCGCGCTGCAAGGCTTGTGCAGACATGCGCACAAGGTAAGGAGGACAGTATGTACGATCGTATCATCCTGATGGGGCGGCTCGTGGCCGACCCCGAGCTGCGGCAGACGCAGACCGGGCTCTCGGTCTGCCGGTCCCGCATCGCCGTCGACCGCTTCGCCAAGCAGGGCGAGGAGCGCAAGGCCGACTTCATCTCCTGCGTCGCATGGCGGCAGACGGCCGACTTCATCTCGCGCTGGTTCGCCAAGGGACAGCTCATCCACATCGAAGGGCGCCTCCAGAATGCCGACTACACCGACAAGAACGGCGTCAAGCATTACGCCATGGAGGTGCAGGTAGATGCGGCGGCGTTCTGTGGGGACAGGCAGTCACAGCAGACCGCTCCCCCGTCAGGACGTCCGGCGCAGGATGCGGCTCCTGCTCGTCCGGCAGCGCAGACGGCCGCACAGGACATCGCGCTCGGTGACCTGGGCGACTTCGAGGACATCCTCTCGGATGGGGAGCTCCCCTTCTGATGCGGGTCTCCGAAGAGGCAAAGGCGCGGCACCGTGCGTACTGCCGCGCCTATCATGCCGCTCACAAGGAACGCATCCGCGCCCAGAAGAAGGCATGGTACCAGGCGAACAAGAAGGAGATCGCCCGCCGCCGCAGCGCGCTGCGTGAGGCCGTGCGGCAGGCGGCAGAGACGAATGGAGACGCAAACGTCTCCAAAAACGATAACATATCGTAATAGTGAGGCACCGCGCGTGGCGGTCGCCTCGCGGCGCGTGTGGCGCCTGTGGCGGAGCGTGTGGCTCCTGTGGATGTGGTGCGGTGGCACCTGTGGCGGAGCGCGTGGCTCCTGTGGATGTGGTGCGGTGGCGCCTGTGTTGGAGCGTGTGGCTCCTGTGGATGGCGCATGTGGCGCCGGTGGAGGATGTGGATATGGAAAAGAAGACAGAGCGCAAGAGCCTGCTCGTCCATCTGGACAAGCGGGAGACACTGGAGATGCTAGACGATGTGCAGGCGGGCAAGCTGTTCAAGATGCTGCTCTCGTATGCAGATGACGGCACTGTCCCCGATGTGGACGACCAGGTCGTGCGGATCGTGTTCAGCTTGATGCGCCAGCAGATGGACCATGACGCGCAGCGGTACGCCGAGACCTGTCAGAAGCGTGCCGAGAACGGCCGCAAGGGCGGTCGCCCAAAGGGCTCATCTGAAAAAGCAAAAAAAGCAAATGGTTTTTTAGCTTTTGAAAATAAAGCAAAAGAAAGCAAACAAAAGCAAACGAAAGCAAAAAAACCTGATACGGATACGGATACGGAAACGGATACGGATACTGTGACGGTGTGTGACTGTGTCACACCGCGCGTGCGCGCGCGCGAGGACACACACGACACACACGCTGCACCGAGCGAAGCAGAGGTCATCCAGCTCGCGAGGTCAAAGGGATATGTCTGGGACATAGGCGAGGCATCTGCGTTCCTCGCCTACAACCTCGACCGCGGACGAACGGACGGCTGGGAGTTCGCAGTGCAGAAGTGGGAGGAGAACCGCGCTGCTCACCGCAAGCAGCGCAAGCAGTCCCCTGCCAGCGACCCGCTCGAGTCGAAGTATCTGTCCCTCGTAAACCAGTTTCCGACGAAGGAGGAGACATGACGGTGTGCTTCAAGCTCTCCCTGCGCCCGACATCGGCCTGGGGGATGAACAAGATCTATGCCGGCACGCACTGGAACGAGCGCAAGCGGGAGGCCGAGGCCGTGCATCTGCTCGTCCGGGCAGCGATCCGGCGGCAGGTGAAGGAGGGTCCGTTCACGAAGCCGGTGCGCGTGACGCTTCGTTACAACTCGCGGCTCGACATCGACAACCACGGCTACTTGACCAAGCTCATCATCGACGGGATGAAGGGCATCCTCATC
>DJXE01000133.1 GCA_002449595.1 Lachnospiraceae bacterium UBA7012
TGCAGTTCTTCCTCCAGATGCAGCAGCCGCTCGCTCTCCCGCTCGGAGAGGCGGCTCAGCGGGACCTTCGTCCACATCGAGATCACGGCCGCGATGTCGTCCGGCGTGACCTGCGGAAGCGCCTTCTTTGCTTTGGCGCTCTCTTTCTTCTCAAGATTTGCGAGGCGGCGCATCAGCTTCTCCTGTTGCTGCCGGATGAGCTTCGCCCCCTCCATGTCGCCCTCTGTGACCGCGGCGGCAAGCTTCTGGTCCTGCTCCCGGATCTGCGCTTTCAGCTTCGCGGTGGGATCCGTCTCCTTGTCCGCGCTCTTTAAGCGCACGGCGGCGCAGGCCTCGTCGATGACGTCGATCGCCTTGTCGGGCAGGTTGCGGTCGTTGATGTAACGCTCCGACATCGCGACGGCGTCCTCCATCGCCTCCTTCGTGACCTCCACGCCGTGGTGCTCCTCGTAGCGGTGCACGATGCCCTGCAGGATCTCCATGGTCTCCGCGGGGGTCGGCTCCTCGACCGAGATCGGCTGGAAGCGGCGCTCCAGCGCGGCGTCCTTCTCGATGTACTTGTGGTACTCCGCCGTCGTCGTGGCGCCGATCAGCTGGATCTCGCCGCGGGCGAGCGAAGGCTTCAGGATGTTGGACGCGTCGATCGCGCCCTCCGCGCCGCCGGCGCCGATCACCGTGTGGATCTCATCGAGGAAAAGGATCACGTCCCCACTCGAGATAACTTCCCGGATCACGCCTTTGATGCGCTCCTCAAATTCGCCCCTGTATTTGGAGCCTGCGACCATACCTGCGAGGTCCAGCGTGAGGAGCCTCTTGCCGCGCACGGAGGAAGGCACCTCGCCGTTCACGATCCGCTGCGCGAGCCCCTCGACGATCGCCGTCTTGCCGACGCCGGGCTCTCCCATCAGGCACGGGTTGTTCTTCGTTCTCCGGCTCAGGATCTGGATGACGCGGCCGATCTCGTTCTCCCTGCCGATGCAGGGGTCGAGCTTTCCGGCGGCCGCGAGCTGGGTCAGGTCCCTGCTGTACTGCGCGAGGATGCTCTGCCGCGGCTCCTGTCCTTCCTGGCCCGCTGGCTGCAGATCGTTCCTGTGCTGCGCCGGATCCTCGCCGATCGCGGCCAGCGTCTCGAAGTAGATCTTCACGGGATTGATCCCGAGAGACTGCATGATCTTGACGCCGACGTTGTCCTCCTCCAGGATCAGCGCGAGCAGGATGTGCTCCGTCCCGACTTCTTTCGCGCGGTAGCGGTTCGCCTGTTCCTGCGCCATATTGAGGATCTTCTGGCAGCGCGGGGAGAATCCGTCCTTGTCCATCAGGGCGAGGTCTCCGCTCTGGATGTTGAGCTGGGAGATCATGTCGCGGATCCTGGCCTCCGTCACCAGGTTCTCCATAAGGATTCTGGAGGCGACGCCTTCCGGCTCGCGGATGAGGCCCATCAGCAGGTGCTCCGTGCCGATGTAGTTCTGCAGGCTCTCCTTCGCCGCCTGCCCTGCCAGTTCGAGTACTTTCTTAGCGTTCTTCGTGTAATTGTCTTTCATCCGTTCTCTTAACAGTCCTTCCTGTATGTTAGTAAAGCCCGTACCGGCTTCTTGTCCTGTCCTGCCGCGGCTTATGCATCAGCCGCTTCTCTGCTGTCTTCCGTGTTCGGCTTATCCCTCAGCCGTTTCTTTCCTTCCTGCCTTATCCGCGCTCTCGTCCTCGTCGAAGGAATCGTAGATATCCCTGACGATGTCCATCACTTCTTCGCGCGAGATATTGCGGCACTTCGCCTCCGCGAGCGTCAGCCGCAGCGACTTGCGGATCGAGTCCATGGCGCGCTGCCGGTTCTCGTCCAGCGCGATGACCGCGCCGCGCCGCCGGTCCACCTTGACGTAGCCCTCCTGCTTCAGGATCGTGTACGCCTTGTTCACCGTGTGCATATTGATGCCGATCTCGTCCGCCATCTGCCGCACGGAAGGGAGCACTTCCCCCTCCGCCAGCCGGGACATCGCGATGCCCTGTATGATCTGGTTGCAGAGCTGCTGGTAGATCGCCTCGTCACTGCTGAAATCGATCTCGATATATGTCATGCGCTCATCTCCTTCCGAGCCGTGAAACTGCTTAATGCAATGAGCCATGCAGAAGCCCATCTGTTATACGAATTGTATAACAGATGGGCTTTATGGTCAATCTCGTACACCCTTCATGCTCCCGCTTCCCGCGGGCTCCGGGCGATCAGTTCTTGCCGTTGTTCAGGAACTCGTAGTCCATGTCGTCGTCGACGGCGAAGTTCCTGGGCTGGACCGGCTTGCGGACCTGTGTAGCGTCAGCGGCGGTCTCTGCCTGGGAAGGCTGTCTCTGCGGCATCGGCTGCGGTCTCTGCTGCTGTACCGGTGCGCCGGGCTGCTGCATAGGCCTTTGCTGCTGTGCGGGCATCGGGCGCTCTGCGCGCGGGATCGGCTGCTGTGCTCCCTGGACGGGGCGTCTCATTTCCTGCTGCTGCGGGCGGACCTGCCTCTCGGCTCCGGCTTCGCCGCGCTGCGCCGGCCGTCTCATCGGCTGGCCGTCCACGCCGCGCTGTGCGGGCCTTGCCGCGCCGGCTTCCTGCTGTCTCGCGCCGGGGCGTCTTGCCGCGCCGCCTGCGGGATTCTGTCCGCTGGGATATGCTCTGTTCCTTGCTCTCTGGCCTGCGCCTCTCGAGGAGATCGAGGAGACATCGTCGGCGTTTCTATTGCGCTGCCTGTCCCTGCGCCTCTGCTCCATGAGATCGACGTCCGAAGAGGTCGCGTCCCTAAGCCTGAGAAGAAGGAGGGCTGCCGCCACGAGGAGAAGAAGCGCGAGCACCGCGAAGATGATCATGAGTGTGCGCATCCTGGACGCGGCTGCCTTGTTCGTCTCCGCCTGTTCGCGGATCGTGTCGAACTGCGCGAGGTCGTCGATCTTGATGCGAAGGCCTTCCGCGTAGTCATACACGTACCACACGTCGCCGTTCTCATCCGGAACGTTCACGATCTGGTACTTGCCGTCCGAAGAGGTGGCCGTATCCGCGGGGGCGGTATCCGCCGGAACCGCTGCGGGCTGCTCTGCAGGCTGCTCCGCCGGAACTTCCTCTGCCGGGGCTTCTTCCTGCTGGATGTTCAGGAAGTCGCTGCGAACGTAGCCGGCCTGGCCGTTGCTCAGCGTGATCTTGTACCACTGCTGTCCGTCGGAACCGGTCTCGGGATCTCCAACGTCGAATGTGTCGCCCGAATTGACGGTCCCCACGACCGATGAAGAAGTGGATGCCGTCTGGCGGACGTTGACGCTGCTGCCCTGCACGGTCGCCGTCGCGGCGAACGTCGCGATGGAAGCGCCGAGCACGCCGATCAGCATCGCGGCGATCAGGCAGACCGCCAGAATTCTTGCTTTGACCCTTCTTGTCCTCATAATTTAGTGTACCTCCAAGGTTTCATACACAATATATGGTTTATTATAAACCCATTTTATGCCGTTGTCACCAGTATCGTAAAAGAAATGCATCCTTTGGAAAAGCATCTCCCCCGCGCCTCAGATCTTATCCAGCGCGCTCCCGATATCGTGCCGCATATAGGCGCCGTCGAACGTCACCCACTGCACCGCCTCGTACGCTCTCGCGCGGGCGCCGATCAGTGTGTCCGCGACCGCCGTGACGCCGAGCACGCGGCCGCCGCTCGTCACGATGCTGCCGTCCTCCGCGAACTTCGTTCCCGCGTGGAAGCAGAAGCAGTCGTCCACTTCGTCGAACTTCTCGAGCCCGGTGATCTTCTTTCCCTTTTCATAGTGCTCCGGATATCCGCCGGACGCGAGGATGACGCACACCGCGGCATTGTCCTCGAACTCGAGGTCGATCCGGTCCAGCGTGCCGTTCATGCAGGCCTCCATCACGTCGATGAGGTCCGTCTTCATCCGCGGAAGGACCACCTGTGTCTCGGGGTCGCCGAACCGCGTGTTGTACTCGAGCACCTTCGGTCCATCCTTCGTCAGCATCAGTCCGAAGTAAAGGACGCCGGTAAAGGGCCGCCCCTCCGCCGCCATCGCGTCCACCGTCTTCTGGTAGATCTGCTCTTTGCAGATCGCATCGATTTCCGGCGTGTAGAACGGACTGGGAGAAAATGTCCCCATGCCGCCCGTATTCAGTCCGGTGTCGTTGTCCCCGATCCTCTTGTGATCCTGCGAGGTGGTCATGAGCGCGATGTGGCTGCCATCCACGAAGGCGAGCACCGAGACTTCGCGTCCCTGCATGAATTCCTCGATGACGAGCTCGTCGCCCGCGCTGCCGAACTTCCGCTCCGTCATGATCTCGCGGACGCCGGCCTGCGCCTCTTCCTTTGTGCCACAGATCAGGACGCCTTTGCCGAGCGCGAGGCCGGACGCCTTCAGGACGACCGGGTAGCTGCAGGTCTCAAGATACGCGAGCGCCGCATCCGGATCCGTAAAGATCTCATACGCCGCCGTCGGGATGCCGTATTTCTTCATGAGCTGCTTGGAGAACGCTTTGCTTCCCTCAATGATAGCTGCGTTCTTTCTCGTTCCGAACACGGCGAGCCCCGCCGCCTCGAACGCGTCGACGATACCCGCGCAGAGCGGGTCGTCCTGGCTGACGACCGTGAGGTCGATCTCCTTTTCCTTTGCGAACGCGATCAGCTTGTCAAATTCCATGACGCCGATCGGCACGCACTCCGCGATCTGCGCGATGCCGGCGTTGCCGGGGGCGCAGTACAGTTTCTCAGTCCGGGGGCTTTTCACAAGTGCCTGTGCGATGGCGTGTTCCCGTCCGCCGCCGCCTACCAGAAGTAATTTCATCAGTCAGTCCTCCTTTTTGTTCGCGAACATGCCGATCGCTCTCGGGAGCAGTTCCCATTCCGCCTGTTCCATGACGCGGCGCTGCAGGATCTCTGGGGTGTCCCCCTCGCGCACCTCGACCGCCTTCTGCAGGAGGATCGGGCCGGAATCCATGCCCTCGTCGACGACGTGGACCGTCGCGCCGGTCACCTTCACGCCGCGCTCGAGCGCCTTCTCATGAACTTTCAGTCCGTAGTACCCGACGCCGCAGAACGAAGGAATGAGCGACGGGTGAATGTTGATGATCCTGCCGGGGTAAGCCCGGATGATCTGCGCCGGGACCGCGACGAGGAACCCGGCCAGCACGATGAGGTCGGGGTGAAGCGCGTCCAGCTGCGCGGCGAGCGCATCGTGGAACGCCTCTCTCGTCTCAAAATCCTTCGGGGAGACGCAGAATGCGGGGATGTCCGCCTTCGCCGCTCTCTCCAGCGCGTACGCATTTTTATTGTTGCTGATGACGCCGGCGATCTTCACGTTCTCCAGCGTACCGTCCGCGATGCGGTCGATGATCGCCTGCAGATTCGTGCCTCCGCCGGAGACGCAGACGGCGATGTTCAGCATACGACTGCCTCTCTTTCTCCGCTTGCAACCTCACCGATGACCCACGCGTTCTCTTCCGCTGCCGCGAGCGCCGCGAGCGCCTTGTCCGCGTCGGAAGGGTCGACGGCGAGGACCATGCCGATGCCCATGTTGAAGGTGTTGTACATGTCGTGTTCCCCGATGGAACCCTTTTCCTGAATGAGACGGAAGATCTCCGGCACGGGATAGCTGTCCTTCCTGATCACAGCCTTCACGTTCTCCGGCAGCATCCGCGGGACGTTCTCGTAGAAGCCGCCGCCCGTGATGTGGCTGCAGCCCTTGATGGTCACGCCCGCTTCCTTCACGCTCCGCAGCGCTTTCACGTAGATCTTCGTCGGGGCGAGCAGGACTTCCCCGAGCGAGGCGCCGAGTTCCTTCACGTAGCGGTCGAGCTTCGCGCCCGCCATATTGAAGACCTTGCGCACGAGGGAGAATCCGTTGCTGTGCACGCCGGAGGAGGCGATGCCGATCAGCACGTCGCCCGCCTTGATGTCCTTGCCGGTGATGAGGTCCTTCTCATCGCAGACGCCGACAGCGAAGCCGGCGAGGTCGTACTCGTCCTCCGGATAAAAGCCCGGCATCTCGGCCGTCTCGCCGCCGATCAGCGCGCAGCCCGCCTGGACGCAGCCTTCCGCGACGCCGCTGACGATGCCCGCGATCTTCTCCGGCTCGTTCTTCCCGCATGCGATGTAGTCGAGGAAGAACAGCGGCTCGCCGCCCGCGCACGCGACGTCGTTGACGCACATCGCGACGCAGTCGATGCCGACGGTGTCATGCTTGTCCATAAGGAACGCGAGCTTGAGCTTCGTCCCGACGCCGTCCGTTCCGGAGAGCAGGACGGGCTTCTCCATATTCTTGATCTTTTCCAGGGAAAATGCGCCCGAGAATCCGCCGAGGCCGGTCATGACCTCCTCGCGCATCGTTCTCGCCACATGCTTCTTCATCAGTTCCACGGCCGCGTATCCGGCCTCGATATCCACTCCGGCGCTCTTGTAATCCATTCGAAACCTCACTCTTTCTCAGTAATTTCCGTAGCCGACTTCCTGAAGGCGCTCGTCCTTCTTGATGACGCTCTCTCTCTGCTCCGCGATGAATGCCTGCAGCTTCTTGAGAAGCGCCTCGTCATTCATGGCCAGCATCCGAACCGCGAGCAGGCCCGCGTTCTTGCCGCCGTCGATCGCGACCGTCGCGACCGGGATGCCGCCCGGCATCTGCACGATGGAATAGAGGGAGTCCCTGCCGCCCAGCGATGCCGTGTGCATCGGCACGCCGATGACCGGCAGCGGGAAGAGTGCCGCGCACATTCCCGGCAGGTGAGCCGCCATCCCGGCGCCCGCTATGATCACCTTCAGTCCTCTCTCGAGCGCGCCCTGCGCGTACTCGAAGAACACGTCCGGTTCCCGGTGCGCGGAGATGATGCGCATCTCGAAGGAGACCCCGAACTGCGTCAGCACGTCCGCCGCCTTCTTCATGACCGCCATATCCGAATCCGATCCCATCACAATCCCGACTGTCGCCATATACTGTCCTCTCTTTCGCTATGCTGTGTGATCTAATTCTGTGTGGTGATACTTAAAATATTGTTCAGTGTGAGTTACTTAACTTTCAAGCGGAACGTTCAGCTCTTCCGTCCCCGGAAGGACAAACCTGCCCTCCCCCATGATCCGGATCTCGCTCCCGTCCGCGCACACCGCCGTGATCTCCCCGATCTCATCGTAAGGGATCGTGATATCGGTGTGGCAGTTGAAATACGCTTTTCCCCGATTGGTCTTCCGAAGGATCGAGACGTCGTTGTCCTTCGCGACGAGGATCTTCCCGTCCGGGTTCTTCGTCACGAGGTCCTCCTCCTCGGAGTAGCACGTGTCGCCGACCGCGAAGTGCGGTCCGGTCTTCTCCGCGATCAGGATGTCCATGCGGTCGTCGATCCCGTAGTCGCGGATCATCCGGTAGGCCGTCGTGTTCGTTCCGATCGCGAACTCGCCCATCGGCAGCGTCTCGTGGTGGAACAGGATGTGTTCCTCAATATACTTCCTGCCTTCCTCCTGCGAGGAAAAGCCTCCGCATCTGTAATCCCGGATCTTCCCGTTCTCAAATGTGATCTCGAGATCCCGGAACTCCAGTCCGCTCAGGAAGACGCGCGGAACGTGCAGCTTTCCTTCCGTGCCCTGCAGCTTCGGCGACGTAAACACCTCGCCGACCGGGATGTTGACGTCCGCCACGCAGTTTTCGAACAGGGACTCGGACGCGGGGTCCTTCAGCTCCTGCAGCGCGACGGTGAGATCCGTGCGGTTGTCCCCGCGGCCTCTCACCCGGACGAAGCTCGCGCGGTCGAGCGCGTCGATCAGCACCTGCTGCAGGTCGCGGTACTTCCTGTAATCCAGCGTGTTGATGCGGATCGTCTCCTCAAAGATGTCCTCGAAGTGCTCCTCCGAGATCGCCGGCGTCGGGAACGAGATGATCGTGAAGCTCCGCTCCTCCCCGATGACCGCCTCATTGTACATCAGACCCGCCTTGCTGCGGTACTGCCCCGCGAGCCTGCGCTGCAGTTTGTCGAACGACGGCGCATGCGGGCTCTCCTTCGGGAGAAAAGGTTCATCGCCAAAGATCTCGATCACCGCCGGCCCGCCGTAGAGGACCGTCCTCTCGTGGAGCTGCTTATAAGCCGAAGCGAGCGCTTCCACCCTGCGATTGATCAGCTCGTCATCCAGAAACAGCGCGAGGTCCTCGCTGTGGTCCTGAACGTACTGCCTGTTCGCGGGCGAGCCGGAATATCCTCCGGCCCCGCCGGGATAGCCTCTGTGAAGTGTGAGGATCTCCCTGGGCAGCGCCGCGGTGAGCCCAATCTTCTCCAGGTTCTCCATGCCCCGGCGCACCATGCGCTCAAAGCCGACAGGATAGATGATGCCTGCCGTCTTCTTTTTCGTAATATCCTTCCCTGTCGCCTCGAAGCCGATCCGGTACCCTTCCGTCCAGGTGTCAGCCATCTTGTGGATCGTCTCCTCCGGCAGCTCCATCATGTAGGAGGCGAGGCGAAGATCGTTTTCCGAAATATACTCGCCGTAGCGGTAGATGGTCCTGAGGTCGAAGAGATCCGCACCGGTCAGGATCGCGTGCGCCGGCTGCGGCTCGTCCGTGAGCTTTCTCGTCACCTCAAAGAGTGCCTCTTCCTCCGCGTAGTCCGAGAGGTAGAGCGTCATGATCTTCTTCAGGTGCCGGTACTCCGGCAGGTTCCCGTCCTGTGCCATCGCGTCCGTGAACGCCCGGTAGATCTCGAGGAAGAGCTCGAGCCGGACGACGACTCTCTCATGCGCCTGCTCATAGACGAACGGAATCGCGCTCCGCACCTCGTAGCACAGCGCGCTGAGGATGGGGCCGAACGTCTCGCCAAGCTGCGCGGCCGCGTACTCCGGATTCGCGTAAGAGCTGCCGTAATACTCCGGCAGGATGTCCTCGTAGAGGACGTGGTTGTGGGCCATCCAGACAGAGAGCGGCGCGGTGGCTGCCTCCGTCTCAAGGAACTTTCGTTCTTCTTCCAGAAGGAGCCAGAACGCGGCACCCTTGCGGAAATAATCCGTGAGTGCTTCCGTCTGGAGCGACTCCTTCCCTATCTCGGAGATCCGCTCGATCTCCAGTTCATATCTTTCTGAAAC
Source organism: Lachnospiraceae bacterium UBA7012 (assembly GCA_002449595.1). GTDB lineage: Bacteria > Bacillota > Clostridia > Lachnospirales > Lachnospiraceae > CAG-791. The sequence continues at coordinate 9,072 of DJXE01000133.1, forward strand.
CATGGAAACTCAAATAACTCCGTAATATAAGATCACGCCGCACAGGCACAGCACCACCGCGTTCAGCGCGAGCCCGATCCCCGAAAACAGCTGCAGCTTGTCCTCATCCTTGCCCGAAAACAGGGAGAGGATCAGCCCGGAGAGGGAAAACAGAAGGCACAGCATGACGACGATGCCAAGGCGCGGCGTCGCGCTCTCCCGCACATAGGAAAGCACAAGCGCGATGACGATGGAGAACAGCGATATGACACCGAGGATCGCGCTCATGATCCCGGTCTCCGACTGCTTCTTGTTCGAGAACTTTATGCTTCGCGGGCGCTTTAACGCACCCGTCCTGATACTCTGCTGCTCCTCCACAGGTCAGTGCGCTCCGTATTCCTTGTAATAGTCGTCGAGCGCCTGCCGGATCTCAGCATTGATCACGTACTCTCCGCCAACAGGGATCCTCGTCAGGTACTCCGTGACGTCCGCCATCGACACGATCGCCTCTGTCTCGAAGCCGTAGAGTTCGCTGATCTCCGCGAGAGCGCTTTTCTCGCTCACTCTCCCCTTCTCCATCCGGTCGAGGGAGACGATGAGGCCGAGGATCTGCACGTCCGCCTGCGCGCGCAGGATCGGCACGGTCTCCGCCATGGAGGCGCCGGACGTCGTGACGTCCTCGATGATGACGACGCGGTCCCCGTCCTGGAGCTTTGCGCCGAGAAGGATCCCGGTGTCGCCGTGGTCCTTCACTTCCTTGCGGTTGCAGCAGTAGCGGACGTCCTTGCCGTAGAGGCGGCTGATCGCCGTGACCGTCGCGACCGCGAGCGGGATGCCCTTGTAGGCGGGTCCGAACAGGACGTCAAAGTCCAGGCCGTAGCGGTCGTGGATCGCCCTCGCGTAGAACTCGCCGAGGCGCTCCAGCTGGGAGCCGGTCGTATAGAGCCCGGCGTTCATGAAGAAGGGGGACTTGCGTCCGCTCTTTAGGGTGAACTCGCCGAACTTCAGCACGCCGGCGTTCACCATGAACTCGATAAACTCTTCCTTATAATCCTGCATGTGGTAGTCCTTCCGTTGTAATCTCTTTTAATGTTTCCGCTGAAAAGGATCTGCACCGCCCCTCATATTCATCTCTTCCGGAAGCGGTCCTGTCGTTTCCTGAATCAAGATTGCTTCAAATCAGAAGACCACGCTGCGCAGGTCCTCGATCATATCCGTCACGGCCGCTCTCGCCGCTTCGGCGTAGCCCTCCGGACCGTACTTCGCATATTTCTCTTTCGTGTAGGCGGCGATGATTCCTCTCGAGGAGTTGACGATCGCGCCCTTTCCGCCTTCGAGGAAGAACGGCTTCAGATCCTGCGCCGTCGCGCCCTGCGCGCCGTAGCCCGGCGCGAGGATGAAGGTGTGCGGCATCAGCTCCCTGAGCCTTGCTGCCTGCTCGGGATAGGTGGCGCCGACGACGGCGCCGACGTTGCTGAACTCGCCGTCCATGGAGAGCTCGCCCCACTCCCGGACCTTCTCGCCCATCAGCTCGTAGACGGGACGCCCGTCCTGTGTGAGGACGTCCTGCAGTTCGCCGCTGCTGGGGTTGGACGTCTTGACGAGGACGAAGATGCCTTTGTCCTCCGCATTGCAGACGTCGATGAACGGCTTCACGCCGTCGCTTCCAAGATACGGATTGACCGTCGCGAAATCCGTGCCGAACACAGGCACGCGGATGCCCTCGAACTGGATCCTGCCGAGGTGCGCCGAAGCGTACGCCGCGGAGGTGGAGCCGATGTCGCCGCGCTTGACATCGCCGATAACGATCAGTCCCTTCTCCCTGCAGTAGCGCACGGTCCTCTGGTAAGTGATGAGGCCGGGGATGCCGAACTGCTCGTACATCGCGATCTGCGGCTTGACCGCCGGGACGAGGTCCGCGATCTCGTCGACGATGCCGCGGTTGAACTTCCAGACCGCGTCCGCGATGATCTCGAGCTCGTCGTCGCCGTAGACGGCCTCCTCGTGCCGGCGCTTCGCTTTCTCAATGAGGTGCTGCGGGAGAAACGCGAGGCTCGGGTCGAGACCCACGACGACGGGAGCTCCCGTCTGTTCAATTTTTTCGATGAGTTTCCGGATCATTAGTGAGTCCTCCATCCAGTAGCGGTTCGCCAGCTGCGCTTCACCGCGTCTTCAGAAATGTGTATTCTCTTTGTGCGTCCGTGTCCCATGGATACCTTGCCACATAGGCGTCCATCAGCACAGATGCTTTTTTGAACTCTCCAAGATATTCGAGCGCGACGATCTGGTTGAACTCGAGGATCTGCGCCATCGAGGCGTCGCCGCCGGCAAGGCCGTCTTCAAACGCGGAGAGCGCTTCCTTGTAATTGCCCATCTTCAGGAGACACAGGCCGAGGCGGTTGTAGATCTCCGCGTGGCTCTTGTCCTTCGTCAGGTAGCTCTGGTAGAGGCTGACGGCGTAATTGTAGTCGCCGAGCTTCTCATATGTCTGCCCCAGCATCGAGGAGACCTGGTAATCGTCGGAGCGCGACCTTGCCTGCTCGAGGCTCGTCTTGGCCGTCTCGTAGTCCTCGAGGTAGAAGGACAGGCGGCCCCTGTCGTAGTCGCTGAGGGAACTTCCGCCGCGCTCCCTCGCGGAGCGGATGATCTGCAGGCCCTCCTCGCGGTGCCCGTTCTTGTCCAGCGTCTGCAGGACAGAGATCATGCGGTCGTAATTGGTCTCATCCAGGCTGATCGCGCTGCGCAGGTCCTGGATCCCGGCGTCGAACTGTCCCAGCTCGACCTTGATGCTGCCGCGCAGCTCCAGCGCCGGCGCCTCCTTCGGAGAGATCTTCAGGATCGCGTCGTAGATCTCGAGCGCGCGCTCCTTGTCCCCGAGCTGGTAGCAGCAGGAGGCGAGGTAGTAATTGATGTCGACTTCGCGCGCGCCGGGAATGCCGTTCGATTCCTTCAGCGCCGCCTCGAGCGCCTCCATCGCGCCCTCGTAGTCGGTGGTTCCCATCCGGGCAATACCGAGCCCGCGGAGGCTGTCCTCCGGAGCGACGCCCGCTTCCGCAGCCTCCTCATATGCCTTCGCCGCTTCCTGGTAATCGCCTGCCCCGAGCGCCGCGTCCGCGGACGCGATGAGCGCCGCCTCGTCCTCGCTCATGGAGCTGCAGCCGGTCAGGATGAACACGGTCAGGGCTGCGGCAGCTATGATTCTTTTTCCGTTCTTCCTTTTCTCCATTGGATGGTCCCGCAAGCCTTACGGCTCCTCGAACTGCGCCGTCACATAGAACCCGCGCGCGTTCTGCTCCACCTTCGTCACAACGCCCTCCCGGGCGGTCAGTCTCTCGGTGAAGCGGTAGTTCGCGCTCATCGCGAGGGACGGATCGATCGTGTAATAACAGCTGCTCGGCAGAAAGCCCTCGGAGACGGTCACGTGGTCTCCCTCCTTCAGGAGGCCCTCCCGCTCCATCTTAAAAACCATCTCTCTCGTCATCGCGTTCCTTATTCTCCTTCTTCCGCAGGCACGGTCACGCCGGGGATCTTCACGCCCTCGTCGATCGGGCCCGTGCCGAGGTAGTCATCGGGGCTGCGGTAGATCGCGTGGTGCAGCAGGAACTCGTGCCACTTCTCGTAGCCCGATGCCTTGAGATGGATGCCGTCCGACGTCAGCTCCGGCAGAAGGTTGCCGTTCTCGTCGCAGACGTCAGGGTTCATATCAATATAGAAGATGTCGTGGCCGTTCGCGAGCGTCGCGATCGCCTTGTTGCGCTGCACGACGACCGTGTTGTTGAAGACCTTGTCGCTCTTCGACTTGGACTCCGACACGTGCATGATGCCCTGGATGTAGATGATCGCGTCGGGCTGCAGCTGGCGGATGACGGCGACGGCCGCCTTGTAGCTCTCGTAGAACTTGATCGTGTCCGGGATGCCCAGCTCGTTGACGCCGACCGACAGGTAGATCTTGCGGAACTGCTTCGAGACGAGCAGGTCAAGGAGCGTGCGGCTGGTTCTCGTGCCGTCGGGCTCCGAGAAGATCAGCGGCTTTGTGAAAAGGTTGTACACATTGGTCGACTCTTTCGCGATGAAGTAGGTCGACTCCTTCATCCCGCCGAATTCCATGAGGCCCACGGTGCGGGAGTCGCCGATGAACAGCGCGTCGGAGAAGTAGACGTCGTTGACGTCGCGGAAGGTGTAGTAGTCTCCGTTCTGAGCGAACACGCCGCCCTCGTCCGTGTTGTAGACCGTATCTGCAGGGGACAGGTACCGGCTGCCCGCGACGCCGTAGTCCACGGCTTCCATCACCGGCGAGTTCACGCCCTCCGGCATGCTGTCCGCGCGGATGTAGTTCGGGTTCTCAGGTTCCTTGTTCTCCTCTTCCTCTTTCGCGGCTTCTTCCGTCTCGGAGGATTCCTCTTTTTCTTCAGAAGGCTCTCCCGCCTTTGCGGCGTCCTCGCCTTCGCCTTCTTCTTTCTTCTCTTCGGAAGTCTTTTCCGCGTCCTCTGCAGAGGTTATCTCTTCCTTGCTCTCCTCCGCGGCGTCTTCCTTCTTCTCAGTAGTTTCGGATGCCGTGTCGGCGTCCTTGTTCTCAGCTTCGGAGGACTCTCCTGCGATGCTGCCCGCGTTCGGATCCGCGTCCGGTCCGGCGATCTTGTTTGCGGTTGCATCCGCGATGCCGCCGGCCGCGGGCGCTACGCCCGCCTGCTGCTGGACCTGGCTGAGCAGGGCCTGCAGTTCGTCTTCATGTGCGTCCTTCTTTTCTCCCCACGGATAGATGCCGTCGCGCACGCCCTTAAAGACCGAGGAGATGTAAGGCTCCTCTAAAGGGGCGGTCTCATATTCCGCATAGACCGTCGCGCGCCCGTACAGGGCGGCGCCGGCAATCAGGCAGAACGTGATCCCCAGCATGATCGTGAGCGGCATTCTGAAAACGGTTCGAAAGAATTTCATTTTATTATTTACCCTTGAATCGATGCGATTCTGTTAATAATGGCAATATCCTTTTAAAAGCTGAAGTACATAAATGCGTTGCCCTGCGTGGTCACGAGCATGTAAATGCTTGCCCAGAAGGCTGCTGTCAGGAGCAGGGTCACGAGGACGTTTCTCCGGTGCATCAGGAGGAACTTCACCGTGCCGGTCACGCTGAGCAGGATCCCGACCAGGAAGAACGGCCAGTAGATCTGCAGGTACTTCAGGAAGTCTCCGGGGTTCAGCGTGCTGCCGACGCCGAAGAACGGGAACAGTCTGCAGAAGTATACCTTCAGCTGCTCGAGGTCGGAGATCGCGAATACGACCCAGGTCAGCGGGATCACGAGCCACACGTGGATGCGGCCGAGGACCGGACTCTTTTCCATCACGCCTTTGACGAGGAAGCGCTCGGAGATGATGAAAAGCCCGAGGACCAGTCCCCAGATCACGAAGTTCAGCGTTCCCCCGTGCCACAGGCCCGTCAGGAGCCACACGATGAGAAGGTTGATGACTGTGATCGCAGGTCCCTTGCGGCTGCCTCCCAGCGGGATGTAGACGTAGTCCCGGAACCACGCGCCGAGCGTGACGTGCCAGCGGCGGTAGAAGTCCGCGATCCCCTTCGCGCGGTACGGGTCGTTGAAGTTCACGACCATCGGGAAGCCGAGCATCACGCCGACGCCGCCGGCGATCAGCGAGTAGCCGAAGAAGTCGAAGTAGAGCTGCAGGCTGTACGCGTAGGCGCCCAGCCAGGCGAGCGGCGTGGAGATGCTCTCGTAGCCGATCGTCCCGATCTCGTGCCAGAGGATCCCGATCCGGTCGGCGATCAGCACCTTGAACGCAAGGCCCGTCGCGAGGAGGACGAGTCCTCTCTCGAAATCCAGCGGCGAGACTCTCCGGTCTGTCTTGCGGATGGTCTCCCTGCGGCTTCTCTGTGAGGATGCCGCGCCGTTATGCTTTTCTCTATTATTTTCTGCTCCTGCCTCTGCAGAAGTCTTCTCCTTCATCCGCCGAAGCTGTGCGCGGAGGGCGTGTGCGGATACTTCCGCGGCTTCTTCTTTTTTATCTTCCTTTTCCAGAGGAGAAGATTCTTTTGTCTCCTCCTTTTTCACCTCTTCCGGCTCCCGCTTCGCGGGGTCCGCGCCGAACGCGTCGCCGTAGCGCATGATCGGGCCCTGCGTGACCTGCGGGAACATCGTGAAATAGGCCGCCGTATCGATGAACTCCGGTCTCTCGGGGATCTTCCCGAGGAACAGGTCCGCCTGGTATGAGATCATCTTGAAGATGTAGAAGCTAAGGCCCAGCGGGAGCGCAAAGCTGTCCGAGCGGAGCGCCAGCACTTTGCACGCCGCGAGGATCAGGACGTCAACTGCGACGCCCAGAATGAGCCCGGCGTAAGTGTTGCCGAGCTTCGGGGACCCCGGTTTTCTCCAGATGAGCCGGCCCGTCAGGTAGTTGACGACGACGGCGCCGAGCAGAAGGAGCAGGAAGAGCGGCTCGCCGGTCGCGTAGAAGAACACGCTCCCGAGGAACAATGCCGCGTTTCTGTAACGCACGGGGCAGATATAGTAGATGACGAGGAATACCGGAAGGAACCGGAACAGGAACGGAAGGCCGGATAGTACGATCATCAGTTCGCCGTCCCTTCTGCGGCTCCCTGCGCCGCTTCCGTCGTCTCAGCAGGAGCTGGCTGCGTCTCAGCCGCCTGCGTTTCAGCCGGCTGCGCTTCCGCCGCCTGTCCCTCAGCCGCCGCGCCCTCTTCCGTCGCGGCCTCTCCGTTCCCCTGCGTCGTCTCCGCCTCCGTGCCGGCCGGGAGCGACTCTCCCGCGGGCAGGCCCGTCTCTGAGGAGATGTCGATCGCGTCGAGATCGATGTTCAGCGCGCGGATCTCGTCGAGGAGGTCCTCCGCGCCCGAGGCGTACTCGGAATCCGGATACTGCTGGGACAATATCGTCAGGTAATAGCGGGCTCTCGCGAGATCCTTCGCGAGTTCGTTTCTTCCCGCCTCATTTGCATTTACATACATCCTGTAGTTGGAGGATGACAGATAGTAGAGGATCGGAAGGTACTCCTCCGAGTCGCTGAAGCTGTTGCGCAGTGCCAGGGAGAGGTTCTTCGCGGCCTCCGCGTAGTCCGGCGACTCCGCGTTGTAGGCGTCCATGCCCGCGGTGTAGTACTTCGTGAGCAGGGAAGGTCTCGCCAGCTTATAGAGTGCGTTGTAAAGGCTGAGAAACCCGTCTGAGGAGACCGTCTCCATCTCCGCCGGGTCCATCTCCGCCATGATCTCTGCGACTTCCCCGATCCGCTCCGGGTCCTCGATGTAGATCGCGGCGGCGCCGTCGAGCGCCTCGCCGGGTCCCTGGGATCCCGCCGCGGTGAGCTGGTTCTGCAGCGTCTCGATCTGTTCGCCGAGCTCCTCGATCTCGCGGTCTTTCTGCGCGATGCGGGACGTCTTTTCATCCGACTCCTCGCTGATCACGCGGATCTGCTCCGCGCTGTCCCTGCGCACGGACTGCACCCGCGCCGGCAGGACGAGGAAGCCGATGACGGCGGCGCCGACAAGTGCGCCGATCAGGATGTTCAGGATCGTTCCGGTCAGGCCGGAGCCGTCCAGGGACGGGTTCTTCGCGCCCGCCGGCTGGATGATGGTCTCGTTGCCGTTGCGGTACTTGATGATGCCGTCCTGCTCGATCTCGTCTTCGTGCCTGGGCTCTGTCGTGGCGGTCTCGGGGTCGGATTCCAGCTCCACTTCTCTCAGATACCGCAGCGTCGTCGTGTTGTTGACGTCGATCGCGCGGCACTTGTTGAGCTCGCGCGTCGCCCGCGTCAGCTGCCGGTCGTGCAGATAGAGCAGCGCCAGGAGCTGGTGCGCGCGCACGAACTTGGGATTCATGGAGAGGACCTTTTTCAGCTGGATCACAGCGAGGTCAAGGCTGCCCTGATAGCAGTAGGTCAGCGCCTGGTTGTACTTCTTGATCGTCTGGTTGATCGACTCGACTCTGGACTGGTTCTTCTGTATGAACTCCAGGTACTGGATCGCCAGGTTGTCGTCCGTCGTGATGTTGCTGCTGATGACCCACTCCGAGATGGCAGCGACTGCCTCACCCATCTCAAAATAGACAAGGCCCAGAAGGTTGCGCGCCTCGACGTTGTTCTTGTTGAAGCGGATGCTCTGCCGGAGCGCGTTGATCGCGCCGGACAGGTCCCGAACCTGCGCTTTCTGGAGTCCTTCGTTGTAATAGTAGTTGGATGTGTAGATGATTTTCTTATATGTGGATACGTCCGTGCCGCAATTCGGACAGAAGCTCCGATCGTTCAGCACGGCGCCGCAGTGATAGCAAAGCATATGATTCTAACCTCTATAAGATAAGCGCATCCGGTTCCGGGACCGGCTGCGTATTTTTCAAAACTTACGATTCAATCCGGGCCATCTTCGCGCTCCCTGGCGCTCCGGTCCTTGCCCTGTCAAAGGGCGGTGTTGCCGGTGGTACTTCACTCCTTCGGTGGAACTGCCTCGCGTCCCCGGCCGCACCGTGGGTACGCCGGCGCCCTTCCTTTAGAGCTTCGGCATAGCGGCCGCATTGCCGCTCTTCGGGTTCACGTTATCGCGCACCATCTTGACCAGCACGTCGGCCATATCGACAAAGTCCTGGTTATAGATCGCATCCGTGGCGTCCTCGACCTCGAGGGACGGATGATACTTTTTCAATTCTTCTTCAAAATTCAGCATATTGGCTCCAAATATTCTCTGATCTCGCCGACCAGATATAAAGATCCCGCCGCAAACAGCGGATCCGATTCATTTCTGTCCTTAAGTATACTATAAACTGCACCCCGAACACTATCGTAACTTGCATAAACCTTCACGCCGAGGTCCGCAAAAATCTGTTCAATCTGCCCCTTGTCAAGCGCCCGGCAGCCGCTGAGCTGTGCGACGATCACGCCGCTGAAAAGCCCTTCCCTGCAGGCCGCGGCGATCATCTCCGCGAGTTTTTCCGCCTGCTTGTCCTTCAGTACGGAGAAAAGGAGTTTGGCGGGCCTCACGGCTGTGCCGGCCGCGTGAGTTTCGCCGTCTTCAACCGCCGCACCTGCTCCATCCGCTGCGCTGTTCGCTCTCAGGATCCCGCGCACGGCTTCGAGAAACGCCCGCATCCCGTCCGGATTGTGCGCGCCGTCGATGTAGAAGCCGGGGCGGATCTCTTCCATTCTGCCTTCCCAGTGTGCCTTTTTGAGGCCTGCGAGGGCGATGTCGTGGAACACTTCCTCTGCATCGCCGAGAAGGTACTTGGCCGCGAGCAGCGCGAGGGCTGCATTCTCCGTCTGATAAGGAGCGGCTGTATACAGCGCACGCTTCACGTCCTCCTCCGGGATCCCGATCATCTCCCACGTCTCGTGCTGCGAGGCGTCCAGCGCACAGTATGGCGCGCCGAGTTCGATCGCTTTATTGTGGATCACTTCTTCCGCGTCCGCCGGCTGCGTCAGTGTGATGACCGGAACGTTCGGGCGAATGATTCCCGCCTTCTCTCCGGCGATCTGAGGGATCGTGTCCCCGAGCTGCTCCATGTGGTCCGGCCCGATCCTCGTGATCACCGTGACGCACTTGTTCTCCGCCGTGTTGGTCGCGTCGAGCCGCCCGCCGAGTCCCGTCTCCAGGATGCAGAAGTCCGGCGCCTGCTCCGCGAAGTACAGCATCGCCATGAGATAAAGGAATTCGAAATAAGAGGGATGCGGCAGCTCCAGATGTTCTTCCGCAGCGCTTTTCACGCGCTCATAGAGCCGCACGAAATCTTCCTGTGAGATCATCTCTCCGCCGGACCGCATGCGCTCTCTCATCGTCACGAGATGCGGCGAGATGAACGTGCAGGTGCTGTGCCCCGCCTCTCTCAGGACCGCGTCCAGAAAACAGGTGACGCTGCCCTTTCCGTTCGTGCCCGCGACGTGTGCGATGCGCAATCCGCGATCCGGCGAGCCGAGCACCTTCAGCCACTGTCTCGTCGTCTCCGGCGTGTTCTTCACTGTGAATTTCGGAATGCCGCTGATATAAGCTGCTGCTTCTTCGTAAGCCGTCATGATTCTGTCCCCGCACCGCCGCGGCATCCTGCCGCCGTTTCGTCAGAAGTATACCGCGTCGCCGCCGGTTATGCAAAATGAAAGGGGACCAGTCTCCCGATCCCCTGTCACTTTTATTCACTCCGGATTGCTCCGGCGATATCCCGCTCCTCAGCCGAGCTTCTCCAGCTCCTTCTGAACGCCGGCGAGCTGCTGCTCGTAGCGCGCGAGTTTCTCCTTTTCTTCGGCGACCTTCGCCTCGGGTGCCTTCGCGAGGAACTTCTCGTTCGAGAGCATGCCGCGGCTTCTCTTCAGCTCACCTTCAAGGCGCTGCTCTTCCTTCTTGAGCCTTGCTCTCTCCGCGTCGATATCGATCACGTCCGCGAGCGGAAGGTAAGCAGTTGCGAACGGCAGGACGACCGAGAGTGCGCTCTCGTCGATGCCTTCCGCCTCCTTCATGAGGACGACGTCGGAAGCCGATGCAAGGTTCTCAAAGAACAGCATATCATCACGAAGCGCGTTCAGCACGGCGTCGCTCTGGGAGACAACGTAGACTCTCGCCTTTCTGGAAGGCGCGATACCCCGCTGTGCTCTCACGGTACGGATGCCGCTGACCGTCTCCTTGATGATCTCGACTGCCTCTTCCTCTGCCGGGAAGGAGAAGTCGTCCCTGCGGACCGGCCAGTCGGAGATCATGATGGATTCCTTTTCTCCGTCGGGGTCGTTCTTCAGCGTGCAGTAGATCTCTTCCGTGATGAACGGCATGTAGGGATGCAGCAGCTTCAGGCTTCCGATCAGGACGGTCTGCAGCGTCCACAGCGCCGCGTTCTGGCTCGCGCGGTCCTCTGTCTTGTACAGGCGCGGCTTCACCATCTCGATGT
>DJXE01000178.1 GCA_002449595.1 Lachnospiraceae bacterium UBA7012
TATCATCGTTGTGGTAGCAAAAGTGTTTTAAAGCAAGCTTTGCCAGTCGCTTCAGAGCGAATACGCGTACAGGAACAGCGGCATTGCGGTAGCATATATGGAAATCAGGGCAGAGAACGTCAGTTATAAATATGAAAAGGGTACCGCGATGGAAGTCACGGCGCTGGACAGCGTCAGTCTTACGATCGGGGACGGTGAGTTTATTGGCCTGATCGGGCACACCGGGTCCGGTAAGTCGACGTTTGTGCAGATTCTGAATGGGCTTCTTGAGCCTTCGGAAGGCGCTGTCTTTGCGGACGGAAGGAAAGTCATTTCCGGCTCTGAAAAGAAGAAGCGCAGATCCCTATTCGGAGGAAAGAAGCAGGATTCTGTGGATGGAGCAAAAGATTCTGTCATCACGGGCCGCGAGCTTCGCACGAAGGTTGGCCTGGTATTCCAGTATCCCGAGCATCAGCTGTTCGAGATCGACGTACTGACTGACGTCATGTTCGGTCCCAAGAATATGGGACTTCCGGAAGAAGAGTGCAAGAAGCGTGCGGAAGAGGCGCTTTCATCGGTCGGAATTGCGGAGGAGCTCTACAGCGTGTCTCCGTTCGACCTGTCCGGCGGGCAGAAGCGCCGCGTCGCGATCGCGGGCGTCCTCGCGATGATGCCGTCTGTGCTGATTCTAGACGAGCCGACGGCAGGCCTTGATCCGAAAGGACGCGACGAGATCCTGGATCTGATCTCGATACTGCACAAGACGCGAGGAATCACAGTAATTCTTGTTTCGCACAGCATGGAGGACGTCGCTCGCCTTGTTGACCGGATCCTTGTCTTCCACAGAGGAAAGCTTGTATTTGACGACGTTCCCCGCGAAGTATTTCGCCACGGAGAAGAGCTTGTGAGCATGGGCCTCGCCGTACCGGCCATGACAGACATCATGCATTACCTAAGCCAGAACGGAATTCCGGTTAAGGGAGACGCACTCACCGTCGAAGAAGCCGCAGATCTCATCATGGATGCGGTGACACTATAAACTGATTATTGAAATAGGAGCAGAACACATGCTGCGCGATATGACCATCGGACAATACTATCAGACGGACTCGATCCTGCACCGGCTCGATCCGCGCGTCAAGATCGTCGCTACGTTTGTGTACATTATTTCTCTGTTTCTTGTGAACAGTTTCGGCGGCTACATCATCGCGGCGTGCTTCCTCATCGCGATGATCCTGCTTTCGCACGTGCCGTTTTCGTACATGATCCGCGGCATGCGGAGCATTGTCTTCCTGCTGCTGATCACGGTCCTGTTTAACTTGTTTCTGACGCCGGGCGAAGTGATCGCGCAGTTCTGGAAGCTGAAGATCACGAGAGAGGGCCTGGCCTTCTCCATCAAGATGGGCACGCGCCTGATCATGCTGATCCTGGGCTGCTCGCTAATGACGCTGACGACGACGCCGAACCAGCTCACCGACGCGATCGAATCGCTGCTCGGCCCGCTGAAGAAGCTTCACGTCCCGGTCCACGAGATCGCCATGATGATGTCGATCGCGCTGCGCTTCATTCCGATCCTCCTCGAGGAAACGGACAAGATCATGAAGGCGCAGATGGCGCGCGGCGCCGACTTCGAGAGCGGCTCGCTCATGCAGCGCATGAAAAACCTCGTCCCGCTCCTCGTCCCTCTGTTCATCTCAGCGTTTCGCCGCGCCAACGACCTCGCAATGGCGATGGAAGCGCGCTGCTACCACGGCGGAGAGGGCAGAACACGAATGAAGCCCCTTATTTACAGAAAAAGAGATTACGCCGCTTACGCGGTCCTCATCGCTTTCTTAGGCGTATGCATCCTCTCGCGGGTCCTCGCATCTCAAATGCCCGGACTGCTGCGCATGTGAAGGAATACAACATAGATGAAATTATCAGATTAGATCAATCCAAGCGTAATTCTGTGCAATGAATGTAAGTGAGTTCTGAACAAAAGCAAGATATCATTCCAGACAGAATGCAGGGAATAAGCTGATTACGGGCCAACAAGCGACTGGCCATATCAAATTACAGAAATATGAACGAAACCACAGGCACAGCCCCTTTGAAGCGAGTCCTCCTCGTCGTCGCCTATGACGGCACCGGCTACAGCGGTTACCAGGCGCAGCCGAATGGAGTCCCGACCATTGAGGGCGAACTGAATAGCGCGATCCTGGAACTCACGGGAGAAGAGGTCGAGGTGATCGGCGGGAGCCGCACCGACGCCGGCGTGCATGCGATGCAGAACGTCGCGGTGTTTGATACGGCCAGCAGGATCCCGGCGGAGAAGTTTTCGTATGCGCTGAATTTACGGCTTCCGGCTGCGATCCGCATTCAGAAGTCGGTGCAGGTCGATTCGGACTTTCATCCGCGCCATCAGAACTGCGTGAAGACTTACGAGTACCGCATCTACAGCGCACCGTTTCCGTCGCCGCTGAAGGACCGCTACAGCTACTACACCTACCGCAAGTTCGACATCGCAAGAATGCAGGCGGGCGGTGACCTTCTGGTAGGCGAGCACGACTTCACAAGCTTTTCCAGCATTTATTCCCAGGCGAAAAGCCCCGTCAGAACGATCACAGCACTCGAAGTGCTGCAAAGAGACGGCGAGATCGTCATACGGGTCTCCGGGACAGGCTTCCTGTACAACATGGTCCGCATCATTGCCGGAACACTGATGGAAGTCGGCGAAGGCAGAAGAGCGCCGGAGAGTATCACAGAAGTCCTGAATGCCAAAGACAGGAGAGCAGCCGGCCCAACTGCGCCGGCACAAGGGCTCACTCTTGTAAGATACCTGTTTCAAGATCACCCAGATTTAACTTAAAAGAAAAAGCTTAATCTTATTCTCAGGGAGAATACCGAAATACTTCAATCAGGCTGAATCATGGCGAGTTGAAAATCCTTTTCTAAGAAAGTGACAGCTTCAGCCGAAGAAATAGTACAAAAAACAGCACAGAAATCCCGCATAAATCCAGAAAAAACGTTTGACACATCCCCCCACCTCCCATATAATAGACTGGTGCGACGGTCGACGGCGTATTTTTTTGATGACCAAACTCCCCGGTTTTGGTGAGCCGTTTGTCCGGTGCGATCGCACAAGCCCTGAGACGGGGACAAACGCCTCGAATTGTTCTGAATTACTGATAACGAAGGCATTGGATGATGCGCGCAAGTGCTTTGCCCGGTGCCCCATGATGGAGGAGATCAGATGAAAACCTATATGCCTAGCGCATCTTCTATCGAGAGAAAGTGGTACGTAGTTGATGCGGCTGATATGACGCTCGGACGTCTTGCTTCCGAGGTGGCGAAGGTCCTTCGCGGCAAGAACAAACCCGAATATACCCCTTTCCTTGATATGGGCGACAACGTGATCATCGTGAACGCCGAGAAGATCAAGGTGACCGGCAAGAAGATGGAGCAGAAGATCTATTTCAGACACTCCGCATATGTCGGCAGCGCGAAGTACACCACTCTGCGCGAAATGATGGAGAAGAAGCCTGTGAAGGTCATTGAGAAGGCTGTCCGCGGCATGCTTCCTTCCGGAAGGCTGGGCGACCAGATGTACACGAAGCTTCATGTGTACGAGGGACCTGAGCACAAACACGCGGCTCAGAAGCCGGAAGAGCTTAAGTTCTGAGGAATACGCCCAAGCGGACATTCGAAAGGAGTAAAAAATGGCTAAGACAGCGACATACTACGGAACCGGCAGAAGAAAATCTTCCGTCGCCAGAGTATTTATGAAGCCCGGCAAGGGCAACATCACCATCAACAAGAGGACTCTCGACGACTATTTCGGTCTTGAGACCCTCAAGGTCATCGTCCGTCAGCCCCTCGTTGCGACGAACACGGCTGATCAGTATGACTTCAACATCACCGTCAAGGGCGGCGGCACGACCGGCCAGGCGGGCGCGATCCGTCACGGTATCTCCAGAGCTCTCTGCGAAGCGGATGCGGACTTCAGACCTGTTCTGAAGAAGGAAGGCTTCCTCACCAGAGACCCCAGAATGAAGGAGAGAAAGAAATACGGTCTCAAAAAAGCGAGACGTGCTCCTCAGTTCAGCAAGCGCTGATCTCTACTCAATGGAATTCAGAAACCCGGAAGTGTTATGCTTCCGGGTTTTTTCTGTCCACGAGTCTATGATTGACTTTAATGGCAATTCACGGATCATGACCGTAAGCCCCACTTGATTTTTACTTCAACGTGAATAGAATTATCTATAGGTTAGAAAAGGCTAACCGCCAGCGATCCTTCCGCTGCCCTTCCGCGGCTTTGCATCCGGCTTCGAAATCTTTGGCTGGATCGTGATGTTCCTC
>DJXE01000168.1 GCA_002449595.1 Lachnospiraceae bacterium UBA7012
AGCGGACGTCGGGGTGTAGCGCAGCTGGCTAGCGCACTTCGTTAGGGACGAAGGGGGCGCGTGTTCAAATCACGTCACTCCGACTAAGGGAAAGGAGATACGAAAGTATCTCCTTTTTCTTGTTGTATGGAGCGTACACGAACTTGTCGGCATGGCTCATGATATGTTGTCCGCCCGGCATCGCAGGTGCTACACTTTTGTAAAACAGTGTATTATCGTCGCTCGGCGTTTTAAGCCGAAGCGGCAGGGGAGAGATGCCATGGAAAAGAAGCCGTTTGAATACGTGAAGCCGGAAGAAGCGGGAATTCCGTCCCGCGCGATCATCCGCTATCTGAATGCCATTCGCAGGCAAAGGATCTGCCTGCACTCGCTGCTGATCATCCGCGGCGGGAAGATCGCGTACGAGGCCAACTGGGCGCCGATGCACTCGACGCAGAAGCACAGGATGTACTCAGTCAGTAAATCATTCGTCTCTGTCGCGATAGGGCTTCTCGCATCAGAAGGGAAGATCAGCCTGGATGATCCGGTGATTAAGTATTTCCCTGACAAGGCGACGGCGTATCCGGGGGACTACAAGGCGAAAGCCACGATTCGGGACATGCTGAAGATGAGCTCCCTGTTTGACGTGCAGCCCTACGACGGGGCAAAGGATCTCGACTGGATCTCGTGCTTCTTCAACACGAAGTCGGATCACGAGAGCGGCATGGTCCACTGCTACGATACGATGGCGACAGTGCTTTGCACCGCGATCGTGGAGCGCGTCACGGGGCAGAAGCTCCTCGACTACCTCCGGCCGCGGCTCCTGGACCCGATCGGCTTCTCGGAGGACGCGTGGTGCGTCGAGACGCCGTGCGGGCTGTCCTGGGCGGGCAGCGGCATCATGTGCACGACGCGGGACCTCGCGAAGTTCGCGAACGTCGTCATGCACGGCGGGGAATATGAAGGGAAGCAGCTCCTGCCCGCGGATTATATCCGCGAGGCGACTTCCTACCAGATCAGCAACATGGTCAATGACAACTCGATTCAGCAGGGGTACGGATACCAGTTCTGGCGCTTTCCGGAGAACGGCTTCGGCTGTGTCGGTATGGGCAGCCAGCTCGCGGTCTGCCTGCCGGACCGGGACCTGATCCTCGTCACGACCGGCGACACGCAGGAGCTGGAGGCGAGGCAGTACGCGGCGTTCCACCTGTTCTACGACCTGGTGCTGCCGGAGATCGAGGACGGGCCTGTTGCCGCTGTTCAGAAGGATATAGAGGAACTGAAGGAGAGGACGGAAGGACTGGTCCTGCAGCTGACGCCGGGGATGGAAGACCATCCTGTGTGCAGCAAGGCGGACGGCGTGCTCTACCGGATGGACACGAACCCGCTCGGGTGGACGCAGGTGCGGTTCACATTCGATGCGGAAGATGCCTCTGGCACCGTGCACTACACGAACGCGAGGGGAGAGAAGGAGATTCAGTTCGGATTCGGGAAGCAGGTGATCGGAGAATTCCCGGAGACGCACTACTCCGGAAGACGCATCTCGGAGCCGAAGGGCACGGGATACCGGTATGCGGCGAGCGCCGGCTGGGACACGGCGGGTGCGCTGACGGTCTACTGCTATATCATCGATGACTATTTCGGGACGTTGAAGATGACCTTCGCGTTCTCACAGGACGGAAGGGATATGACGCTGTACGCCTCCAAGGTGGCGGAGTGGTTCCTGGACGACTACGTCGGAACCGCGAGCGGACATGCCATAGACGCGTAAGATTAATCAGCAGAGTTCGGCAGTTAAGCAGAACTCGACAGTTAAGCGGAGTTTAGAAGCCAAGCACAGGCTCAACTGGGCAGCGCAAGAGCGGGCTCAGTTGAGCTTTTGTGTGTTATAGAGCCCTTTGATGTGGGATTCATAGTACTCCGGGATCGACTCCGCGGAGACCATCTCGCGGTATGTGTCCGCGGAGACTTCGTAATAGGCGAACAGCGAGTCGTCTTCTCTAAAGCGAAGGAAAAGGACGCGGTTGTCGAAGTTGTACCCGATCTGGGAGATCTCGCCGGACGCGATGCCCTGCATGTTCATCGCCTGCTGGTCTCTCAGCGCGGTGAGATAGCCTCTCGCGCTGGTGATCTCCTTGCCGGTGAGCGGGTCGGTCACCCCTTTGTAGAGCTCGGCGAACTCGGAATCCAGCGTCTCCACGTAGGTCTTCCACGTGCGGTAGTTGTGATAAGTGACGATAGAATAGATCAGAAGCGCGGCGCAGAGTGCGCTGAGGACCGCGATCGCGATGTGGGACGGCCTCGCGTACTGCCTGCCGCAGCCGGTGCAGCGCCTCGTCACGGGATCGATCGCGCCACCGCAGTGCCTGCAGTAGGTCACGCTGCCGGCTGGCATCATCCGTGCGGGATCCTGTGCGCCGTCATCTTCCTGCGGCGCCCCGGAAGGCTGCGCCATCGGCGTTCTCACAGCGGCGGCCGGGCTGCTCTGGACCGCGGAAGCCCGCGCGAGCGACTGTGCGCCGATATTGCCGGCATTCTCGCCGGAACCTGTGCTGTTTAAGGAAGATCTCTTAGCCATATCCACATTATCCTGTCTTGCATTCGCACCGTAATAAGAGAGCATGATCTGCACCATCGCCGCGATGATGATCGCGATGAGGCCGTACCCGGCGAGCAGGAGCTGCCGGAAGAACGCGCCGGCGCCGACAAAGAAGAGACCGGCCGCAAACAGCACGACGCTCAGCAGGCTGATGATCGTCGCGAGCGGATTTCCTTTATAAATCAGTGAATAATTTCTTCTACTGAACATGGATCGCATTGCCCTCTCGATGAATGATTCTGACGAACTCATTCTACCTTCCTTCGCCCTGTGAAGCAAGAACCGTGTCGCGGCGAAGCCGCGCGCAAAAGCGTTTTCCCCGCCCGTGCGTCCCATATATATTCGTGGTAAGATAAGCAGGACGGAGTCGGTTCCGCGGCGGGAAATCACGCGCGCGGCGAGGCTCCGGAGAAGCTGGTGACGACACAGAGAACACTAGAGGTATAAAGTTTGAAAGTCCTGCCGATGCAGTACTTTCAAACCGCACCATCGGTGCTGACGCACCGGGTGCCGCATTCGGCAAAACCACATTCGTGGATTTTGCCTCAGCGAGGAATAGGCATGACAGTCAGATCGGCAGCACTTATCGGCGCGGGCGCGGTGGGCGCCTATTTCATATGGGGGATGGCCGGCGTACCGGACATCGATTTCTGCCTGGTGGCGGAAGGAGAGCGCGCGGAGCGCTTGCAGAGGGACGGCGTCCTCATCAACGGCGAGACGTATCATCTGCCGGTGAAGCCGCCGGAGGAAGCGAAGGACTGCGACCTCATCATCGTCGCGGTCAAGTACAGCGGTCTGGAGAGCGCCATCTCAGAGATCCGGCGTATGGCCGGCGAGGACACGATCGTCCTCAGCGTCATGAACGGCATCGACAGTGAGGACCTGATCGCGGCGGAGATCGGGGAGGCGCGCGTCATGCACGCCTTTATGCGCATCGCCTCGCGGCGCGCGGACGGACGGATCGCGTTCGATCCGGAGGTCACGGCGGGCGTTTTCTTCGGGGAGAAGGACAGGAACAACGAGACGGACAGAGTCGCCGCGCTGTGCGAGTTCTTCGGGAAGACGAACGTGAAATTCCACGTCTGCGAGGACATCATCCTGAAACAGTGGGAGAAGTACCAGACCAATATCTGCTACAACCTGCCGCAGGCGGTCCTGGGGACGGGTTACGGCTCTTACTTTGACAGCGAGCACGTGGAGTACATCCGCGCGGCGCTGGACAGGGAGCTCGTCGCGGTCGCGCACGCGGAAGGGATCGCGCTGCAGCCGCTGCAGCTGAAGTACCAGGGCTATCAGAAGTCTGCGCGCTACTCGACGCTGCAGGACCTGGACGCGAAGCGGCACACCGAGATCGACATGTTCCTTGGTGTCCTGATTGAAAAGGCGCAGTCGCACGGAATCGAGGTGCCGGCATCCCGGCTCATATTCCATGAGATCAAGGCGCTGGAGGAGAAGAATGACGGAAAATTCGACTATGACGGAGAATGAGAAGAAGGTGGAGACGGACGACATCCGGATCTCTGATGAGGAGCGCGCGGCGCTCACATGGGAGGTCGTGAGCCTGGAGCACACGCTGCAGGATGAGTGGATCGACTTCCGAACGGTCGCGTACCGGTTTCCGGACGGGTCGACGTTCTCCCCGTTTTACAGTTACAGCAGGCGCAGCTACGTCGTGATCGTGGCCTCCGACCCGGAGGGCAGGTATCTGTGCGTCAGGCAGTTCCGGCACGGGATCGGCGAAGTGACGACGGAGTTCCCGGCGGGCGGCATCGAGACCGGCGGCGCGGAGTACGCGCAGACGCCGGGGGCGGAGAGCACGCTGGAGGCCGCAAAAAGGGAGCTGCTCGAGGAGACCGGCTACGAGTCGGACGAGTGGAGCCACCTTATTTCGGTTCCCTCGAACGCGACGATCGCGGACAACTACGCCCACGTCTACCGCGCGAAAAACTGCCGGCGCGTGCATGAACTGCATTTGGATGAAACTGAGTTTCTGCGCGTAAAACGCTTTTCTGCGGATGATATCGAAGAGATGATCCGGCTGGGGCAGTTCCAGCAGGCGATGCACGTGATGGCGTGGCTCCTCGCACAGCGCGAAGACCAGATTTAATAACAGTCAATCAACATATTCAAGCAAAAAACAAGGACAGGGAGGAAGACATGAAACGATCAGAGATCAATCAGGCGCTGCGGAAAATGGAAGACATGATAAACCGGCTGAATTATTATCTTCCGCCGTTCTGCCATTTCACTCCTGAGGAGTGGGAGAGCAAGGGCCACGAGTACGACGAGATCCGCGACAACATGCTCGGCTGGGACATCACGGACTTCGGCCAGGGCAATTTCTCGAAGATCGGGTTCTCGCTGATCACGATCCGCAACGGCAACCAGAAGCAGCCGGAGAAGTACCCGAAGCCGTATGCGGAGAAGCTTCTCTACCTGGACGAGGGCCAGTACGCGATGAACCACTTCCACTGGTACAAGATGGAGGACATCATCAACCGCGGCGGCGGCAACATCCTGATCCGCGTCTACAATGCGCACGACGACGAATCGATCGACTATGACAGCGACGTGACGATCCATATGGACGGCGTGACGAAGGTCGTGCCGGCCGGCACGCAGGTGCGCCTGACGCCCGGCGAGAGCCTCACGATCACGCAGCGGCTGTATCACGACTTCTCAGTGGAAGAGGGGACCGGCGCGGTCCTGATCGGCGAAGTCAGCCAGTGCAACGACGACAACACGGACAACAGGTTCAATCCTCCCGCGGGCCGCTTCCCGCAGATAGAAGAAGATGAGGCGCCTTATCGCCTGTTATGTAACGAGTATCCCCCGGCAGCGGAGTAGTTCGCATCAAGCGAACTGCGGGCAACTCGGCGGGAATTAGCGGAGCAGTTCACATCAGGTGAACTGCGTAGCGACTCGGCGGGAATTAGCGGAGTAGTTCGCATCAAGCGAACTGCGTAGCGACTCGGCGGGAATTACAGAGTAATTCCCGTCCGCGAAGCGGATCAGGCGAAGGACTCAGACCTGAGCCTGACCACATGGAAAGACATAGAAAAGGAGGCCCATCATGCTTGAGAGGACCGCAGCGCTGAAGCGCAGCAGCAAAAAAGACTATTACATCGACAGGATCGACTTTGAACTCGCTTACGCCGCCCGGCTCTCGCAGCTGCGCGGAGGCGTCTTTGACGAAGTGATCCGGGAGACGGAGGCCTTCGTCGACGAGGCGGCGAAGGAACACGACGGCATCGTGACGCCCGACATCGTGGCGCGCGCGGAGGAGATGCTCTCCCCCGTCCAGGCCGCGGCGAAGGAATACACGATCATCTGCGCTGGGCACGCCCACATCGACATGAACTGGCAGTGGGGCTTCCAGGAGACCGTCGGCGTGACGGTCGACACCGTCCAGACGATCCTGCACATCATGAAGCACTATCCGTCGTTCCATTTCTCGCAGTCGCAGGCGTCGGTCTACAAGATCCTCGCGGACTACCGCCCGGATCTCCTTGAAGAAGTGAAGAAACTCGTGCACGAGGGCCGGTGGGAAGTCACCGCGCCGACGTGGGTCGAGCATGACAAGAATATGCCCAGCGGCGAGTCGCAGGTGCGCCAGCTGCTTTATGCAAAGCGCTATCTCGCGGATCTTCTTGAGATCGACATGGACGAGATCTGCGTCGACTTCGCGCCGGACACGTTCGGCCACAACGCGATGGAGCCGGAGCTGCTCACGCAGGCGGGCATCAAGTACTACTACCACTGCCGCGGCAGCAAGAACGTGCCGCAGCTCTACCGCTGGCGCAGCGCCTCCGGGAAGGAGCTCCTCGTCAACAGGGAGAGAGACTTCTACTTCACCAAGGTCGGCGGCGACATGGCGCTGCAGGCCCTCGAGGTCTCGGCGGATTCCGGCATCGGGACGTCGCTGCGCGTCTACGGCGTGGGCGACCACGGCGGCGGACCGACCATCAAGGACATCGAGCGGCTGCTGGACATGGACAGCTGGCCGGTCTTCCCGAACTTCGTGCTTGGCACTTACAGGCAGTTCTTCGAGACCATCGAGAAGGAAAAGGACAGCCTGCCCGTTCACGAGGGTGAGATCAATTTCATTTTCGACGGATGCTACACCTCGCAGAGCCGCGTGAAGGCGGGCAACCGCGAGATGGAGAGGAAGCTGTACGCCGCCGAGGCGTGGGACGCGCTGGCGGGAAAGGGCGCGGCGGCACTTATGAAGAAGCAGTGCCCGACGTTCCGCGACGCGTGGGAGGCCGTGATCTTCAACCAGTTCCACGACATCGTGACGGGCTCCGGCGTGCGCGACACCCGCGAGTACGCGATGGGTCTCTATCAGGAAGCCCTCGCGGTCACGGAGAACAGTGAGAAGATGGTCCTGCAGCAGGTCGCCGCGGACATCGACACGAGCGGGATCCTGAGCGAAGGCGAGATGGACGGCGAGAAGCTCTATCTTTCCGTCGCCTACGGCGCCGGCGTCGGCTCCGGACAGGTCGAGCGCGGCCAGGGCACGACCCGCGTGATGCATGTTTTCAATCCGCTGCCGACGGAGCGCACGGAGAGCGTCGAGATGCTCGTCTGGGAGTGGTACGCGGACTTCGAGCGCATGCGCGTCGAAGATGAGAACGGGGAACCGCTCGAGTTCCAGATCATCGAGAAGGGCTACAACTACTACTGGTGGCACTATTACACGAAGATCCTCGTGCGCGTCACGGTTCCGGCCTGCGGTTACGCGACCTGCGTGATCCGCGAGGCGGACAGAAGCGTGAAGGGCATCTTCTATCCGGAGAAGCGCGACCAGACGCCCGAGCAGTTCGCGCTCGAAAACGAGCTGCTGCGCGTCGTGATCGACCCGCTGGACGGCAGCATCCTGTCCGCGACGGACAAGGAGACGGGCGAGGAGTATGCGGATCCGGACCGCAGGAACGGTGTGTTCCGGTATATCATCGAGGCGAACCGCAAGGAGATCAGTTTCTGGACGAGCGAGATGTCCTCGTGGCTCGTGGGCCGCTACAAGAGCGTGCAGATCATCAACGACAACCCCGCGGAGATGAGCCGGGACGACGGCCCGCTGCGCCAGAGCGTCCTGTACGAGACGGCGTTCGGCGGCGATGCGGCTTGCGGCACGGCGAACACCGCGAAGGACGCGGCGTCGACCCTGAAGGTCCGCATCAGCCTGGACAAGGGTTCCCGCTTCGTGAAGTATCACGTCCTGTGCGATTTCCGCGAGAAGGGATCCGAAGAAAAGGGGACTCCGCAGCTCTCGTTCTATATGCCATTAAGCAGCAGATTTACTGGGTCTTATCTGCAGGACATCCCGTTCGGCGTGATCACCCGGCAGGGAAGAACACAGGATATGCCGGCAAACAGCTTTTCCGCCGCTGCTGACGAAGGAAGCGGCTCCGGCGTGATGATCGTCTCGAAGGACCGGTACGGCTGGCGCTGCGACGACAGCTCCATCGCGCTGACGCTCCTTCGCGCGAGCTTCGATCCGGATCCGTACCCGGAGAACGGGCCGTCGGAGATGGAGTTCGCGGTCGGCTTCCTGCCCGCGGGCGCGGCGAAGGACAAGGCGGAGCTCATCCGCGCGGCACAGGCTGTGTGCCAGCCGATGACCGTCGTCTCGAACGGATTCCACGGCGGATCCCTGCCGATGGCGCATTCGATGCTCTCGCTCGAAGGGGACGGCGTGCTGGTCTCCGCGGTGAAGCGGGCGGAGGATGGCGACGGCGTGATCGTCCGGCTGTATGAGGCGGACGGGAAGGACGCCGAGGCGGTCCTTACGTTTGACAGACAGGTAAAGAGTGCGGCTATGACCGACGTCCTCGAGAGAGGCGTCCCGGGCGGCGAGTGCCGGCCGGAAGGCTGCGAAGTCACGGCGCGGATCCCGGCAAATTCGATCCGCACGATCCTCGTGTCGTTCTGACACGGGGATCCCGCCGGTTCGGATACCTGCGGAAAGCGGGGAAACGAAATGTTTGACCGGAAAGTAAAGAAGGATATGCGCCTCTACGGGTCGAAGATCCTTGACTCGAAGGAATTCCACGAGGCGCTGCAGCAGAAGCACCATATGAGGGCCTCCGTCGGAAGGCACTCGATCCGCGTCACCGAGGCCAGCCTGCGCATGTCGTACGCGCTGGAGAAGCTCGGCGTGAAGACGGACCGGGAGAGTCTCGTCGTCGGGGGCCTCTGCCACGACCTGGGGATGCTCGGGCGCAAAGAGAAATACAAAAATGCGTCCGAGACCTGCAGGCAGCATCCGCGGGATTCCGTGGAGATGGCGCGGCGGCTCGCACCTGAGCTGAGTGATAAGACGAAAAACATGATTGAGAGCCATATGTTCCCACTGAATGGTAAGGCACCGAACTCTCTTGAAGGCGCGATCCTGACTGTCGCGGACAAGTACGTCTCGGTGAAGGATCTGATATTCGGGAGGAAATAGAAGATGTCGACAGTTCTGCCAAAAACAGTTGAGAAAAAAACAGCGACAAGAAACGGCGTGAAGAGGATGGTATTCGTCATCCTCTCGATCCTGGTGGAAGTTTTCCTGATCCTGCTGATGTTCACCAGCCTGAGCAGGCACGCGGAGTGGATCAACCTGCTGACCAGCCTCATTTCGCTGACGCTTGTGCTCGTGATCTACGCGCAGAAGAAGACTTCATCGGTCAAGATGCCGTGGATCATGCTCATCATGGCTTTTCCGCTCCTCGGCGTTGTCCTTTATCTCCTGATCGGTCTAAACGGCGGGACCCACAAGATGCGGAGACGCTACAGCGAGATCGACGACCGGCTCTTCCCGCTGCTCCCGGAGAACGACGACGTGCAGGAGAAACTGCGGGAAAAGGATGAAGGCGCGGCCAACATCGCCTTCTACCTGAAGAAGTACGCGCGCTATCCCGCGTATCAGAATACGGACGTCACTTATTATGACGACGCGGCAAAGGGCCTGGAGGCGCAGCTGAGGGACCTCGCGGCGGCGAAGACGTTCATCTTTATGGAGTACCACGCGATCGAAGACGCGGAGAGCTGGCACCGGATCCAGGACGTCCTGGAGGAGAGGGTGAAGGCTGGCGTCGAGGTGCGTGTGTT
Source organism: Lachnospiraceae bacterium UBA7012 (assembly GCA_002449595.1). GTDB lineage: Bacteria > Bacillota > Clostridia > Lachnospirales > Lachnospiraceae > CAG-791. The sequence goes on from DJXE01000168.1 coordinate 9,677, forward strand.
CTATGACGACATGGGAAGCATCGGGTTCATCACGACGGACTTCGTGAAGCGCCTCGAGAGCGTCGGGATCGCCTGCAGGGTGTTCAATCCGTTCGCGCCGGGACTGAACCTTTTCTTAAATAACAGGGACCACAGGAAGATCACGGTGATCGACGGGAAGGTCGGCTTCACCGGCGGGTACAATCTTGCGAACGAGTACTTCAACCTGACGCATCCGTACGGGCAGTGGAAGGACACCGGCATCCGCATCGAGGGCGAGGCGGTCATGAGCCTCACGATGACGTTCCTCGAGATGTGGAACGCGGTCAAGGACACCGACAACGCGGAGGACGACGTGCACTTCCGGCAGTACCTGCCGAAGTTTCCTTACAAGGCGAAGGAGGACGGCTTCGTCATTCCGTACGCGGACACCCCGATGGACAACATCCACGTGGGCGAGGACGTCTACATCTCCGTTGCGGAGAATGCGAAGCGCTACGTGTGGTTCATGACGCCGTACCTCATCATCACGGACGAGATGGCGCACGCGCTGAGCGTCGCCGCGCGACGGGGCGTCGACGTGAGGATCGTCACGCCGGGCATTCCGGACAAGAAAATCGTCTACCAGGTCACCCGGTCCTACTACAACATGCTCGCGGAGAACGGCGTCAGGATCTTCGAGTGGACGCCGGGCTTTTGCCACGCGAAGATGTGCGTCTCGGACGACGTTATCTCGACCTGCGGCACGATCAACCTGGACTACCGGAGCCTCTACCATCACTTTGAGAACGGGTGCCTGCTCTGCGGGTGCCAGGCGGTCCTGGACACGAGGGACGACATGCGGCGCACGATGGAAGAGTGCAGGGAAGTCACGGAGTATTACGCCGGCGGGCGCGGCGCGCTGCTTCGCGCAGGGCAGCTGATCCTACGCCTGTTCGCGGCGCTGCTGTAAATGTGTATGTAACTGTTGGTTTGCCGTTCGGCGGCTTTGATCTCGGAGTTATTCATGAAGAAAAAGAACAATCTGTTTATCAGGATCACCGGTCTCATTCTGTTTCTGTTTTCCCTGCCGATGGCGATCATGAGCTACGTGCTCGCGATCGATTACCAGTTAAAGTCGCAGGACGACGTCATGCTGTTCCTCGCGCAGGACTTCCCGACGCTGCTTCTGATGACCCTTTTCCTGATCGTATCGCTGTTCCTGCTTCTGTATGAGGCGGACACCTTCCGGAAGAAGGGAGAGGGCGGCACATATACCGCGATGACCGTCGGGACGATCCTCGCGGCGCTGCTTACGCTGTACCTGCGGATGCCCGTCGGAGGGATGACTTACCAGCACGTGGTGAACATCGTACTGGTCCCGTGCGTGCTCTGGCTCATCTCGCAGATCACGATGTTCGCGTTCGGAGATCATATCGTCCGTAATATCGCGACGGCGATCTCGATCTTTTCCTTCGTGCTGCCGGTGGCGGCTGCGACGGGCGGCGTCTATTTCGCCGCGTCCGCGGTGGCAGTCCTCGCGGTCTACCTGATCCTGTTCCTGAACAGCAGACATGCGCTGCCCGCGCCGGTCCTGATCATCGCAGGGCTCGCGGCCTCCGTGTATCCGTTCCTGATGATCGGATTCCGCACGGAGCCGATCGTCCTGCCGGAATCCGTCGCGATGGACGGTATGTACTTTTTAAGAAAGTTTGTCGCCCGCTGGAATGACTCGTCGATCCTCACCATGCGCCGCCTCGAGCTCGCAGCCGCGGAGATCGGCAACGAATCGTTCCTGCAGACCATTTCGTACGGAAGGCTCGGCGCACTGGTCAAATGGCTGATGACGGTCTATCACAGCGCCGTCTTCCTGGGAGTCACGTTCTTCGCGTTTACGGCGCTGAGGGGCCTGAGAGCGGAAGCGGATCAGGGGAGCTCGGAAGCGGAGAAGCAGACTGTGGACCTGACCGAAAGAAAAGCGTCGTCCAAAAAGAACGCGACTGCTCCGGCCGTGAAGCCGGTCCCGCCGGCCGTCCCGCTTACGAACGGCCTGCTCGTGCCCGCCTGCTTCGTGATCGGCGGCGCAGTCTGGACGTCCATCACCGGGGCATCCAGCTACTACACGCTGCCTTACTATCTGATGCTGCTTCCCATGACAGGCTACGGCCTCTATATGCTGCTGACCTCGGACCAGCTCGTCGACCGCCTGGGATCCATCACGGGCAGGAAGCGCGAGGAAGAGGCGGCCGCAGCGGCGGCAGCATCGGAAGAGGTGAAGCCGGTCACGATCGATTTCTCCGCAGATGAGGAGCTCATCGGGACGCCGGATGACGCCAAGGAGCAGAGCGCTCCGGAGACGCAGGAGGCGCCCGCAGCACACGCCGCGCCCGCAGGAAAGAAGAGCCTCCGGGACATCGCGTCGATGAATACGGCGGAACTGGGCGAAACAGATGAGGATGCCGATTGAGAAATCGCTAAAAGCGTTGTAAAGTGTCAATAACAGCAAACCCTGCCGGAACATTGGCAGGCAGTTTTTGAGGGGAGGTAACTATGAACGAAAGAGAAAGGCTCGGCAGCAGGCTCGGATTCATTATGCTGTCAGCTGGCTGCGCCATCGGGTGCGGCAACGTCTGGAAATTTCCGTGGATGTGCGGACAGTACGGCGGCGGCAGCTTCATGCTGGTCTACCTGATCTGCCTCATCGTCCTCGGGCTTCCGGTCCTGATCATGGAGTTTTCCGCCGGCCGCGCGTCACAGGCGAGCCCGGTGCACATGTACGCGAAGCTCCAGAAGCCGGGACAGAAGTGGGGCTTTATCGGATATCTGATGCTGTTCGGCAACTTCGCGCTGATGGCGTTCTACTGCGTGGTATCCGGATGGATCATCTACTATTTCTACCGCTTCCTGACAGGGCAGACCGCGGACCTGGGCTTCGTGGGAATGATCACGAACCCTTCCGTTAATGTGGTCTTCCTGTTCATCACGGTGGTGCTCGCATTCATCATCCTGAGCTTCAACCTGCAGGGCGGCCTTGAGCGCGTCACGAAGATCATGATGTGCGCGCTGCTCGTCCTTCTGATCATCCTCGCCGGCCACAGCATGACGCTCTCGGGAGCTTCGGAGGGACTTGCGTTCTATCTGATCCCCGACTTCAGCAAGATCAACGGCAGCGTGATCGTCGGCGCGATGAACCAGGCGTTCTTCACGCTCTCGCTCGGCATCGGCAGCATGGCGATCTTCGGCAGCTACATCGGCAAGGAGCGCTCCCTGATGGGCGAGTCCATCCGGGTCATCATCCTGGATACGTTCGTCGCCGTCATGGCGGGCCTGATCATGTTCCCTGCCTGCTTCACTTACGGCATGGAAGTCAACGCCGGTCCGAGCCTTCTGTTTGACACGATGGCGGCGGTCTTCAACAACATGGCGGGCGGCCGCTGGTGGGGCACGCTGTTCTTCCTGTTCATGGTCTTCGCGGCCATGTCGACCGTGCTCGGCGTCTGCGAGAACATTCTCGCGATGATGAGAGAGCTGACGGGATGGAGCCGCGTGAAGGGCAGCATCATCTGCGGCGTCGTCGTCTTTGTCTCCGGACTCACGACAGCGCTCGGCTTCAACGTGCTCAGCGGCTTCCAGCCCTTCGCGGAAGGCAGCAGCTGGCTCGACTTCTGGGATTTCATCGTCTCCAACAACCTCCTGCCGCTCGGCTCGCTCTCGTTTGCGCTGTTCTGCTGCAACAAGTTCGGCTGGGGCTGGGAGAACTTCATCGCCGAGGCCAACGCCGGCGAAGGCATGAAGGTCAAGGAATGGATGAAGCCGCTGTTCCGCTTCGTTGTTCCTGTCATCATCATTTTCATCTACGTCTACGGCATCGTGACGTTCCCGTATAAGTAATCGGATCTGACAGCAAAGGGAGAAAAGGACTATGTCAGACATCAACATTCTTCTCATCTGTGACGACTACTGGCATCCGGCCGAGATCGTCGAGAAGGGGATCGCGGATTTCGCGAAGAACTGCCCGGGGTATCACTTCGATATCGTGCATGACGGCAAGGACATCCTGACGCCGGAGATGCTGGGCCGCTATCCCGTCATCATCAACGCGAAGAACAACAGCATCAACAGCGCCAATAAAGAACCCTGGTTCGAGGAGGGCGTCTCGGAAGTCTGCCCCGCGCAGATCCGGGAATACCTGGAGAAGGGCGGACGCCTGATCGTCATCCACTCCGGCAGCGCCGTCAACGAGAACATGCTCGAAGGCTACGGCGAGAACCACACGAAGCCGAACAAGGAGTACATTGAGCTCATCGGCTGCCGGTTCCTCTATCATCCGGCGCGCTGCGCGACGACGTACCATGTGGCTGAGGAGGAGCACCCTGTCATGAAGGGCGTCGAAGACTTCACCGTGCGGGACGAGCACTATCATCTCGACGTGTTCGATGAGTCCGTCGAAGTGTTCCTTACTTCCTCTTCCGTGACCGGCGGGGAAGGCATCATCGCGGGTTATGAGAAAAAGTGCGGTGACGGCGGGATCCTGGTTCTGACCCCGGGACACAACCTTGACGTGTGGCTGCATCCGCAGTTCCAGAAAATGCTGAAAAACGCGATCGATTACAGCGCGGAAAAGTGATCTGAAACCGCTCCCATGGGGGCAGGCATATTTTCTCTGACCGCTAGATATGGTAAAATTCTAAGAGTCCGGCACAATGGCTGTGGTTTTCAACAGCTTTTGCCGGACTCCGGAATTATTATGGATAAAAACCACAAGGAGACGGAACATGAGCAAGCTCGAGGAAGCGCGTGTATTTGAGCAGGAGTGGAAGAGTGAAGTCGACCGGAGACGGCCGGTGTTCCACCTGACCCCGACAGTCGGATGGATGAACGACCCGAACGGATTCTCGCGGTATAAGGACAAATATCATCTTTTTTACCAGTATTACCCTTATGACGTGAAGTGGGGCCCGATGTACTGGGGCCACGCGGTGTCTGATGATCTGATCAGATGGGAGCGGCGCCCGGTCGCGCTCGCGCCGGACGAGCCCTATGAGAGCGGCTGCTACTCGGGAACTGCGGCGCAGTCCCCGGAATACGGCCAGGTGCTGATGTACACGGCGCACCTCGTCGACCGCTCCGGCATCGTGACCGAGACTCAGTGCATTGCCTACGGCGACGGGGAGAACTTCAGGAAATTCCCTGAGAATCCCGTGATCCGCACGGAGCAGCTTCCGGAAGGCATGCGCGCCTCGGACTTCCGCGATCCCAAGATCTTCCGGGATGACGACACCTGGTACGCACTCATTGTCTGCATGGATGAGGACGGTTACGGGAATGCGCTGCTGTACTCCTCGAAAGACCTGAAGAAGTGGACCTATGTAAACACGATCTTAAAGAGCGAGGATGCGCTCGGAAGGATGTGGGAGTGCCCGGACATCTTCAAAATGGAAGAGAAGACCGTGATGCTCCTCTCGGCGGTCGAGATGGAGGCGACAAGAGATTTCGTCCATCACAACGGCCACGAAGTCCTGTATCTCGTCGGTAACTACGATAAGGAAAAGCACGAGTTCGAGCCGGAGTCCTACGGCTGCGTCGACGCCGGCCTCGATTTCTACGCGCCGCAGACGGTCGAAGCGCCGGATGGCCGCAGGATCATGATCGGCTGGATCGGATCCTGGCAGAACGCGGTGACGCCGAAGGAACTGCCGTTCAACGGCATGATGAGCGTCCCGAGAGAGCTCTCCGTGCGGGACGGCAGGCTGTACCAGACGCCGGTCCGTGAGATCGAGAACTATTACACGGATACGGTCGAGCGCACAGCGATTATCGGGATGAAGAAGGTCATGCTCGAGGACGTCGAGGGCCGCATCGCGGACATCGAGATGGAGATCCGGGGGCGCGACTTCGACACCTTCACGATCTGCATTGCGGAGAACGACCGCTATGAGACCGTCATCAACTATGATAAGAGAGACAGGCTCCTGACCTTTGACCGCCTCTTCTCGGGCAACCGCAAGGACAGCCTGAACATGCGGACGATGCCGGTGACTGCTGAGAAAGAGCTTTTCCGGCTGCGCCTCATCCTCGACCGGTACTCCGTCGAGATCTTCGCGGACGACGGCGCGGAGGTCATGACGAGCACGATCTTCACGCCTCTGGAGGCGGACGGCATCAGCTTCGTCTGCGACGGGCGCGCGGAGCTCAGCGTCGTGAAGCACGGGATCCGCGTAGATCAGGAATGACAGTACTACAAACGCCGGATTCGTGGTATTCTATATAGCGCCGGAGAGCTTACAGACGAGTTCCCGGGCCGGCGGCGAAGCGAAGGCGCAGGACCTGCCGGCAGCGAAAAACATCAGGAAAGGAATAACACCGTGGAAAGAATCGTTGGAACCGTAGTGCGCGGACTGCGCGCACCGATCGTAAAGAATGGCGACGACCTCAGGAAGATCGTGGTCGACACCGTGATGCAGGCAGCGGAGAACGGAGAGTTCGCGATCCGCGACAGGGACATTCTGGCAGTGACGGAATCCATCGTCGCCCGCGCCCAGAACAACTATTGCTCTGTGGACGACATCGCGGAGGACGTGAGGACGAAGCTCGGCGGCGAGACGATCGGCATCGTCTTCCCGATCACGTCGAGAAACCGCTTCTCCATCGTGCTGCGCGGCTTCGCCAAGGGCGCGAAAAAGGTCGTGGTCCAGCTCTCTTATCCTTCCGATGAGGTGGGCAACCACATCGTGAGCGAGGACATGCTGGAAGAGAAGGGCGTGGATCCGTACAAGGACGTCCTCACCGAGGAGCAGTTCGTGGCGCTGTTCGGCAGGCCGAAGCACCAGTTCACCGGAATGGACTATGTCTCTTATTACCGTCAGGTCATCGAAGATGCCGGAGCGGAGGCGGAAATCGTTTTCTCAAATGATCCCCGCACGATCCTTCAGTATACAAAGAAGGTCCTCACCTGCGACATCCACACGAGGGCGCGCTCCAAGAGACTGCTGCTCGCGGCAGGCGCGGAGACGGTCTGCGGCATGGATGATATCATGAACGCCCCGATCAATGGCAGCGGCTACAACGACAGGTACGGCCTGCTCGGCTCCAACAAGGCGACCGAGGACACCGTGAAGCTGTTCCCCGTGAACTGCCAGGAGTTCGTCGAGGACGTGCAGGCACAGCTGAAAGAGCGCAGCGGGAAAGACGTGGAAGTCATGGTCTACGGCGACGGCGCGTTCAAGGATCCGGTCGGCAAGATCTGGGAGCTCGCGGATCCGGTCGTCTCCCCCGGCTACACGAAGGGCCTCGAGGGAACGCCGAACGAGCTGAAGCTGAAGTATCTCGCGGACAATGAGTACGCGGATCTGACGGGCGAGGAGCTGAAGGAAGCGATCCGCCGCAAGATCGAGGAGAAGGACGCCGACCTGGTCGGACAGATGGTCTCTGAGGGAACGACGCCCAGGCACCTGACCGATCTTATCGGGTCGCTCTGCGACCTGACGAGCGGAAGCGGCGACAAGGGAACGCCTTTCGTCTATATTCAGGGCTATTTCGACAACTACACCAAGGACTGATAGATACGTAGTAACAGTGCACAGGGTCAGAAGACGGGAACGCTTTTTGGCCCTGTTGCTGTCTTTGCACAGGGAACAAGATGGATAACGTAAAAGTAATTGAAGTAAAGCAGGGGATCCTCGAGGAGAACGGGCGCATCGCCGACGAGGTGAGACAGGAGATGAGGGAGAAAAAGATCTTTTTCCTGAATCTCATGGGTTCTCCCGGCGCGGGCAAGACGACGACGCTCCTGAAGCTGATCTCGGACCTGAAGGACGAGTTCACGATCGGCGTCATCGAAGTGGACAATGACTCCGCAGTTGACGCGGAGAAGATGGCGGCGGCGGGCGTCCGCACCGTGCAACTCCACACCGGGACGATGTGCCACACGGACGCGGTGATGGCGCGGCGCGGCATCGAGGAGCTCGGCACGGACGGGCTGGACATCATCGTCCTCGAGAACATCGGGAACCTCGTCTGTCCGGCGGAGTTTGACATCGGGTCCGTGAAGCGCGCGGTGATCCTGTCGACGCCGGAGGGGCACGACAAGCCGCTCAAGTATCCTCTGATGTTTGAGGTGAGCGACGCGATGATCGTGAACAAGACCGACGTCAGCGAGGTGTTTGATTTCGATCTCGCGCAGGCTGAGAAGAATGCAAGGATGAGGAATCCTGAGATCCAAGTGTTTCCGGTCAGCGGCAAGGCGGGGACCGGGTTCGAGGCGCTCGAGGCGTGGCTGAGGAAGGCTGTCGCGGAGTGGCGCGGAGAAGGGGAAGCCTGAGCCGACGGTTGTTTTTGTCGGTTATTGGGTCCGCGGCGCGTTGCCGCGGAGATAAATTAATTATGATCATCATCCCGCGCGCCGGAGTCGGAGCGTCGCCGGCCGGGGGAAACAAGGGAATGCAGCCGTGGGGGATGCTCCGGAAAGGAAGGCCAGAGTATGGATTACGCACAGGAATCATTGAAGAAACACAAGGAGTGGGGCGGCAAGATCGAGGTCATCGCGAAGGTGCCCGTGAGCAATAAGGATGAGCTCTCGCTCGCCTATACGCCCGGCGTGGCGCAGCCCTGCCTTGAGATCCAGAAAGATCCGGACCTGTCTTACGTCCTGACGAGACGCCACAACATGTGCGCGGTCATCACGGACGGCACGGCGGTCCTGGGACTCGGCGACATCGGCCCGGTGGCCGGCATGCCTGTCATGGAAGGCAAATGCGCCCTGTTCAAGGCGTTTGCGGACGTGGACGCGTTCCCGCTCTGCGTGAACACGAAGAACGTCGACGAGTTTGTCGAGACCGTCTACAACATCTCGGGCTCCTTCGGCGGGATCAACCTCGAGGACATCTCGGCGCCCAGGTGCTTTGAGATCGAGCGTAAGCTCAAAGAGAAGTGCGATATCCCGATCTTCCACGACGACCAGCACGGCACCGCGGTCATCACGCTCGCGGGCCTCACGAACGCGCTGAAGGTCGTCGGCAAGAAGAAGGAAGACGTGAAGATCGTGACGAGCGGCGCGGGCGCGGCAGCGATTGCGATCGTGAAGCTCCTTCTGTCGGCCGGCTTTAAGAACGTCATCATGACGGACCGTACCGGCGCGATCTATGAGGGCAGAGAGAACCTCAACTGGATCAAGGAGGAGATGGCGAAGGTCACGAACCTCGAGAAGAAGCAGGGCAAGCTTGCGGACGTCATCGTCGGCGCGGACGTGTTCATCGGCGTCTCGGCTCCTGGCACGCTCACGACCGAAATGGTGAAGACCATGAACAAGGACGCGATCATCTTCGCATGCGCGAACCCGACGCCCGAGATCTTCCCGGACGACGCGAAAGCGGGCGGCGCGAAGGTCATCGCCACCGGACGCAGCGACTATCCGAACCAGATCAACAACGTCCTGGCGTTCCCCGGCATCTTCCGCGGGACGTTCGACGTGCGCGCGAAGGACATCAACGAGGAGATGAAGATGGCGGCCGCGGCGGCGCTCGCGGGCCTGATCTCCGACGAGGAGCTGAGCGCGGATTACATCATCCCGAAGGCATTTGATCCGAGAGTCGGCAAGGCGGTCGCGGAAGCGGTCGCGAAGGCGGCGAGGGAGAGCGGCGTCGCGAGGCTGTGAATATGACTTTTGCCCGGCCTGCCGGGGAAAGGATAGTGTATAGGTCATGGAAAAGAAATTCGACATCATCAGCGTATGTGAGCCCGTGATGGATTACGCGGTCGCCATCGACCGCATCCCCGGGACGGACTCGATCGCGAAAATGTACGCGCACCTGTTCCAGTCCGGCGGCAACGCCGCCTCCGCTATTACGGCGGCGGCGCGGCTCGGCGCGAAGTGCGCCGTCATCGGAACGGTGGGCAACGACCCGTTCGGTGAATTCTGCCGCGAGGACATGGTCTACCACGGCGTCGACGTCTCCCGCCTGTTCATGCTGGAAGGCACGACGCAGTACGCGGTCTGCCTCGCCGAGAAGGAGACGCAGGGACGGAGCTTCCTCGGCCTCGAGGCCACGGTGCAGAAGGTGACGGACGACATGCTGGACGAGGAGTTCATCGCGTCGGCGAAATACCTCCACCTCGACTGCGTCGACATGCCCGGCAAGTGGACTGCGGCGGAGATGGCGCGCAAAAACGGCGTGCTGGTTTCCACGGACGCCGGCTACCACGGCTTCTGTGACGACACGAAGCTCCTGGAGACCTCCGACATCTTCATCATGTCCGGAATGTACTACCGGAGCCTGTTCGGCGATGACACGGACTACCTGAAGAACTGCCATGCGCTGCTTTCCCGCGGGCCGAAGATCGTGATCGTGACCCTTGGCTCGAAGGGCTGCGTCGGCACGGACGGCACGATGGACTTCACGCTCCCGGCATTCAGCGGCTACGACATCGTGGACACGACCGGCGCGGGCGACGTCTTCCACGGCGCCTTCCTCTACGCGCACATGCAGGGGTGGGACGTCAAGGAGTGCGCGCGCTTCGCGAGCGCCTTCTCGTACATCAACTCCCTGAGCCTCGGCGGCCGCGCAGGCCATCCGACGCTCGAGATGGTCGAGACCTTCCTCGAGACGGGCAAGGTCGACCTGTCGCTTCTGGATGAGAGAAAAGCACATTATGCAGGCATCCTGCAGGTCAAAAAGCCGGATCCGATATTCCACCGCGTGAGCATCCGCCAGTACCTCGACCGGCCGGTGGAGCAGGAGAAGATCGAGACGCTCCTTCGCGCGGCCATGGCGGCGCCGTCCGCCACGAACCAGCAGCCGTGGGAGTTCTATGTAGTAACAGATAAGGAGAAGAAGGCAGCGGTCGCGTCCGCGACGAAATACGCGACGCCCGCAGAGAGGGCGCCCCTCGCGTTCGTTCCCTGCATCAGGCGGGACTGCCGCACGCTGCCGTTTGCCTACGAGGATCTGTCCGCCGCGACCCAGAACATCCTTCTGGAAGCCGATGCCCTTGGCCTCGGCACCGTCTGGTGCGGCGTCGCCCCGGACGAGACCAACATCGCGAACGTCCGTGCGGCGCTCGACATCCCGGACAGCCTGATCCCGTTCTGCATCATCGCCTGCGGCTACCCGGCGGAGCAGAGACCGCAGGAGGACCGCTACGACGAGAGCAGGGTGCATTACGTCTGAATATTTTTTTAAAAATGTGTTTGACCTCCTGCACCTCAGGTGTTATACTACGCTTTGTCAGCAAACGTACTGAGGTACAAAAAGCTGTGATGCGATCATAGCTCAGCTGGGATGAGCGTCCGCTTGACGTGCGGGAGGTCACAGGTTCGATCCCTGTTGGTCGCAGAAGACCGGGAAGCCAGAGTGTTGGTTTCCCGGTTTCTTTTTTCTCATTTCGAATCACTGCGCTGCAGGCCTGTGCGAGAGGAGCTGCAAATGACAATTCACAAAAACCTGACAATGTATCATGAAGATCGCCGAATCACGGACCCGGCAATCATTCAGTCGATCCTCGGCATGTCCGAGGTCTGCACGGTCGCGATCCACGACGAGCCGTGGCCGTACATCGTGCCGATGAATTACGGCTGCGAGTGGGATGAGGACGGAAAGCTCATCCTCTGGCTGCATATGGCAGTGAGAGGACACCGGATCGACCTGATCAGCCAGGATCCGCATGTCGCGGTCAACGTCAACGTCTTCATGGACAGGGTAGGACACAAAGCGTATCGGAATGAATCGCACGATTACCGAAGCGTTAATGTATTCGGCAAGGCGGAGATCATCATGCCGGATCGTGAGGAGGAGTACCTGCACGGGCTCGAGTGCCTCTGCAAAAACACCGGAAGATACAGAGGACCGCTCAAGATGACGGACGACTGGCGGAACCGCCTGCGGATATTAAAAGTAACGGCGGATGAAGTGACAGCAAAGGCGCAGTATCCGATCAGCACCGAGGAAGAAGCAGCGATGCCGCCGCTGGAGCAGACCCGGCCGTGAGATATCTCTCAGACGTATTAAAAGAAGAATATGGAGAGAAGATCTACAAGCTCTCGCTGAGCAGCGGCTGCACCTGCCCGAACAGGGACGGGACGGTCGGAACCGGAGGCTGTACGTTCTGCTCCGAGGGAGGATCTGGCGATTTCGCGGCGGCGTTTGCGCCGATTCCGCAGCAGATCCGGGAGGCGCAGGCGCGGATCCGGCAGAAGACGGACGCGCGGCGGTTCATCGCATATTTCCAGTCGTTCACTAACACTTACGGAGACGTGGATCGCCTGAAGCGCCTGTATGAGGAGACGATCCGGCGAGAGGACGTCGTTGCGCTCTCAATCGGAACACGCCCGGACTGCCTCGGCGATGAGGTGATGGAAATGCTTTTCTCCTTGAACAAGGAGAAGCCGGTCTGGGTGGAGCTCGGCCTGCAGACGGCGCATGATGATACAGCGAAAAGAGTCAATCGCGGATACGATCTTGGCTGTTTCGAGGCCGCATACGCGCGGCTGAAAGCGGCGGGACTCACCGTCATCCTGCACCTGATCTTCGGGCTCCCGGGGGAGAGCCGCGAGGACATGCTGGACTCCGTCCGGTATATCGCGGCGCTGAAGCCGCAGGCGGACGGCGTGAAGCTTCAGATGCTGCATGTCCTGAAGGGCACGGAGCTGGCGAGGCAGTATGAAGAGAAGCCGTTTCCGCTGCTGTCGATGGAGGAGTACACGGATCTCATCGCGGAGAGTGTGCGCATCCTGCCGGAGGATATGGTGATCCACCGCATGACGGGTGACGGGCCGCGGAAGCTGCTGATCGCGCCGCTGTGGACGACAGACAAAAAACGGGTGCTGAATACTCTGCGGCGCAAGCTGGCAAATACAGTACCGAATAGGGAAAAGGAGGATCGGAGGCCATGAATCTTTTCGATAAGCTGTTTGATAATAAAAAGAAGAAGGGACTGGATGCGGCGATGGAGAACGCATTCCAGAGCTTTGTCGAGAACAACCCTATCATGAAGAAGGCGAAGGAGACGGTCGAGGAGGCCGGCGAGGGCATCACAAAGGCTTTGGAAGAAGAGCTGTACGGAGAGGCGAAGGCGGATCACTCCGATAAAGGGTCGGTGATCGACAACTTCGACGAGCGGAGCCGGGAGTGGGACTCGATGTTCGACCAGATCGTCGACCGGGAACTCAGCCAGTACACGATCTGCCCGGAATGCGGGGAGGCGTCGCCGGCAGGCCAGGTGCAGTGCCCGTACTGCGGCGCTTACATGACGGGATACACGGCGGACGTAAAGATCTGCCCGCACTGCGGCGCGAAAAACAAGGCGCTGGATCTTTTCTGCACGAGCTGCGGGGAGTCGCTCACGTTAGATTAAGAGAGCTTCCGCTGGTGTATAATTGAAATCAGAGAGGGCACAGCAAAAACAGCAGTTGCAAAGGGGGAGAGCATGGATAAGAGGGAGAGAACTTTAAACGCGATGCGCGGACTGCCGGTCGACCGCGTTCCTACGACGTTTTACCGTCATCTCACCGCGTTTGGAAACGACGAGGAGAGCATGATCGCGGGGCAGGTCAGGAGTTTTCACGACTCGGAGATGGATTTCCTGGTCGAGGAGACGGATGGCTACATGGAGTATCCGCTGCCGGGCGGCGATCCGAAGGACCTGGCCAGCTGGAAGGGAAACATCGGACTATCGCGGAGCCACCCGTTCTTCACGGAGCAGATCGAGCGGACGAAGCGACTGATCGACGGGATCGAGGCGCCGCTGTTCTTCATCATTTATACGCCGCTGTCCTTCATCAAGCACACGACGCTCGATGAGACGACGATCATGGGCTTTTATAAGGAAGACCGGAAGACGCTCGCCGAGGCGATGAAGGTCATGGAGGACGTGAACTTCGAGCTGATGCGCCGGCTGAAGGACGAGACGGACACGACCGGCTTCTTCGTCTCCATGCAGCAGGGGGAGATCGACCGGTTCGCGAAGGACGAGTACATGGAGTACTGCTATCCGTGGGACGAGCGCCTGACGAACTACGCGAACGAGCTCGCGGAGGACAACATCATGCACCTCTGCAGCTGGTGCGGCGTGCCGAACAACCTCGACCTTTGGACGGGCCTCGATTTCAAGGTCGTGAACTGGTCCGTAAACATCGAGAAGGATCTTGACATGAGGCGGGCGAGAGAGTTTTTCAGGCCGGGGACGGTGCTGATGGGCGGCTTCGACAACCGCGCCGGGAAGCTCCTTCACACGGGCAGCGAGGAAGAGATCAGAAAAGAAACGATCCGCCAGATCCAGCTCGCCGGCGGCCAGGACGCTATGATCCTTTGCGCGGACTGCTCGGTGCAGAACGACCAGGACGACCGAAAGCTTGCGGCTGTCGCGCACGCAGCGCAGGAATATGCGGAAGGAAGGCGGGAGATCCTCTGACGGACCCCGAGACCCTCACGATATAAGAACACTATTGACAGAAAGGAACAGGACAAGGAAATGGCAGAAGAGAAAAAGATCTATCACGTGACGATCACGATGCAGGACGGCGGCGTCATGAAGGGCGAGCTGTACCCGGACATCGCGCCGATCACGGTGGAGAACTTTAAGAAGCTGGCGGATGAGCACTTCTATGACGGGCTGATCTTTCACCGGGTCATTCCGGGATTCATGATCCAGGGCGGCGACCCGACCGGCACCGGCATGGGCGGCCCGGGCCACACGATCAAGGGCGAGTTCGCGATGAACGGCGTGCAGAACGACCTGAAGCACACGAGGGGCGTCCTTTCGATGGCGCGCTCGATGAACCCGAATTCGGCGGGATCGCAGTTCTTCATCATGCACGCGGACGCGCCGCATCTGGACGGCTCTTACGCGGCGTTCGGCCTCATCACGGAAGGGCTGGACGTCCTCGACAGAGTGGCCGCGACCGACTGCGATTTCCAGGACAGGCCGCTGCAGGAGCAGAAGATGGCTTCCGTCGTCGTTGAATGATTCGTCATTGGAAAATTCAGAATAAATACAGTATTCGGCAGCAGGCCGGCGGGATATCCCACCGGCCTGCTTGCATTTTGCACAAAGGAGGATGCATCTCGCACTTGAATATGTGCATTTCGCACATGAAGTGTTGAATGGAATGACCGCAATCGGTAAAATACTTATAGAGATAAAGCGGAGAAACCGCCCATTATGCACAAAATGCGAAAAAACTTAAGGCGCAGCCAAAGCAGGGGAGGGAAAAAGCGTATGAAACTCAAAGAGAACAGGCCGACGGCAACGAAGATCGCCGCGTATCTGTTTATCCTGCCAGGATTCATCTTTTTCTGCTTTTCCATCGTGGTCCCGTTCTTCATGGGCATCAATATCGCCTTCACGGACTGGAACGGCATCACCAAGGATTACAACTACGTCGGGTTCCAGAACTTTGCGGGGATCCTGAAGGACCTTCGCATCCGGCAGCCGATCCGCAACTCCCTCGTCTTCGCCGCGATCGGCGTCGTCGCCGGAACGGTGTTCTCGCTGGGAATGGCGCTCCTTGCGAACGCGCAGGAAGGAAAGCTTGGCAAAGCGGCAAGAACCATTTTCTTCATCCCGGTCTGCTTCAGCGCGATCCTGACGGCGTTCATCTGGAAATTCATCTACAAGGAAGTGTTCTTCAGCGCGTTCGGTGTAAAGAGCCCGCTCGGCAATCCGAACTGGGTCATCCCGGCGATCATCCTGATGGGCCTGTGGAACAGCAGCGGCATCAACATGCTGATCTACTATTCCGGCCTCAAAAACATCCCGACAGATCTGTATGAGGCGGCGATCATGGACGGCGCGACGACGCTGCAGAAGTTCCGCACGATCACGCTGCCTCTGCTCACGCCGGCGTTTTCCGTCTGCATCACACTGACGCTGACCTCGTACCTCAGGGAATTCGCGATGACGCTGTCCGCGACCGAGGGCGGCCCCGGAGGCGCATCCAGGACGCTGGCGATCTACGTCTATGAGAACCTGTTCAAGTTCAGCAAGGCGGGCTACGGCCAGGCAGTCGCCCTGATCTTCGCTCTGTTCTGCATCCTGCTCGGAAACACGATCTCGAGATTCTTCCGCAGAAGGGAGGTGGAACTGTGATGAAACGCAAGACTCCTTACATCGTGGCCACGGTCATCCTGTTCATCGCGCTGGCGTTTTTCCTCGCCCCGATCTATTTCGCCGTGATCACGTCCTTCAAGACCCCGATGGAGATCGCGGAGTCGATCATGGCCTTCCCGAAGTCGCTGAACCTCGCGAACTACATCGACGGTATGAAGAAAAGCGATTTCGCCCGCTCTCTCAGGAACAGCGCGACGATCACGTTCCCTTCGGTGGCGCTGATCGTACTGTTCTCCTCGATGGGCGGATACAGCATCGCCCGCAACAGCAGCTGGAGCAGACTGATCAAGTCGCTGGATTCGTTGTATCTGGCATCGCTGATGATCCCGTTCCAGATCCTCATGATCCCGGTGTACAAGATCTTCAAGAACCTCGGCCTGCAGAACAACCTCGGCGGCATGATCCTGATGCTGACCGGCTACAGTATCGCCTACGCGACCTTCCTCTACGTGGGATTCGTCAAGTCCGTCCCGCGTGAGCTCGAAGAGGCGGCGCTGATCGACGGATGCGGCCCGCTCCAGATGTTCTTCCGGATCGTGTTCCCGCTCTTAAAGCCCATCACCGCGACGGTCGCCGCGCTCCACGTGATGTGGCTCTGGAACGACTTCCAGATCTCGATCATCCTGCTGCAGAAGGACAAGGTCCGCACGCTGACGGTCAAGCAATTCTATTTCTTCGGGCAGTACACCTCGGAGTACGGGATGGCCTTCGCGGCTTCGATCGTCGCGATGATGCCGGTCGTCATCGTCTTCATGCTGCTGCAGAAGTATATCGTCGCCGGCATCTCGGCCGGGGCAGTCAAATCATAAGCAAGATGCTTATCCCGCGCGGTGCGGGATAACATAGATGCAGTAAAACGACACTGTAAAAAAGGAGGAAAAAAATGAAGAAAAGGCTGATATCCATCGTTCTCAGCGCGGTGCTCGCATGCGCGGCACTGGCCGGCTGTGCGACGACAGCGGCTCCCGCTGCCGCACCCGCGGCGACGGAAGAGAAGGAAGAGGCGGAAGCTCCCGCGGAGGAGGCCGCGGAAGAGACTGCCGAGGAAGAAGCTCCCGCGGAAGCAGCGGCGGACGATGAGATCACTTCCGATCCGATCGAGTTTACCTGGCTGCACCACCTGCAGGAGGAAGGCAAGCAGGCATGGGTCCAGTACTGTGTTGACCGCTTCACGGAAGAGCATCCGAACGTCACGATCAACATCGAGATCCTGACGGCGGACCAGTATGCGACGATGGTCAAGACCAAAGCCGCTGCGGGCGATGCTCCGATGATCTTCGACGCGGACACGACCACATTCCCGGAATACGTCGCGGCAGGCTACTGCGCGGACGTCACGGATGTGTCCGACTATGCGGACTTCCCGGAAGATACGCTGGGACAGGGCATTGTTGACGGCAAGGTCTACGGTGTTCCGCTCGACGTCAATGCGTACTGCATCTTCTATAACAAAGACCTGTTCGACGAACTCGGCCTCGAAGTTCCCACGACGAATTCCGAGCTGACCGAAGTCTGCGACAAGCTCGTTGAAGCAGGCGTCCAGCCCTTCAGCGGCGGTTTCGCTGAGCAGTGGTGCGAGAGAATTTTCGTCAACAACTATGCGGATCCTGCAACGGTCATGAAGAACCCTGCATGGTATGAAGAGAAGATGAACGGCACTTCCAACTTCGCGGATGACGAGGCGTGGAAGAACGCGATGGAAACTTTCGTCTCCTACAAGAAGTACTGGGGCGACGATCCGTTCGCGGTCACATGGGCAGACGTCCAGAACGACCTGGCGAGCGGCAAGGCGGCTATGACGATGAACGGCTCCTGGATCATCTCCGGTGTCGCTGCGATCAATCCTGATTTCAACATGGGCGCGTTCCCGGTTCCGCTTTCGGAAGATCCCGCGGACAACAAGATGATCATCAAGCCCGGCAACAACTTCTGCGTCTTCAATACCGATGACGAAGAGCTGCTGAAGGTCGCGAAGGCATTCTTCAAGTTCATGTGCTCCAAGGAATCCGCTGAGTTCTATGCAGTCAGCGCGAGCGGCCTGACCGGCGCTGTCGTCGACGTGGATGCGGGTCCTTGCATCAACGAGATCAACAGCTATCAGGGCGACGCCCAGTACGTCCAGGCGGGCATCACGACTCTGACGAGCGAATACAACACGGTCTATCAGGACATCATGGCCGAGCAGACCAACAAGGATGAGATCGACGTCCAGGCATGGGCGGAAGCGCTGGATGCCGGATTCGCAACGGTCCAGTAACACTGGGGTGAAAAGGTCGTTCGCTCTGGAACGTGCCTTTCTCTCCCGGAAACATTAGAGATGACAAATGCTGATATCCGGCGGGCGCCGCTGTGAGTGCCTGCCGGAGGAGAAAAGAGGGCCGGTGCGTCACAGTATGCACCGGCCCTGATTCCTAAAACCGGACTGCATGAAAAAAGCGCTGCACTACATCCTGACAATACTGGTCTTCGCGGGCGCGTTCGCCGCGATCATCTTTATTGTGCGGGAAGAGACGGACTTCCTGTTCGAGTCGCTGTACATCCGCACGAGCCTGCTTCGCGCGGGCGGACTGTACAACAAGATCATCCGGCGCCTGACGCTGGCCATCATCCTGTACGTCATCGGCGTCGCGGGGATTCTGATCGGAGTCATGACAGGGGAGTTCCCCGGTTTCTTCCGCCTGGCCAGGATCGCGGCCGCCTTTTCCGCGATCGTCATATCCGTCTGGGACTACAATGTGATCTCGATGCTGCCCGTGTCGCACGTGCGGCGCTATCTCTGGTCCTGGATCGGAGACGTCGGGCACGTCGCCTGCCTTCTCGCCATCCTGTCCCTCTCCGCGAACGTTCTGATGTCGGAGACGCAGGCAGGGATCATTCGGAAGCTGAACCTCGTGATGGCAGGGATCTTTGTGGCGGCGGACCTCGTGCAGCTTCCGTACCAGGGAAGGCTGGTCCTGCTCGCGCTCGCGCTCTATGCGGCTGTGATCTCCGCATGGATGCTTGTCGATACGTTTAGAAACGCGAAACTGACGGACTGGGCGGGAACCGGAAGAAGCCGGATCACGACACTTATCTTCCTGCTGACCAGTGCAGGAGGGGCGGCGGCAGTGCTTTTCATATCGAGATGCAAATTCCGGCCGCTGAGCAGATGGTACAACACCTATCTTAAGATTTATCCGACGCTGGGGGCAGCCTGCATCGGCGCGTTCTTTCTCGCCTGCTTCCTCATGTACTGGAGGAGAGCGGGCCTTCGGCGCGCTGCCACGTTCATGCTGGTGCAGCGCTCCGCGCGGGAGGTGCTGCAGACGAGGCTGAACTTCCTGCAGTCCCAGATCAACCCGCACTTTATCTTCAACACCCTCTCCTCGATCCTGCCGCTGTGCATCAAGGAACCGGAGAAGGCGTACGAGATGCTGAGCAACTTCTCGGAGTACCTGCGGGGGCGCCTCTATAAGAGAGAGCTGCAGAATACGGTCCCGGTCTATGAGGAGATGGACCTCATCGAGGCGTTTCTTTCGATCGAGCAGATGCGCTTCCCCGGCCTCATCGAGTATGAGCTCGTGAACGAGAGCGGGGAGAACAGCCGGATCCTGCCGCTCCTCATCGAGCCGATCGTCGAGAACAGCGCGCAGCACGGCAGAAAGACAGGAGAGCTGATGACGATCCGCGTGAGCGTGCAGGAGCGCGGCGGCTTCCTCTACTGCCAGGTGGAGGACGACGGGCGCGGCATGACGGCGGAGCGCCTCACGCAGATCGAGTCGGATACGGACGACGCGGACGCGGCGAAAAACAGTTCGATCGGGATCTACAATGTGAGAAGGCGGCTGCTTCTTTACTACAATGAGACTATGAAGATCGCCAGCACGCCGGATAAGGGCACGACGGTGTCGTTCCGGGTGCCGGTGAGAGAGTGATGCAATGCAGACAGTGAGAGCCATGCTCGTGGATGACGAACCGCTCGTCCTCGAGAATCTGAAATACCTGATGCGGAATTTTCCGCAGGTCGAGATCATCTATGAGAACACGGATTCCAGGCAGGTGCTCCGCGACGTCTCCCGGTGGGAGAACGCGGACGTCGCTGTCATGGACATCAATATGCCGGAGCTGAGCGGCATCGAGCTCTCCCGCGAGATCTTCCGGGTCAATCCGTCGATCCGGATCATCTTCCTGACGGCGTACGAGGAGTACGTCATGGACGCCATGGAGAGCAACATCATTGACTATATTTTAAAGCCGATCACCGTGAAGCGGATGCAGCGCACGATGGACAAGCTGGAGCGCGTGCTCTCCGAGGAGAGGAAGCGGCGCGCCGCGGCCGTGCGCGGGGAGGAAGGCGGCGACAGCAGATGGTTCAACGCGTTCCGCGACAATCAGTATCACAGGATCGACTGGAAGGACGGCTGTTATATCACGGTCGAGGGCAGGGAGATCGCACTGTACACGAAGGACGGAAGGTACCTGCTCCGGCACTCGCTTGGCGACTGGGAAGCCCTGCTGTCGGAAAACGGGTGGTTCCGGTGCCATAGAGCTTTTCTTATAAATCCGCAGCACATCAAGGCCGTCAGTACGATGGTCAATTCGACAATGAGTATTCGGATGGACGGCGCGGCCGAGGAGATCCCGGTCAGCCGCTCTTACAGCAATGAGTTCCGGAAGAGGATGGGACTGTAAACAACAACCGAACCTAAGGAGGACAACATGAGAAAACATCTGTTTCACGTCGGTGGCAAGCCGTTCTTTACGATCGGCGGACAGACGCACAATTCCAGCACCCACTCGGACGAGATGATGGAGAGAAGCTGGATCGCGGCGGAAGCGATGGGATTCAACACGATCGCCGCGCCGGTGTGCTGGTATCAGCTGGAGCCGGAAGAGGGAAAATTCGATTTTGCGGCGGTGGACCGCATCGTGAACGGTGCGCGCAGCCGCGGCCTGCATGCGGTGATCCTGTGGTTCGGGACCTGGAAGAACGGCACGTCCCACTATGTGCCCGCATGGGTCAAGCTCCAGGAGGAACGCTTTACCCGCGTGTTCGACGCAAGCGGCGTCCCGACGGGTATTCTTTCACCAATCTGTGAGGAGACGAGAAAAGCCGATCTCCGCGCGTTCAGCGAGCTCATGCAGTACCTGAAGAAAGGAAACACGGACGAGACTGTGATCGGCGTGCAGGTGGAGAATGAGCCGGGACAGCTCGGCAGTCCCATGGACTACTCCGCGGCGGCGATGGATAAATTTGAGGCGCAGGTCCCGGCGGACTGCGTGGAGTTCCTCGCGGGCGCACCGGACTGCCCGATCCGGAAGATCTGGGAAGCTAATGGCGCGAAGATGGTTGGCTCGTGGAAAGAGCTTTTCGGCGGGCTTGAGAGCGCGGAGATCTTCTCGGCCTATTACATCTCCAAATATATCGACACGATCGCGGCCGCAGGCAAGGAGATCTATGACATTCCGATGTACATCAACGTCTGGCTCGGCGAGATGCAGAACCGCGTCGCGGGCGTCGATTTCCCGTCCGGCGGGGCGACGAGCAGAATGATCGATCTCTGGAAGTACAACACGCCGCATATCGACGCGATCGCGCCGGACATCTACATCCAGGATGCGGATTCGTACCGCGAGATCAGCAAGGCTTACGCGCGGGAGGACAATCCGTTCTATATTCCGGAGTCGGCGGCTTCGCTCATGAATGCCCTGAACGTCAACAAGGAGATCACGGACAGGGATCTGTGCGGCATCCACGTGTTCGGCATCGAATCCTATGTCGAAGAGGACGGCACGCTGAAGGACAGGGCGAAGGAGTACGCACGCGCAGTGAAGATCTACAAGGCGGCGGCGCCGCTGCTCGAGCAGCAGGAGAGCAATGACTCCATCAAGGTGTACGCGGTCAGCCAGTTCGAGGGTTCGAGCTTCGGCTTCATCGATTTCGGCGACTACATCGGCTATATCAACTATTTTGCGCCCGGCGGCGGATTCCGGCCGATCGGTGTGGACAATCTCGACTATTTCCACAGGGATCCGGAGACGTACAAAGTGCGCGCCAAGGGCCTGATCTTCTACCTCGGCGGCGGGGAGTTCTACATTACTGGCGAGGGCTTTTCTGTTATACTGACAAAGAAGGGCGATATCGGCACGATGACGGCGGCACAGATCGCGGATCCGGCGCTGAATACGC
>DJXE01000003.1 GCA_002449595.1 Lachnospiraceae bacterium UBA7012
GCTTCCACCCGCTTCTTGCCGATGATGTCGACGACGGTGTGGCTGAGCTTCAGCGGAATGTCAAAGTCGTTCAGGCACTGGACGATATTTCTCTTCAGGCCGCCGGAATACGGCATCAGTTCCGCGACTACCTTGACCTTCGCGCCTTCGAGCGTCATGCGGCGCGCCATGATCAGTCCGATGTCGCCGGAGCCGAGGATCACGACTTCGCGGCCGGGCATTCTGCCCTCCAGATTCACGAAGCGCTGCGCCGTGCCCGCAGTGTAGATGCCCGCCGGGCGGTATCCGGGGATGTTCAGCGCTCCTCTCGGCCTCTCGCGGCAGCCCATCGCGAGGATGACTGCCTCCGCGCTGATCTGCAGGATGCCGTCAGCGCGGTTCATCGCGGTGACGATCTTGTCCCCGTCCGCCTGCGGCGTGATATCAAGGACCATCGTTCCAAGAAGATACGGGATCTCCAGTTCTTTCACCTGCTGGATGAACCGGGCCGCGTACTCCGGGCCGGTCAGTTCTTCCTTGAAGGTGTGAAGGCCGAACCCGTTGTGGATGCACTGGTTCAGGATCCCGCCCAGGGACTCCGCGCGCTCGAGGATCAAAATATCTTTCTCCCCGCTCTTATATGCGCTCACCGCAGCTGACAGACCAGCGGGCCCGCCGCCCACAATCAAGATCTTTACTTTCTTTTCCATCTTATTTATTTCCTCGCTGAGGCAAAAGCCGTGGATGCGGTTTTGCCGAGTGCGGCGCCCGGTGCATTCCGCACCGTATGTGCGGATTGAAGACACTGCTTCGACCGGACTTTCATTCCATTACACTTCCTGTGTCACTTCGTCTTACCGCAAAGGATCTCGTACCTTCGCCGTCCTTTATCACTTCGTCTTCCCGCAGAGGATCTCCCCGCCTTCGCCGTCCTTCGTCACCTGCTGGAGATCGATGCCGAGCTCGTCCGCGAGGATCTCCGCCTGCTTCGGCAGGCAGAATCCCGCCTGGCAGCGGCCCATGCCCGCGCGCACGCGGCGCTTGATCCCGTCGAGCGTCCTCGCGCCAAGAGGGCGTGTGATCGCGTCGCGGATCTCGCCTTCCGTGATCATCTCGCAGCGGCAGATCACGTTCGCGTAGGAAGGATCCTGTTCGATGAGACGCTGTTTTTCCTCCGGCGTGGCGTCCGCCATGCGCGGCGTGCCGTGCCTGACCGGGTCAAAAGCTTCATTCGCGCTGAGATCCAGGTATTCCGCGATCTGTTCCGCGAGATACTTCCCGATCGCCGGCGAGGATACAAGTCCGGGGGACTCAATGCCGGCCGCGTCGAAGAAGCCCGGCGCGTCGTCCGGCTGTCCCAGCACGAAATCGCCGCCGTCCTCATGGGCGCGGAGTCCGCAGAAGGAGGTGATCACCTGCCGTGTGGGGATATTCTTCACGGAGAGGCCCGCTGTCTTCACTACGGAATCCAGCCCCTCTGCCGTCGTCTCAACATTTTCCTTGTCGTCGATGTCGACGGAACTCGGTCCAATCATGAGGTTTCCGTGGCAGGTCGGCGTGACGAGGATACCCTTGCCCATCGCCGTCGGGCACTGGAAGATGGTCGCATTCACGAAGCCCTTCGTCTTGCGGTCCATCAGCAGGTACTCGCCCTTGCGAGGGGTGATGTGAAGCTTCTTCTCACTCACCATGTTGTGGAAGGTGTCGGAGTAGACGCCCGCCGCGTTGACGACCGCCTTCGCCTCATAGACGCCGCGGTCTGTCGTGACACGGTAGTAAGTGCCTTGATCCGGGGAAGAAACCTTTTCCACCTGCCGGACGCTCTCGTTAAACTGGAAGCCGACGCCGTTGGTAAAAGCATTTTCCGCAAACGCGACAGTCAGCAGGAACGGGTCAACGATGCCGCCCGTCGGGGCGTACAGCGCGCAGGTCACGTCCGGGCTCACGTTCGGTTCCATCTCGTGCAGCTCGTCCGACTCGATGATCCGGAGCCCTTCCACGCCGTTCGCGATGCCCTGGTCCAGAAGCGCCTGCAGCGTCGCGCGGTCCTCCTCCTTAAGCGCGAGGACGAGCGAAGTATTTCTCACAAACGGGAAATCCAGTTCCTTCGAGAGCGCTTCCATCATGCGGTTGCCCTCGACGTTCAGCTTCGCTTTCAGCGTTCCGGGTTTTGCGTCGTATCCGGCGTGCACGATGCCACTGTTCGCTTTGGAAGTGCCCTCGCACACGTCCGGCCCGCGCTCGATCACGAGCACGTCCGCCGCGTACCGGGAGACCTCCCGTGCAATGGCGCTGCCCACGACGCCCGCGCCGATAATGATCACATCTTTCATAAAATCAGTTCTCCTCGCCTTTTGCCCAGTCAAACGAATACTTCACGGCCTTGCGCCAGCCGCGGATCTTCTTTTCGCGTACTTCCTCGCTGATCTGCGAAGTAAACGTCCTGTCAGGCACAAAATTCTTCTTCAGTTCTTCCTGGTCCGCCCAGTAGCCCACGGCGAGCCCCGCGAGGTACGCCGCGCCCATCGCCGTCGTCTC
>DJXE01000026.1 GCA_002449595.1 Lachnospiraceae bacterium UBA7012
ATCCTTTACAACAGGATCCCCGGAAGCGCGGACGCCGGAAGGTTCGACGAGAGGGGCTTCAGCAGGCAGCTGCCGGCCATCGCCGACATCTACGCGAAGGCCCAGTCGATCCGCGACCGGATCATCGGGGAATAAAAAATGAGCGCAGAACTCATCACACTTCTGATAATTGCCGGAATTGCGGCCGTGATCTTCGCGGCCGCTTTCCGTGACCGCAGCCATGACCGGAACCGCGCGATCGAGAAGCTCCGCCGCTCCTTCGGGCAGATCCCCGGGAAGGAGATCCCGCCGGAGCGCTTCGAGAAGATCCCGTATTACTTCGAGCATCACCGGCGCGAGGGCCAGATCGACGACATCACCTGGAACGACCTGAACATGGACGACCTCTACGAGCGCATCGACTGCACGCTGAGCGCGGCCGGGGAGGAATATCTCTACCTGCTCCTGCGCACGCCGGCGTACACGGAGGACGGGCAGGCGTTCAAGGAAGAGCAGCTCCGCTTTTTCCAGGATCCGGCGCACGAGGCGGACCGCCTCCGGCTCCAGGAGATCCTGCAGCAGCTGGGAAGGACCGGGAAGTACTCGTTCTTTGAGTACATGGACCTGCTGGACCGGCTGGGGAAGCGCTCCAACGCGTACCACTACGCGGCGATCGCGATGCCCCTGTTCGCGTTCCTGATCATGCTCGTGAACGTGCCGCGCGGCGCCATGCTGCTGGCGGCGGCGTTCGTCTTCAACATGGTCACCTACTTCAAGGAAAAGCGGGAGATCGAGCCCTACGTCGTTTCCTTCCGCTACCTGCTAAGGATGATCGCGGCGTCGGAGAAGCTCGCCGCTGTGAACAATCCGGTGCTCACGGAGGAGACGGAGAAGCTCCGGCAGCTCGCCGCATCCCTGCGGCACTTCCGGCGCGGCTCCTTCCTGCTCCTTCTGGACTCGCAGTACGGCGCCTCCGGGAACCCGGCGGACATCGTGCTCGACTACCTGCGGATGTTCTTCCATCTGGACCTCCTGAAGTTCAACTCGATGCTCGGCGACGTGCGGAAGCATGCGGCTGAGATCGAAGAGCTGGCGATGGTCACGGGCAAGATCGACGCGATGATCTGCACCGCTTCCTTCCGGGAGAGCCTCCCGGCTTACTGCGAGCCGGCGCTTCACGAGGAAAACGGCTCCGGCAATAAAGCCGGAAACTGGACGTACAAGGCGGAAGGCCTGTTCCACCCGCTCCTTGCGGAGCCGGTCCCGAATGACTTCGCCGCGGACCTGCATCCCGTCCTCATCACCGGCGCGAACGCGTCCGGCAAGTCGACGTTCTTAAAGGCGTCCGCGCTCTGCGCGATCCTGTCGCAGACGATCCGCACGGCGCCGGCGGCCCGCTACGAGGGGAGCTATTTCCGGATCTTCTCGTCCATGGCGCTGCGGGACGACATCGCGGGAGGGGAGAGCTACTTCATCGTCGAGATCCGCTCCTTAAAGAGGATCCTGGACGCGGCTGAAGTGGAAGGCCCTCCGATCCTGTGCTGCATCGACGAGGTGCTGCGCGGCACGAACACGATCGAGCGCATCGCCGCCTCCGACGAGATCCTGCAGGCGTTCGCGAATGCAGGCATCCTGTGCTTCGCCGCGACGCACGACATCGAGCTCACGCAGCTGCTCTCCGGGAGCTTCAGGAACATGCACTTTGAGGGCCGGATCGAGGACGGAGATGTCCTGTTTGATTACCTGCTGAAGGAAGGCGCGGCGAGCGAGCGCAACGCCATCGCGCTGCTTCGCACCGCCGGCTACGATCCCGGAATCGCGGACCGCGCGTCGGCGAGGGCACGCCGCTTTGAGGAGACGGGAAGCTGGATATGAAAGTGACGATATTTACGGACGGCGCGGCGAGAGGCAACCCGGAGGGACCCGGGGGCTACGGCTGCATCCTGCAGTACACGGACCCGAAGGGCATCCTTCACGAGAAGGAGCTGTCGGAAGGGTTCGAAAAAACAACAAATAACCGCATGGAGCTGATGGGCCCGATCGCGGCGCTGGAGGCGTTAAACCGCCCCTGCGACGTGGACCTCTACTCGGACTCCCAGTACCTCGTGAAGGCGTTCAAGGACGGCTGGATCGGCAACTGGCAGCGCAACGGATGGAAGACGGCCGGCAAGGATCCGGTGAAGAACCGCGACCTCTGGGAGCGCCTGCTGGAGCTCACGAAGACGCACCACGTCACCTTCCACTGGGTGAAGGGACACGACGGGCACCCGGAGAACGAGCGGTGCGACAAGCTCGCGACTTCCGCGGCGGACGCACTGAGGAAACAATAATATGAGCGAAAAGATCATCATCAAATACTTCAGCGATAAAATTGAGAAGCTGCACCCGATCGCGGGCCGCTCCGACTGGATCGACCTGCGCAGCAGCGAGGACGTGACCCTGAAGGCGGGAGAGTATCGCCTGATCCGCCTCGGCGTCGGCATGAAGCTGCCGGACGGCTACGAGGCCCACGTCGTCCCGCGCAGCAGCACGTTCAAAAACTTCGGGATCATCCAGGTCAACCACCAGGGCGTCATCGACAGTTCGTACTGCGGCGATGGCGACGAGTGGATGATGCCGGTCCTCGCGATGCGCGACACGAAGATCTCCGTGAACGACCGCATCTGCCAGTTTCGCATCATGAAGAAGCAGCCGGAGATCATCTTTGAAGAGACGCTGCACCTGAGCGGCGAAGACCGCGGTGGGTTCGGCACGACCGGCGTACAGTAAAACCGCCATTTTTCCCAGATGATGGTATAATGGCAATTTAGGAGGTAATAAGAAACATGAAGATCAGAACAAGATACGCCCCGAGCCCGACCGGGAGGATGCACGTCGGTAATCTCAGGACAGCGCTTTACGCTTACCTCATCGCGAAGCATGAGGGCGGAGATTACATCCTGCGCATCGAGGACACCGACCAGGAGCGCTACGTCGAAGGGGCTGTGGATATCATCAACCGCACGCTCGATGAGACGGGCCTTATTCCGGACGAGAGCCCGGACAAGGACGGCGGCGTCGGCCCTTACGTGCAGAGCGAGCGCATGGCGCAGGGCATCTATCTCGAGTACGCGAAGAAGCTCGTGGACGCGGGCGAGGCATATTACTGCTTCTGCACGCCGGAGCGGCTCTCGACGCTCACGCAGGTGATCGACGGCAAGGAAGTCACCGTGTATGACAAGCACTGCCTGCACCTGTCGAAGGAAGAAGTGGAAGAGAACCTCGCGAAGGGCCTGCCTTACGTCATCCGGCAGAACAACCCGACCGAGGGCACGACGACGTTCCATGACGAGCTCTACGGCGACATCTCTGTTGATAATAAAGAGCTGGACGACATGATCCTCATCAAGTCCGACGGCTATCCGACCTACAACTTCGCGAACGTCATCGACGACCACCTCATGGGCATCACGCACGTCGTGCGCGGCAACGAGTACATCTCGTCCTCGCCGAAGTACAACCGGCTCTACGAGGCGTTCGGCTGGGAAGTGCCGAAGTACGTCCACTGCCCGCTGATCACGGACGCGGACCACAAGAAGCTCTCGAAGCGCAGCGGCTATTCCTCTTATGAGGACCTGATCGCGCAGGGCTTCCTGCCGGAGGCGGTCGTGAACTTCATAGCGCTCCTCGGCTGGTCCCCGGACTCCGACCAGGAGATCTTTTCTCTTGACGAACTCGTGAAGATCTTCGATTACCACCGCATCGGCAAGTCGCCCGCGGTCTTTGACTACACGAAGCTGCGCTGGATGAACGGAGAGTATCTGAAGGCGATGGACGGCGACGCGTTCTTTGAGAAGGCCGAGCCGATCCTGAAGGAAGTCCTCACGAAGGGACAGGACCTGCGCAAGGTCGCCGACATGGTGAAGACCCGCATCGAGATCTGGCCCGACATCCCGGACATGGTCCGCTTCTTCGAGACGCTGCCGGAGTATGACACGGCGCTGTACTGCCACAAGAAGATGAAGACGAACGAGGCGACTTCCCTCGAGGTCCTGAAGGACCTGCTTCCCATCCTCGAGGCGCAGGATGACTACAGCAATGACGCGCTGTACGATTCCCTGCAGAAGTACGCGCAGGAGAAGGGCTTCAAGAACGGGTACGTCCTCTGGCCGGTCCGCACGGCGGTCTCCGGCGAGGCGGTGACGCCCGGCGGCGCGACGCAGATCATGGAAGTCCTCGGCAAGGAGGAGTCCATCGCACGCATCCGCAAGGGCATCGAGAAGCTCTCAGCCCTTTCCTGAAAAGACGGTTCCGAGGCATCCAGAAAGCCTCTGGGAGGGCGCCGGTTTTTGTCCGGCGCCCTCGTCTATGTGTTATAATTAAGTATTGAGTTCAAAGTAAAATCCGAGTAAAAAACGACAAGAAAGCGAGGGTTATCAATGCGCGATTC
>DJXE01000058.1 GCA_002449595.1 Lachnospiraceae bacterium UBA7012
GAGATGTGCGACGAGATCATCGTCATGTACGGCGGCCGCATCTGTGAGCGCGGCACGGCCGACGAGATCTTCTACAATCCGAGGCACGAGTACACGAAGGGCCTGCTGCACAGCATTCCGAGCGTGAACGGCACGAAGGAACGCCTGCAGCCGATCGAGGGCACCCCGATCAACATGCTGAACATGCCGAAGGGCTGCGCGTTCTGCCCGCGGTGCAGCGAGGCGATGAAGATCTGCCTGGAGGAGATCCCGCCGGAGCTGACGATCAACGATATGCACAAGGCGGCCTGCTGGATCAACGTGAGAGATCACAGCTGGCAGGAGGAAGCGCCTGCCGCACAGGCGGACGCTGAGAACAAAGACAAGGCGGACAAGGAGGCGGAACCGAATGGCTGAGCATCTGCTCGAGGTCGAACACCTCAAACAATATTTCCCGGTCAAGGACGGATTCTTTTCGACCAAGCCGCTGAAGGCGGTGGACGACGTGTCGTTCACGATCGACGCGGGCGAGACGCTGGGTCTCGTCGGCGAATCCGGCTGCGGCAAGACGACGGTCGGGCGCTCGATCCTGCGCCTCTATGAGCCGACGAGCGGCACGGTGCGCTTCGAGGGAGAGGAGATCACAAGCAAGAACATCCACGCGCTTCGCAGGAAGATGCAGATGGTGTTCCAGGATCCGTATTCCTCGCTGAATCCGCGCATGACGGTCGAGGACATCATCGGTGAGCCGCTCGACGTCCACAAGATGTATTCGAACCGTAAGGAACGCAGGGAAAAGATTCTTGAACTCATGAATCTTGTCGGTCTCAACGCGGAACACGCGACGCGCTACGCGCACGAGTTCTCCGGCGGTCAGAGGCAGAGGATCGGCATCGCGAGGGCGCTCGCCGTGAACCCGAAGTTCATCGTCTGCGACGAGCCGGTCAGCGCGCTGGACGTCTCGATCCAGGCGCAGGTCATCAACATGTTCGAGGACCTGCAGAGCAAGCTGGGCGTCGCCTACCTGTTCATCGCGCATGATCTTCTGGTCGTGCGCCATATCTCCAAGAACATCGCGGTCATGTACCTCGGCCACATGGTCGAGACCGCGGAAGCCGGAGAACTGATGGACCACCCGATCCACCCGTACACCGAGTCGCTGCTCTCGGCAGTGCCGATCCCGGATCCGAAGATCGCAAGGGAGAAGAAGAGGATCATGCTCGAGGGAGACGTCCCGTCTCCGCTGCACATGCCGACGGGCTGCCCGTTCCGGACCAGGTGCAGATACGCGACCGAGCAGTGTGCGGCGGCGATGCCGGAGCTCACGGACAGGGGCAATGGCCACAAGGTCGCATGCTGGAATAAATAAGATGATGCTTCGCATAGGCGAAGCGGCAAGACTTCGGTCTTTATAACCGCGGCGCAGGACAGACAGGAGAGGGGACAGGGCCCTTTTCCGGAAAAGGATCCTGCGCGAGCGTATCACGATAAAGACAGCAACCAATAGTAATACTCTTAAAGGAGGAGACACTATGAAAAAGAAACTGGCACTGCTTCTGGCGGCTATGATGATCCTGTCATCACTCGCGGCCTGCGGCAGCACTGCTCCTGCTCCGGCAGCGGAACCGGCAGCTGAGGAAGCTGCGGAAGAGCCTGCTGAAGAAGCGGCAGAAGAAGAGGCGGAAGCAGTCGAAGAGACCGCTGAGGAAGCTTCTGAAGAAGCTGAAGAGGGAGACCGTTCCGCGGAAGAACTCGTCAGCGACGCTTTCATCGATCCCGTCAATGACTGGGCGCAGTATGATGAACTGATCGCGCAGATCAAGGCTGAGACCGACACGGCGAAGCGTACCGAGATGATGCACCAGGCGGAGGACATCCTGATGTCCAACTACGCGGTCATCCCGGTCTACTACTACAACGACCTGTACATGGAGAAGGATTACGTCAAGGGCGTTTATGCGAACCCCTTCGCGACCAAGTTCTTCATGTATGCGACGATGGAGAACGGCGCGGACACGCTGCGCATCAACCTGGCTTCCGAGCCGGATTATCTTGATCCCGCTCTGAACAGCTCCGTTGACGGCGCCTGCCTCGCGGCGAACTCTTTCTCCGGCCTGTACACCTATGATTCCGAGGGACATCCGGTTCCGGCATGCGCTGAGGGCTATGAAGTTTCCGAGGACGGCCTGACCTACACTGTTACCCTGAAGGAAGGCCTGAAGTGGTCCGACGGCTCCGACCTGACGGCGGAAGACTTTGTCTACAGCTGGAAGAGAGCGACCGATCCGAAGACCGCGGCTGACTATGAGTACATGTTCAACGGCTTCGAAGGCTACGGCACGGAAGAAGGCATCAACGTTACTGCTGAGGATGCGACTACCCTGAAGTTCGTCCTTACGGCTCCCTGCGCTTACATGGAAGACCTGATGGCATTCCCGACCTTCTACCCTGTCAAGCAGGAAGCGGTCGAGTCCTATGCTGACTGGGAGACCACGCCCGGCGGATGGTGCCAGGAAGCTGGCTTCGTCTCCAACGGCGCATATGTCTGCACCGGCTGGAACCACGACACTTCCATGACCTATGAGAAGAACCCTTACTTCTGGGATGCGGACAACGTCTCCATCGAGAAGCTCGAGTTCATGCTCTCTGCGGATGACACAGCGATCTATGCGGCTTACAATTCCGACAGCGTTGACTTCATCGACACTGTTCCTACGGATGAAGTTGCTTCCCTGATCGAGTCCCAGAACCCTGAGTTCAAGGTCGTCGACGAGCTCGGCACCTACTACATCGCCTTCAACGTCAACTCCGAGCTGTTCGCGGACAAGACTCCCGAGCAGGCGGCCTGCATGCGTGAGGCATTCAACATCCTGATCGACAGAGACTACATCGTTGAGAACATCGGCCAGACGGGTCAGGTCATCGCGACCTCCTACATCCCGCTCGGCATGATGGACGGCAACGGCGGCGTCTTCAAGGATGACCCGACGGTCGGCTACTATGACGCATATGCGATCAACGACGACTATGAAGGGACCGTCGCGAAGGCAGTTGAGCTGCTCAAGGCGGCCGGCTTCAAGTTCGATGAGGACGGCATGCTGTCCGACGAGACCCCGATCTCGATCGAGTACCTGACCAACGAGAGCTCAGGCCACATCGCGATCGCCGAGTCCCTGCAGCAGGACTACGCGGCTGTCGGCATCGATCTCTCCATCGCTGTTCAGGACTGGAACGTCTTCCTCGAAGAGAGAAAGAACGGCAACTTCGATATGGCTCGTGAAGGCTGGATCGCAGACTTCAACGACCCGATCAACATGCTCGAGATGTTCACCACAACGTCCGGCAACAACGATCCTCAGTTCGGCCGCAAGTAATTGTGACAGGCTGAAAGATCACAGCTGAAAAGCAAAAAGGAAGCCCCTTCCGGCGGTGCCGGGAGGGGCTTCATCGTGTACGGCGAACGCCGCGGCAGTTCAGGAATGCGCAGCATTCCCGAACTATCGGCATGGCTCATTGCGAGCTGGTGGTCCGCCGCGCTTGCCTTACAGCCCATCCGGCACATAAAAAAAGCTGTTGACAACTGGAAAGAGATAATCGTATAATAACAAAGCTGTCAGCGAAAAGCTGATATGGCGAGGTAGCTCAGCTG
>DJXE01000172.1 GCA_002449595.1 Lachnospiraceae bacterium UBA7012
TCCGTCCTGCCGGACGGCCACGTCAGCGACACCGGCATGAACAGCATGAACCACTACTGCTACGGCTCGATCGTCCAGTGGATGTTCCAGACGATCACCGGCCTCGCGCTGGACGACACCGCGCCCGGCTTCAAGCGCGCCGTCATCGCGCCGCAGCCGGACGGCCGCCTCTCCTTCGCGCGCTGCAGCTACCGCTCCGCCGCTGGCGTGTATGAGGTTGGCTGGGAGAGGGTTGCGGAAGGCGGCGCGCCGGCGGCGGCCGGGGCGAATCAGCCGGCGGCTGGGGCGACTGCTCCGGATGGAACGCAGCAGCCGACGGGCTTGATTCGCCTGAAGGTCGCTGTTCCGTTTGATGCGGAGGCACTTCTCTTCCTTCCGGATGGGACGAGGAAGCTTCTTGATGCTGGGGAATATGAGTTTGAATTTGTGGGGTGAAGAAGAGGCTGGGATTTGAATTCTGATGATTTAGAAGAATCTTGAATTTGAATTCTGAGAAGAAATATTTGTGATATGTGTGCGAGGACCCGGGGTGAGTTGTTACCCCGGGTCCTCTTGTATTTTGCTATTTCAGATTTGATCCTCCGAAGCTTTCCGGAAGATATTCTCCAAGAGTCCGGATTCTGAAGTCTTCCTGGCTTTTAGCTGTGATGACAAAGAAAGTGTCCGTGTCGCAGAATTCTGCCATGACCTGGCGGCAGACGCCGCACGGCGGGCAATAGTCCGTGATTACGCGGTCCTTGCCGCCGACGATTGCGATCGCGCGGAAGGATCTTTTTCCTTCACTTACTGCCTTCACGAAGGCTGTTCGCTCCGCGCAGATCGACGGCCCGTACGCCGCATTCTCCACGTTGCATCCGGTGACGATCGTCCCGTCGTCGCAAAGGAGCGCCGCCCCGACAGCAAATCCCGAGTATGGAATATATGAGAACGCGAGCATCGCCGCCGCGCGCCCGATCAGCTCCTGCACCGCCTCCACCGGCAGCGGCCCCGGCGTGCTCTTTCCAGAAGATTTCTTACTCATCATGCGCTCCTCCCTTCGCCCGCTCTTCTATCTCTGCTCTTCTATCTCTTTGATTTACGGCATAAATCGTGCTTTCTTCAGTTTTGCCGTAATTTTGAGTCTTACAAGTGCCCTTATGTGCTACTATTACGGCTTTTTTCGCATTTCTTTCATTTATGCCGTAATTCTGAGCCTAAGCTTATTCTTGATTAGAACCGTAGTCCCTGCTTTCACGATTAATTATAGCATTTTCCGTTTTTCTATTGATGAATGCTAAGCTGTGCGGCATGATGTAAATGTTGCGCAGATGATCTGGTAACTGATTCCCCGGCAATCATGCAAAAATGACAACTGAGAAATGATCATGCTTCCTGCTTAGCTTGCAAGAATAGTATCTGAGAAATAATCATGCCGCATCTGTCACGCCTGGTGACAAGATGCGGCATTTTTCATTACTTAGAAAAGTGTTTTTATAATTTCTCTTATGAAGCTGCTGCCTTAAATGCTGCCTTAAATACTCCGGCATGTCACCTCACTACAGAAACTCCGAGGGTTCGTTTTACACTGCAGACAATCCCGCGGCTCATCTCCCCCCACAGATCATCCGCCAGTTCATCTTCCCCCGCGGCTGCCATACTTGATGATCGGGCTGAGGGGCTTGTAGATCAGCATGGTGATCACAGAGACGACCACGCCCTTCACTATGTTCAGCGGCGCGACCATCAGGATGACGAAAGTGGTCAGGTCCTTAACGCCGGGATTGATTGCCTGCCCCATGCCGAGGATGACGTCCATATCCATGTGAAACAGCCTGGAAAAGGTCGGCAGCAGGTAAACCGCATTGAACCACGTGCCGAACACGGTCATGATCACTGTGCCGCAGATGCAGCCGATGATCGCGTTCTTCTTTGACTTCCGGAACTGGTAGATGACGGACGCCGGCAGCACGAGCATGCACCCGATCAGGAAATTGGCGAGATCACCGACGAACGCGGTCGAGGTCGACTTGATGACGAGCTTGATCATGATCTTCAGGAACTCGATCAGCACGCCCGCGACGGGACCGAACGCGAACCCGCCGATCAGCGCCGCCAGCTCCGAGAAGTCAAGCTTGTAAAAAGGCGGTGCAAACGGAACCGCAAAATCCAGGCAATGCAGAACGCCCGCGATCGCCGAAAACATGCCGATCATGACGACCTTGCGCGTCGTGAGAATTCTCTCCGGCCGTCCGCCCGCCGCACTCGCGCCGCCCGCTTTAGCTGCCGCACGCCGCGCCGCCATCTTCTCGAAAAAGTACGCCACCGCGATCAGCACCGCCACCGTGACGAGCGCTACTAGCGCGAAGCCTGCATTGTCCACAATTGCCTGTCTGAGTCCGTTTCCCATGATGTAGTCTCTCCTTCCCTCTGCTGTGAAAAACATTTCCCTCCACAGATCCTGTTTTTCAGCCAGCCTAGTGGGCCATCTTCGCCGCTTCGCATGAGCCATGCCGCAAGTTCGCGAACGCTTCGCGTTCTCTCACTGTCGCGGCATTCGCCGTATGTGCCCAATCTGTCCTTCAGGCATTCGTGAGCATGATCACAATGCCTTCATCCAGCTTGTTCACGCATGGCTCATTGCTCGCGCAAAAAAGCCCCGCAGAAATCTGCAGGGCTCACAGCACACAAAATAAGCTTGCGCTTTTCTTCCATCCAGACTTTCCGGGCATTGCGCCCGGGTTCACTGTTGGTCCCGGAGTTTCACCGGGTCAGCCGCCTTGCAGCGGGTCGCGGACTTTACCGCCAGTGGGGATTCTCACCCCGCCCTGAAAAACACGTCTATGAAATTATTTCCGCGGATCTGCCGCCGTATTATCCGACTGCTTCACCGCACTTCCCGGATCCGCCGCCATACCATCAGCCACTTCACCGCACTGCCGCGGCACACCGCCGCGCTACAGATGATTCTATGCTCTCTTCAAGGATTTGTAAACTGTTATTTCCCTCAATAATTTTTCGCCGCAAAGAACGCCACCGCAATCGCCCCGGGGCCGGAGTAGGTCCCGATCGTCGCGCCGACTTCCGCGACCTGCAGGGCATCCTCGTGTCCCTCGTAGAGCCAGGC
The DNA here is from genome assembly GCA_002449595.1 of Lachnospiraceae bacterium UBA7012. Lineage (GTDB taxonomy): Bacteria > Bacillota > Clostridia > Lachnospirales > Lachnospiraceae > CAG-791. The sequence goes on from DJXE01000172.1 coordinate 3,104, forward strand.
GGAGTCCTCGACGTACTTCCGCAGCACCGTATCGTCAAATCCGGCGTAGCCGAGGCACACCGGCCGGGAGAAATCGATCCCGCCCGTCTTCTCGACGAACTGGCTGAGCATGTTGCCGGAGTTCCGCGACCCGCGCGCCTTGCCCAGGATCTTGACCTGCCCGTCTTCGATCGTGAGCACCGGCTTGATCGAGAGCACGCCCCCGATCGCAGCTGCCGCCGCAGAAATCCTGCCGCCGAGCTTCAGGTACTCGAGCGTGTCGAAGACGGCGATGACGTGCGCGTCTTTCAGTTCCTCCCGGATCTGCTCCACAAGCTGAGAAAAGCTTTTCCCCTCCTCTCTCAGCTGCACCGCCCTCTGGACGATGATGTATTCCGAGACGCAGAACTGCCTGCTGTCGATGACGGCCACCTTGTCCCCGAACTGCCTCGCGGCGACACATGCGCTCTCATAGGAGCCGGAAACACCGGAGGAGAGGCAGAAGCACACAGCCTCATCTCCCGCCTCGACTGCCTTCTTAAATTCCTGTTCATAAACGAACGGCGTGATCTGGCTCGTCTTCGGGATCTCGTCCGTCTCTACCAGCTTCTGGTAGAACTCATGCGGCGTGAGCGTCACGCCGTCCTGATACTCATCCTCATGAAAACGCACGGTCAGCGGAAGCACCGTGATGCCCCACTCCGCCGCTCTTTTCTGTGAGATGTCGCTCGCCGAATCAGTGATGATACGAATTGCCATGTAAAAACCTCGTTGCTTTTTCTTTACAGTACTCCCCAGAACTCCACCGCCCGGTCGATCCAGCCTTCCGCGCTCGTCCCGGTCGCCGGGCCAAAGCCGTGGTCGACGCCCTCGAAGAGGTCAAACCGGTACGGGACTCCCGCTGCCGCAAGCGCGCGGGCCATTCTGCGGCTGTTTTCCGCCGGCACGATCGAGTCGATGTCTCCCGCCCACAGGTAAGTGCGCGGGTACTCCGCCGTCACATGCAGTTCGAGACTTGTGAAGTCCTCGCGCTCGCGCTCAGACATCTCGTAAAAGCCACTGTCTTCCGCCCTGCCGTTTCCTTCCGCAGGCCGCGCGTCCGTGGGCGCCGCACCAGGCCCAACAACATTGTAGTCTCTCGCATACAGCAGCCAATCGTGCGTGCCCATGTGCGTGATCGCCGGATCCGTAGATATCACAGGATAGCAAAGCACCAGCGCCCCCGGCTTCGGGAGTCCGTACTTGCTGTAACCCATGTTCAGCGTTCCGAAGCTTCCGGCGAGATGCGCTCCCGCCGAAGAACCCCAGACGGAATAATTCTCCGTGTCCAGGTTCCACTCGTCCGCTTTTCCGAGAATCTCCCTCACAGCCTCGGCGAGGTCATCCTGCGGTGCGGGGTACAAAGCCTTTTCCTTCACTCTGTAGTAAACGATGACGGCGGAAATACCCTTTTCGTTGAGCTTCTTCGCGAACGGAACGCCCTCGATGAAACTGCAGACCGCGCCGTAGCCGCCGCCCGGCACGATGACTGCGAGCGGATGTTTGGCGCCGTCCTGAAGCAGGAACCGGGTGTCCAGCCACATCTCATTGCGGGTGGGATTGTCGTCCTTCACCTGCTGCTCCGGAATGATGTCCGGCGCGGGATCGTCGCTGATAAAGCGGCTTCCGAACACGTCTTCTGTCCGGAAAAGGAATTCGCGCACGAGCGTCACGGCTTTCTCGTCGAAATGCTCGTCGAATCCGTGCTGCGCCCGGTCGAGCAGGATCAGCTCGCAGCTGTTTTCTCTGCCGTCCTGCGCCGCCCGCGCGGCATACGCCTCGTACGCCCTTTCCGAGTAGGAACAGTTCACGAGCGCGTCGCTCGTGCCATGGATGATGAGCACCGGGCCCGGGTAGGGACTGATCGCCGCGAACGGATCGATGTCCTTCGCATCGGCCGCGTAGCATCTGCCGAGCCGCATGCCTGCGATCGTAAACTCCTCCGGAATATTGTCCGGATCGATCGCCTGCGTCTCGCCGAACCCGTCCTGCGCCGCCCATCCGGTCTTCGCGTCGTCCGGGATGCAGAGCGCGGGATAAAACAGGATGAGCTCCTCGACGGTTTCCGGCATCTGTGCCGCCGTCAGCGCGCTGACGAAGCCGCCCTGCGAGCAGCCCCACAGGACGACTTTTACCGGCTCCGAAGTGTCTTCGCCGGCTGCCGCTTTCAGTTCCCGGAAGTCTTCCTGCACATGGCTGATCACAGCTTTCAGGTCCAGGACCTCGGTCAGGACCGACATCTCCCGCGTGTCCCCGTCGCTGGAGGACAGGAACCCGCCGCCGCAGAAATCAAAGACGTAAGCAACGCAGCGGCCGGTCGCCGCGATCTGCTTCGCGTACGGCGCCGTCCCCGACTGATCCCCCGTAAAGCCGTGACTGATGATGACCGGCTGAAGATCCTTTTCACGGACGTCTTCCCGCTCCGGCACGTACTTCGTCCCGCGGATCGTGAGGCCGTCCCTTTGTGTTTCAAATTTCTCGTTTCTGACAAACATTGGCTATCTTAATCGTTCCCTTTCAATGATTTCATCCGGCCCGGAAAGCACTCACTTCCCGCTCCCCATCAGCACTTCATCGCGGAAGATCGACTCCTCCGCACCTTCCGGAATCACGCCCTCCGGCAGATAGTTGATGCAGGAATCGTTCACCTGCGCCCGCAGCAGTCCCGGGAAGAACCCGTGGCAGTACTCCTGCACATCGTTGGGATCCACGAGATCCGGCGTGCCGTCCACGATGTGCTGCGCCGCCGTGATGAAATCGTCGAGATAGGACTTCGCGACCGGGCACCCGTTGTGGTTGGGCATGATCAGGTCGTACTCGCTCTCCCGGTCCTTCAGCCGCTTGCAGTTCTTCAGGAACGCGCCGACTGACTCGAAAACGTTGAGGTTCGCCTGCCCGGAATCCAGCTCGTCGCCCGGGAACAGGAGCCGCCGCCCGTGGTCGATGAACGAGAGTGAGCTCTTGCAGTGCGCCGGCGTGTGCAGGACTTCCACATCTCTTCCACCTAAGTGAAAAACATAACCATCCTCGATCCCGACTTTCTCATAATCGGGGTACGGCATGTTGTCGAACCACTCCTGCGGGAGCGGGTCAAAGGGCTTGTCCGCGTTCTCAAATGCGAGCGGATGCATGTACACTTTCGGGAAGAACTTGTTGCCGCCCGTGTGGTCAAAATGCTCGTGCGTGTTGACGACAATCAGCTCCCGGTCGCCCTTCAGCATATCAACGATATTCGGGAAGTCACCGCGGCCGTAGGCCGTGTCGATCTGCAGGGCCTTTTCCTCGCCCAGCAAAAGAAACGTGTCGAGCGCCTCCCCGTAATGAATGACGTAAGTGTCGTCGAACAGTCTCCACCAGCGGTAAGGCTCGTCGTCCGGCAGCGGCACGATGTTGTACTTTCTGTCCATTTGTATTCCCCCATTCTGTACAGCTAAGAGTTACTGACAGTTCTTATTCTACACAAAAATGCGGGCTCCTGCAGGCGAAAAAAGCAATTAGCCCACTTTCAATCGCCCGATCCGCCCTCGAACAGAAGGTGCAGCCGCCGGATCAAATAGCCGCCCGTGACAACAGCTCACAGGAACAGGTTCGCCGCCCCGACGACCAGCGGGATCGACGCAATGCACAGGACCGTCGAGAGGCAGACTTCCCTGACAGCCTGCGCGTAATCACGGTCGTACAGCTGCGCGAAGATCGCGACGTTGGATCCGACCGGTGTCGCCGCGACGATAAGGACCGCCAGCTTGACCGCGGAATACTGCGCCGGGAAAAGCTTCATCAGGGCGATCGTCAGGGCCGGTATGACGAGGAGCCGCACGGCTGCGACCTTGTAGCTCAGACGGTCGGTGAAGATCGAGGCCGGCGGGACCTGCGCGAGATAGATCCCGAGCACGATCATCGCGAGCGGCGCGTTCATGCCCGCGATCGCCTGGACCGGACCGTTCAGGATCGCCGGCATGCTCACGGGCAGCAGGAAAAGGATGATTCCTGCGGCAAAGCTGATCACAACCGGGTTGCTGAGGATCTTTTTCACGGAAATGACGGACCTGTCGCCTGTGATCGTCAGGACGCCATAGGTCCACTGCAGGATATTGAGCAGCGCGACAAACGCCGCGATATAGAATACCGCGTCCTCGCCGAGCGTCATCTGCACCAGAGGGATCCCGATAAAGCCGGCGTTTGAGAACGCCGCGCTGAACCGCTCCAGGGGCTGGTCACCATGAAAGAACACCCTTCCCAACAGGATCGCCAGGATCAGCGACAGAAGGGCCAGGACGAAAGAGACGGCCAGGGCACCCAGCTTTTCCCTGGAATAGTCCGTCAGGTAGGACCTGATGATCGCGCAGGGCATGACGACATAAAGCAGCATCCTCCCAAGATCCGCACACCCCTGCAGGCTGATGATCTTCTTTTTGAAAAGCACGAATCCGATCGCCATATAGATGAACATGATCGTGATCTGGCGCAGCAGCAGCAAAACGATTTCCATATTGATCTCTCCTTTGAATCCAACCAGTGGATGAAATTAATTATCAGTATACCGTATGATCGGGCTGTCATGAAAGCCGACCAAGCCGATTGTCGTCGCCCCCCGTAGCACAAAACCACACCTCCCGCACGCCCCCAAAAAATCCACAATTGCCTCACAAGCCCCGTAATAATATACTTAAGTTATGAGGCGATCCGTGGCCCCGGCTGCACGCCTTTTCTCACTTCAAAGCATCTGTTTCTAAACGGAGTCTGTGATCACGGAAGCCGGCCGCGGCTCCCGGGAAAGGGGTATCTCAATGGCATATCAGTATTGGAGTTACGACACCCTGCACCGCCTGTGCATGGATGCATTTCAGAAGTTCGGCTTCACGGAGGCGGAAGCGGACATCATTCAGGACGTGCTCCTGACCGCCGACCTCTACGGCATCGAATCCCACGGCATGCAGCGCATAGTACGCTACCACAAATGCATCGAAAACGGCATGATCAAGGTCGACGCGAAGCCCGAGATCGTCTTTGAGACGCCGGTCAGCGCGGTCATCGACGCACATGACGCGATGGGCCAGCTCGTCGGCCACAAGGCGATGGAGCTCGCGGTGGAAAAGGCGAAGACCTCCGGCGTCGGCATCGTCTCCGTCCGGAATTCCAACCACTACGGCATCGCCGGCTACTACGCGCAGATGGCGTCAAGAGAGGGGCTGATGGGCTTTTCCTGCACCAATTCCGAGGCGATCATGGTGCCGACCTACGGCCGCATGGCGATGCTCGGCAGCAACCCGATCGCGTGCGCTTTCCCCGCCGATCCTTATGATTTCTTCTTTGACGCCTCCACGACGGTCGTCACGAGAGGCAAGCTCGAGATCTACAACAAGCTGGAAAAGCCGCTTCCCGACGGCTGGGCGCTGGACAAGGATGGGCATCCGTCGACGAACGCGCCGGACGTGCTCTCCAACATCGTGAAAAAGAACGGCGGCGGCATCATGCCTCTCGGCGGCAGCACCGAGCAGCTCGGCAGCCACAAGGGCTACGGCTACGGCATGATCTGCGAGATCTTCGCTTCGATCCTCTCGCTCGGCGCTACCTCCAACTACTGTATGACCGGCGGCAGAGGCAACATCTGCCACGGCTTCGCGGCGGTCAATCCCGCGTTCTTCGGCGATCCCGAAGAGATCAAAAAACACTTCTCCCAGTTCCTGCAGGAGCTGCGCGACGCCCCGAAGGCCGACGGCCAGGACCGCATCTACACGCACGGCGAGAAGGAAGTCGCCGCCGTGAAGGACCGCATGGAGAACGGCATCCCGGTCAATGACAACACGATGGTCGAGGTGCTCGACCTGACCAATTATCTCGGCATGGACTTCTCCTCGTACTTCGGCGACTACCGTCCGCCTGTGCGCGAAGACGTTTTCAAGGGTAACTATTAATTATTCAGGAAAAGGTTTGGTGCCCGGGCCAGGCGCCCGGGCATCTTCTTTCTCGGCTCCCTTGAGGGAGCGCGCTTCATCTCACAGGATTAGCTGACTATGAATAAAGATCGAAAGAAAAGCAGTCTCACCTACCTGCTGATCATCATCTCCTGCTGCGGCATGGTCGCAGCTTCAATCGGGCTGTACGTCAACGCCTACGGCATTTTCTTCTCTCCGATGTCAGAGGCGCTGGGCGTCCGACGCGGCGACATCTCGCTGCACGCGACACTCTGCGGTCTCTCGACCGGTCTCGTGGGCATTCCGGTCATTCACTGGATCCAGAGCCACCGGCTGCGCCCCGTCATTCTCGCCGGAGTCGTACTGGCCGCGGTCAGCACGCTGCTCACCGCATTCACCACCCATGTGTGGCAGCTCAACCTTCTCGGGATCCTGCGCGGCGCAGGCCTGTGCTGCTTCCATCTCGCCATCGTGACGACGGTCGTCGGCAACTGGTTTGAGGCGAAACGCGGCACCATCACGGGATTCATCGCGAGCTTCTCCGGGATCGCCGGCGCGGTCTTCAATCCGATCTTCAACGCGCTTATCCTCCGCATCGGCTACAAGAGCGCGCTCATCATCATGAGTATCGTGACGGTCCTGCTCACGCTCCCTGCGATCCTGTTCATAGAGCTGAATCCGATGCAGAAGGGGATGGTTCCCTACGGCCACGGCTCCGATGAAGCCGAGGCGGCGAAACAGGGTGATCCGCACCGCCACGGCGAGGCGGCGGCTCCTGTCAAGGCAGCTCCCGATGCCGGGGCTGAGAAGGCGCAGGCTCCTGCCCAGGCCGCTTCCGGTGACGAGCCGGGCATCGTGCCGCTGCGCTATTTCTCCGGCCTGTTCCTGATGATCTGCGTGATCGTGTTCTTCTCGAATTTTTCGATCGGCTTCGCGAGCCACCTTCCCGGCGTCGCGGAATCCGCCGGCTACTCCTCATCCTTCGGCGCGCTTCTCGTGTCCGTCGTGATGATCGCCAACATCTCGTTCAAATTCGTCATCGGCTTTCTCGCGGACAAGCTGGGCGCCGTGCGCGCCTCGCAGCTGATGCTCGCAGTGGAACTGGCCGGCGTCATCCTGATGTTCTACGTCATCGGATCCGCCACGTCCGGAGCTGCTTTGATGGCAGCGGGCTTCCTTTTCGGATCCGCTTACTCCTACGGCGCGGTTGGTGCGTCGCTCGTCACGCGCCGCATCTACGGCGGGAAGCAGTACGGCAGCGCCTACGCCGTGACCGCCATGGTCGGCAATATCAGCAATGCGCTCGCCATCGCCGTGATCGGCTATGCCTACGACTTTCTGCACTCCTACCGGCCGATGACCGTGATTCTGGTCGTCATGGTCGCGTCCAGCATCGTGCTTCTCACGCTCGCCGAGCGGAAAAGGAAACAGCAGGCCGGGTGAGCCTGCTGTTTCCCATGTTAAGATCCTCTGGCCGGCTCTCCCGCGCGCGTTTCAGTTCACGACGTTGATCAGGCTCCCCGACTGGAACGCTTTCACGTTCTCAACAGTCATATCCAGAATTCTCTGGCGGCTCTCGATCGGCGCCCACGAGATGTGAGGCGTGATGATACAGTTTTTTGCCTTCAGAAGAGGGTTGTCCTTCCGGATCGGCTCCGTGTAGACGACGTCCAGGCCTGCTGCCGCGATCTTGCCGCTGTTCAGCGCTTTCGCGACGTCCTCTTCCACGATCAGCTGCCCTCTCGCGTTGTTGATCAGGATCACGCCGTCCTTCATCTTCGCGATGTTTTCTTTGTTGATGATTCCGGTGTTTTCCGGCGTGAGATTGCAGTGAAGCGAGACCACGTCAGCCCTCGCGAAAAGCTCGTCCAGCTCGACGTACTCGCCGATCTCCCTGCCGAAGTCGTTCGGGTAGACGTCGTACGCGATGACGTTCATGCCGAGCGCCTTCGCGATCTTGCCTTCCTGCTGCCCGATCCGGCCGAAGCCGATGATGCCGATCGTCTTGCCCTCCAGCTCGATCATCGGATAATCCCAGTAGCAGAAGTCCTGGCACTCCGCCCATCTTCCCTCCGCGACGGTCTGCGCGTGATGCCCGATGTGATGGCAGATCTCCAGCAGCAGCGCGATGGAAAACTGGGACACCGACGCCGTACCGTAAGCCGGAACGTTGGAGACGCTGATCCCCTTTTCCCGCGCATATTTGTAATCGATGACGTTGTAACCGGTCGCGAGCACCGCGATGAACTTCATTTCGGGGCAGGCATCGATCGCCTCCTTCGAGATCGGAGTCTTGTTCGTGATCACGATCTCGTGGCCTTTCATGCGGCTGATGATCTCGTCCTGGTCCGTCAGGCTCGTCCTGTCATAGATCTCCAGCTCTCCCAACGCCGCGAGCGGTTCCCAGGAAAGGTCGCCGGGGTTTTCGGTGTATCCGTCGAGAATTACGATCTTCATGCAATTTCCTCCTTCAGGCTGTAATAATTGTGAGTGTTGTATTTAAGTCAGTCATCCATATCCTCGAACGCCGCAAGTCCCTTCTTCCCCGCGACCTTCTGGTCGCCGTGCCGCACCTGCGTCATCGTCAGCATCGACAGCAGCACGAAGACAGCCGCATAGATGAAAAGCACTTTGTACGAGATCATGCGCATCAGCGTGCCCGCGAGGATCGGCGTGACGATCTGCGCCGCCATGCTGGCGGTGTAGTAATAGCCGGTGAATTTGCCGACGTCCGAGCCCTTGCACATCTCGACGACCATCGGCAGCGAGTTGACGTTGATCGCCGCCCACGCGACGCCGACGAGCGCGAAGCAGATGAACATGATCACATTGATCTGGCTGAACATGCTCGTCAGGACAAAGCCCAGCGCAAACATCGCGGACAGAAGCACCGTGCCGAACAGGATCGTCTTTTTCCGTCCGATCCTGGATGCGAGATCGCCGATCGGAATGTACGAGAGGATCGCACCCGCCGTCGCGATGAGCAGGCACGTGCTGGCGCCGCCGAGGCCCTGCCCCATGACGACGGAGACGTAGGTCGTAAACCACGTCGTGACCGCATTATATCCGATGAACCACAGCGCGATCGAGGCCAGCAGGAATCCCAGGGAGCGCCTGACTTCCGGCGGAAGCTTCTCTCCGCCCGAGCCGTCGTCCTCCGCGAGGTTCCACTCGGGATGCTTCGCTTCGAGCTCGCGGTTCTCCTGCGTGAGCTTCGGCTCTCTAATTGTAAGGAAAAGCACTATGACCGAGACCGCCATAATCGCAGACACTACAACGAATAGGATCTGGTAATTCACGTGCTCCACTCCCGCTGTCTTCGAGTTCGGGTAGAGCACCGCCGCGATGCCAAGGTACAGAATGCCGCCGACCGCTCCCATCAGGTTGATGACCGCGTTCGCTTTCGACCGGAGAGGCTTGGGCGTCACGTCCGGCATCAGCGCGACCGCCGGCGACCGGTACGTTCCCATGGCGATCAGAAGAAGTCCCAGAGTGACAATGAAGCCGATCTCCGCTCCGAGCGACGGCGCCTTGAAGAAGGCGTTGTCCAGCAGCGGCAGAATGTTCATCAGGACGACGGCCACCGCCGTGCCAAACAGAATGAACGGCATACGCTTACCGATCTTCGTGGTGTGCCGGTCCGACAGCGACCCGAACAGCGGCAGGAGGAACAGCGCGAGGATGTTGTCCGCCGCCATGATCGCACCCGAATACGTCTCGTTCAGGTGAAATGTGTTCGTCAGGATCAGCGGCACCACATTGTCATACATCTGCCAGAACGCGCAGATCGACAAGAACGCCAGACCCACCAGAAATGTCCGCCTGTAGTTAAGTTTCATCTTACTTTGCTCCCCCTCTGCTCTAATATCTTTTCTCTTCGCTTCCGCAGAATATACACATCACCCCAGCGGATTATACGCATCACCCCAGCGGGATCTCCACGATCTCCGCCATCTTCGTCAGGCATTGCTCGATCTGTTCGGAGATCTCGCGGACGATCCGCTCCGAGATGATGTCGCTCTTCTCGTTCTCGAGATCTTCGTAGAGACGCTTTTTCACTTCTTTGCTGATGCGGCTGCCGCTGCCGGTGTAGTTCTTCACCGGGACGAGCCTGCGCATCACCTTCGGGACGGAGGCCTGCAGCATTGCGTCCGCCATCTTCTTCTGCCCGATCGCGAGGACGATGAGCGAGATCACCGCGCCGGCGATGATGCCCGGCAGGCCGCTCGCGATCATCGCGACGCCGCTGCCGCCGCACAGAAGGCCGATGATGATTGAGATGATCGTGTCGATAAGCCACGTGATCTCTTCGACTGCAAAGATGTCCTTCGAGCCCACGCTGATCTCGATGTCCGACAGCGTGAGGTACGACGTCAGGCTGAGCGCCGAGTACGGGATCCCGTGCTTTAAGCAGATCGGGACCGTGTGCTGTTCGAGTTCATAGGAGATCGGCTTCAGCCAGGCTGCGATCGGCTTCGCGAGCAGTGCCCTCGCCTCCTCCGTGTGCAGATAGCGGTCGATCTCTTTCTGCATCTCGCCGTCGACTTCCGCGAGGCGGTCGATCTCGCCGTTTCTCCATCGCTTGACGACCGGGACCACCGCGTTCTCGAGGATCGGGTCCACGAGCGTCTCCACCGCTTCCCGGTACAGGTCTCTGATGTGGTCCTCCACGATGTGCTCCACCGTGCTGGAATCCAGGAGCTGGTCCACTTCCTTCCGGAACGAGCGCATCTCGTCGTCGATCCTTCCGCTGTACGCGAGCCCGCGCGCGACAGAAAACTCCGGCTCCGCCCCCGTGATGACGACCGCATCCGGGAACACCTCCCGGCACCAGGTCCGGATCGCGGGAAGCTTGCTCACGCCGCCCGTGAGGAACAGCAGTTCCGGCGGCTTCTCCTCCGTGCTCTCCTTCGCCTGCTGAAGGCTCTGGAGAAATACTTCTTTGAACGATTTCCCCGAGAGCCGCTCCGATCCCCTGTTCAGGAGCCGGTCCGCGATCTCCTCATTCATGCGGATCGTGAGCCGCACCGGCCGACCGCCGGCGAGGACCTGCACGGTCTGCACGCACTCGTTTTCCTTCCAGTACTCCTCGTCGGAGAAGTACCTCTCCTTCAGCTTTCTCCCCGCAAACTCGCAGTAGCTGCGCCACGCGTCGTTCTCCGCGAAGATCTTCCGAAGCTTCTCTTCCTTATCCGACGCCTCGAGCGCGCACTCGAGCAGGATCTCATCCATGATGCCGCCGCCGAGGAAAACTTCTCCCCCCGTCTGCAGCTCCACTTCCTTTCCGCCCATGATGTAGGCGAAGTCCGTCGTCGACGACCCAATGTCGACAACGAGGACCGGCCGCGAGAGGATGTCGTATCCCACCTGCAGATGCTTGGACTGGCACGCGAAAACCAGCGCCGCCCTCG
>DJXE01000181.1 GCA_002449595.1 Lachnospiraceae bacterium UBA7012
GCGCCCATGTCCACTTCGTAGAGCCAGCTCGGGAAATCCCTGTGGAAGAGAAGCTTGTAGGCGAGGTCCGTCATGCCGATCTCCGTGAGCGTCGGGCACAGCTGATAGGTGCCGACGAAGCCGGTCGTCAGGTGGTCGTTGTTTTCTGCGAGGAGCTGGCGCAGGCGGGCGATCGCCTTCGGGCGGTCGTCTTCAGCAAGCAGGTCCAGATGCAGCGCCAGGACGTAGGCCGTCTGCGTGTCGATCTTCAGCGAGCCGTCCGGCGCGACGTATTCTTTCTGCCACGCGGCGCGGATCTCCTCCGCGAGATCGCGGTAGAAGTCGGAATCTGCCTCATATTCTTCCGCGGTGAGGCCGCCCTTCATATTCTCCCCGGCTGGGCTTGAAACGTAGTCCGCGAGAACAAGCGCGGCGTTCGCGGTGTAGGAAGCTGACAGGTAGTAGTAGCAGGTCGCAACGTAGAACTCGTCGGTGCCGCCCATCGGGCTCGATTTGTCCGGATTGTCGAGGCTGAGCCAGTCCGCGAAATGGAACCCGCACTGCCAGAGCCGCCGGCCGCCGCAGTTCGTCTCTTCCTCGTGGCGGATATAGTCCGTCCAGAGCTTCATGTTGGGATACGTCTGCGCGAGCAGCTCCGCGTCGCCGTAATAGCGGTAAAGATTCCACGGAATGACGGTCGCCGCGTCGCCCCAGGCGCAGGAGCCGTCCGCCCGGTCCGTCTGGTCCATGCCGGCGCCGCCGCGCAGCGTCAGGGCATCGGGCACGACGAACGGCACGCTGCCGCCGAGCGTCTTCTGCTCATAAAGCATGTCGGACAGGTACTTCGCGTAGAAGACCGGCGTGTACATGAAGAGCGACGCCGTCTCGGAGAACGCCTGCGCATCGCCGGTCCAGCCCATGCGCTCGTCGCGCTGCGGGCAGTCGGTCGGAATGTCGACGAAGTTGCCGCGCTGGCTCCAGAGCGCGTTGAGGATCAGGCGGTTCAGGCCCGGATCGGAAGTCGTGAGCGAGCCGGTCGCCTCGAGCGCGGACCAGATCGCGCAGACCGTAAAGCCCGCCGCCCGGATCTGCTCCTCCGTGAGCCCCTGCACTTTCACATACCGAAAGCCGTAGAAAGTGAAGATCGGGCGGACAAAAGACTTTTCTCCGGATGAGATATAAGTGTACTCGGCCTTCGCCGTGCGGAGGTTGTCGCGATAGAAGCAGCCGTCCTGCAGCAGCTCGCCGAACTGGAGATAGACCTGCTCGCCGGCGGGCAGATCGCAGGTAAACGTGACGAACCCCGCAAGATTCTGATGAAAGTCGAGCACGAGCTCGCCCGCGGGCGTCTTGATGAGGTCGTATTCGGACCACGATTCCTGCACTTCCACGGGCAGGCCGATGCGGTCGATGAGCCCTCCCTGCGGCGCGGGAACGGCGACGGCAGGAACAGCATTTTCTGTAGAAAAGGCTTTGACCCGCGCATCATAGATCTCGCCGTCATAGAGGTTTGCCTCGATGACGGGAGAGGGCGTGCAGAGCCAGCTCTCGTCGGAAGCGATGACGTCGGAAGTGCCGTCTTCATAAGCGATGTGGAGCTCCGCGAGCAGCTGCATCCGGTCACCGTAGATGTTGGCGATTTCCTTGCCGAAGCCGTAGCGGCCCATGTACCAGCCCTTACCGAGCATGACGGAGAGGGTGTGGGCGCCCGCGTCGCCGGACGCAAGAAGCGCGCCTGTCACATCATAAGTCTGCAGCTGGATCTGGTACTGGTAGCTGTCGTAGCCGGGCGCGAGGTGCTCGCTGCCGATCTTTTCGCCGTCGAGATACGCCTCGTAGAGTCCGAGGCCGCAGATGTACAGGCGGGCGGCGGCGACGGTTTTCGCGGGAGCGGAGCCCACCACAAATTTCTTCGAAAGCACCGGATGCCCGTCAAACGGCGCGGCGATCCACTTCGCGAGGAACGGCTCATCCATCTTGCCGGTCTCAAACCAGGAGATGGGCGACAGACCCTTTTCTCCGTCGTCTGCGGTGACGGACACCTGCCAGAAATAGCGGGTGCGCGGCGCGAGCGCGAGGTCGGCCGGAACGCCGAGAGAAGTGAGATCATCCCGCTCCCCGGTGTCGAAAAGGATCTCCGACATGGCCGCATCAGCAGCGACCTTCACGCGGGCGGATGCCTGCCTTTTGCCGGTCGCGGAGGAGACGGTCCAGGAGAAGACCGGCCGCGTGATCTGGTATCCCAGAGGGAATTCGATGTGGTTGGTTTTCAGGCTTTCAATGATCATTGGGATCCTCCTTGCAGGTGGCGGAAGACAGTTTCCGAGAGGTATAATTACAGTAAGAGTTCAGCGCCGGAAATGATTAGAACGGACGCTGGTATTTATATCCAGTATGCGGCCTGAAAGCAGGATTGTCGAGAGCTTCCGGCGGCGGAAAAAACAAGATCAATTGTGGGAGGCTGCAATGAAATATTCTGAAGATCCGAGCAGACAGTATCACATCCAGGTCGCGAAAGGGGAGGTCGGACGCTACGTCTTTCTTCCGGGGGACCCGGGCAGAGTGCCGAAGATCGCGCAGTATCTGGACGATCCGCATGAGGTCGCTTCGAACCGCGAGTACGTCACGTGGACGGGAAGCCTGGACGGCGTGCCGGTGAGCGTCACCTCGACCGGGATCGGCGGCCCGTCGGCCAGCATCGCGATGGAAGAGCTTGCGATGTGCGGCGCGGACACTTTCCTCAGGATCGGGACTTCCGGCGGCATGCAGACGGACGTCATGAGCGGAGACCTCGTGATCGCGCAGGGTGCGATCCGCATGGAGGGAACCTCGAAGGAGATCGCCCCGATCGAGTACCCCGCCGTCGCGGACTTCGGCGTCACGCTCGCCCTGAAGGAGGCCGCGGAGGAACTCGGCGCGCGGTACCACGTCGGCGTCGCGCAGTGCAAGGACACGTTCTACGGCCAGCACTCGCCGGAGAAATCGCCGGTCGGCTATGAGCTGATCGCAAAGTGGGAGGCGTGGAAGCGTCTCGGGTGCCTGTGCTCCGAGATGGAGTCGGCAGCGCTTTTCATCAACGCAGCGAAACTGCACGTCCGCTGCGGCGCAGTGCTGCTCGTCATGGCGAACCAGGAGAGAGAAAAGCTCGGACTCGATAATCCGGTCGTGCACGACACGGATCTGGCGATCCGCGCGGCGGTCGCGGCGGTGCGGAGGCTGATCGCGGCAGACAAGGCGGCGAAGCAATAACAGGCTTTCTGCGGGAAAAGGAGGTTTTTATGAGAGATCTGAAAAAGATGGTCCGCCGGATCACGGCAGTTTTCCTCGCGGGGGTGATCGCCGCAGGAATTGTCTGCACGCCGGCGCTTGCGGCCACCCGGCCTTCTTCGCAGGAAGAGACGGAAGAAGCCAGGGAACTGAGCAGGCGGGAGATCCGGCAGCTGAACGAAGACTTCAACATGGACGACGTCGGATTCTACGTCTGCACCTACGCGCGCCCCGAGGAGATCGACTGGAACCAGGTCGTCTACAACGGCGCGGGCATGGGCCTCGATCTCGAGGATGAGCCGGCGCTGAAAGAATTCCTGGAACAGTATTACGCGAGCGAAATGGAGATGACCGGTGTCACGATCATCAGGGAAAAGGATTTTCAGCGCCTCGTAAAAGAGAAGGGCGGCACGGACTACGCGGATGCTCGGAACAAGCTCATATGGAACTATTACGATGAGGGCGAACTGTACTTCAACTTCCACGGGGACACGAACGCGATCCCGATCAGCTTCACAGACGGAACGGTGACGGAAGAGGCGGACGGGAGCGAAATATACCGTCTGCACTATGAAGGCTCGGATGCGCGGAATTATCGCTTTTCCCGGGAATTTGAGATCACGTTCCGTGAGAAGAACGGAAAGCGGAACTATATCTCAAATCTTCCGGCGGATGCGCCCGCACCGGTGGAACTGGTGACGATCGAGTACTTCGAGAGAGAGCAGCAGGTGAAGAGAGCCGGCGCGGAAGAGCTGATCGACTCGGCCTACGACGAGGACACGGAGTTCCCCGACAGCTGGTACTGGGCGCTCATCACGGCTTCCGAGGACGGCATCCGCTATGTCATTGACGAGATCAGCGAGGGGCTCGCAGAGAAGGGCCTGCCGACCTACTTATTCGGCTCGGACGGGACCTTCATCCCGGGGAACAACGTGACGAGCGGCGTGCTGGACAAGGGCGAGAGCATCGCGGTCTATGTGGACCTCTCCTGGCAGCCGCACCTGAAGCTGAAGGTGACGAAGGACAATTATTACGGCGCGGTGGTGTTCGGCGAGCAGAACTGGACCAATCTGCGCGACGAACCGGAGGAGTTTCCGAGAGCGGACTACGTGATGGGACATGACCTCGAAGGAGAGCACAGGGGCGTCACGTGGGAGGAGGAGACGGACCTCGTGAACTTCCTGAGCGGCAGCTGGGTCTGGTACGATCCGGTCATCGGCGGCCCCGGCGCACTTGTCACCTTCGATGACTACCGCAAGATGACGGTCATGCCACTGACGGCGGGCGGAGGATATTTCGAGCTGTTCCTGGACTACGACCACATCTACACGGACAAATATGACGCGCCGGACCTCATCTGCACGAAGCCTTACAACGAGGACACGGAGCGGCAGATGAAGGAGCGGACGCTCGACCGGCTGTTTGGCGGCGGCGGAACGGGGGACTACCTGGTCTCCGCGATCCAGCTCGACGGCGAGCAGATCCTGACGCTGGACCAGGCAAACAACGGCGAGGGGATCCTCGGGTACATCTTCCCGGGCGCGGGTGAGTTTGACCACAGCTTTGAGCTGTACCGCTACGTCGGCGTCGCACAGGAGGAAAACCAGGGCGCGGAGCCCGGCGGCGCGCGGACCGACCAGGACCAGACGGTCTACGATCCGAACCGGGGCATCGACATCCCGTGGGAGCGGATCATGGACAGCTTCGAGGCGATGCAGGACTGGGACGAAGTCGCGGAAAAGGTGGATCTCGGCATGGACGTCTATTTTGACAGCGTGCAGGAGATCAAAGGAAAGTACTGCTACGTCTTTGATTTCGGGACGGATCATCCGGAGAACTACGTGCATGAGGACTTTTACGCGATCAGTGAGGATCTGCGGACGGTATACCGGCAGGACTATCTGAGTGGTGACTGGAAGATAATAAAGTAATGAGATGTCATGCCGGCCCGCCGTGAGCGGGCGGCGGCGGATCCGGACGGCCCCGGAAAAGAACCGGAAGGTTTTGCGGAGAGCATATATCAACGTATTGACACATACCCCCGATGGGTATATTATCTCTCATGAAGATAATACCCCTTGGGGGTATACTTGTGTGGCAATGAGCCATGCGCGGACAGGATGCCATAAGGACATCGAGGGCCTGCCCACGAATGCCTGAAAGACAGGCTGAACGCGCACAGCGAATCAGGGGAAAGATATGGCGAAAAAAGAAACCGGCTGCTGCTGCAGCGAAAAAGAACTCTCCGGCAAGACGAAAGAGCGGAGCGACGAGGAGAAGAAGGACCTCATCCACCGGCTCAACCGGATCGAAGGGCAGATCCGGGGGATCCGCAGGATGGTCGAAGAAGGCGTCTACTGCACGGATATCCTGACGCAGGTCGCAGCTGCGAACTGCGCGATGAACAGCTTTTCCAAGGTGATGCTCTCGAACCACATCCGCACCTGCGTCGCGCGTGACCTCAAGGAAGGAAACGAGGAGTCGGTCGAGGAGCTGGTCGCACTGCTGCAGAAGCTGATGAAGTGAGATGCGGAGAGGGATCCCGATGCAGAAGCGATTCGCAGAGGAACAGTCCATCCGCAGAAGCAGATGAAGCAGTCTGCGGGAAGCTGATTCCCCGCAGAGAAAGAAGGCACAAGTGGAACAGTACACAGTAACGGGAAT
>DJXE01000104.1 GCA_002449595.1 Lachnospiraceae bacterium UBA7012
TTCAGCGACCTGCAGCTGTGAAAAGCAAACGCCCCCACCCTCACAACGCTCTTCGGGAGGGCGACGCTCTCGAGCCGCAGCCTGTTTTCAAATGCGTGGGGCGCGATCTCCCGCACCGGGATCCCGTCCACCGTCTCCGGAACGACGAGGTCCCGCGGGTCTCCCTTGTGGCCGGTGATCACCGCGAAGGTCTCACCCTTCAGCTCCGCCGTCTTCCACAAGAACAGTGATCCTGCTTGTGACATCTGTCTCCTGTCCTTCCGTCATTCTCATTGTCAGTACATATTCGCCAGCAATTTTGAAAAAGCAAGCCTCTTCCAGAATATCAAGCGAACCGGTCGCGACGCGCAGCGGGATGTTTCCGAACGGCGTCTCGAAGATCCCTGCCGTCTCCCGGCCGGGAACAAGGGTGATCTGCGTGCGGCTCTCCCCTTTTCTCGTGATCTGTAATGTAAGTGCCGGGTCAGTCCTCAGACAAAGGACGACGCGCGCCGCCCGCCCCGATTCGCCTTCCGGCTCCTCGTAGACGAGATAACGCGCGCCGCCCTTCTCGTAGTACTGTCCCGGCATCCGCCTGTATTCCTGCGACAGGGATTCCGTTCCCTCCGCCTGTGTGCTGCTGACCGTTACCAGTACTTTGTTCATCGCGATAAATGTTTTGCCTCCGGCCGCCTCTTGTGAAAAGCCGCGGCCGGGACCATTCTCAGGCAGTCTGGACCCATCACTGCATGATCGCAGGTGTCCAGTACTCCTGGCCGTACATGTCCGTAAAGTGATAGAGCACGCGGACCGCGCCGCTGCCGACGTCGACGTTGCTGATCTCGGGCTGGCCGTCTACGATCCAGCGGTCGCCGATCATGTAGCTGTCGAGATACTCGCCGTCATAGGAATAGAAGTCGCAGAGGAAGTCGACTCTGTCGCCGATCGTGAGGCCTCTGATGTTCTCCGTGAGGCCGGTCTCGGAATCCGTCTCCGCGCTCTGCTGTTCCTGGATGCCGGGCTGGATCTTCGCCGCGGTCTCGGTCTCGCCGTTCACATAGTCGGTCGTGACGCCCGCGATGTATCCGTAAGGCTCATCGTTGTCGAAGACAAGAATGAGGTCGGAGCGCTCGCCGTTCACAAGGCAAGGCACGCGTCCCGTGATCCTGTACTGGTCGCCGTCATCCGTCGTGTCGAGGTGATAGTAAGCGACGACATCGCCGTTGATGGCAAGCCAGGTCCTGTCGGTATTGCCGATCAGGGAGCCGTCCTTCGTAAACTCGTAGACGTTGTCATAGCCGAGGTCGACGTAGCCTTCGCCGTCGTCGTAGAACATGTTCAGGTCGAGCTGGTCGACCATGGACCACTGCTCCGCGGGAAGCGTCAGCGTGTAGAGGCCGTCCTCTCCAACGTTCCAGAAGAGTTGATCTGCGTCAAAATGATTTTCCTCAATGTATTCCGCAACTGCTCTGTCGGAGAGACCGCTGCCGCTCATGAATCCGAGATCCTGTAGGCCGAGGCCGCCGGTGCTTCCGCCGCTCAGCATGCTGCCGATCAGCTGGGTCAGGAGATCCGCGCTGCCGTAGGAGCTGCTGCTGCCGGATGAGCCGTAACCGCCGAGACCGCCGAAGTCAAGCATCGGGAACGGCGAAGCGCTTCCGCCGGACGCCGCCTGGCCGCTCGCCTGCATCGTGGCGACTTCCTGGATCGTCTTGGCGTAGTTCGCGTCCATGCCGATCGCCTGGTACTGGCTGACCATCGTGTTCACGGAGGAGAGCCGCTTGCTCGGGAAGTAGATCGCGAGGCCGGCCGAGTTCGCCATGTTCCTTGAAGTGCGGTTGTACTTGACCGCGCTGTAGATCACGTCGACGAGTTCCTTCGCGTCATCCGTGCCGATACGGTTCGCAAGATCCGCGAGGTCGACCTGGTCGATTCTTGCCTGCGCGCCGAACTCTCTTGCGCCGCTGCGTGCGGTCGCAACCGTCTTGTATTCATCATTCTTGATCAGTTCCGAAGTGTCCACGGAGAACGCCGCGAGCTTCTCAGGAAGCGTGTTCTGCAGCTCCGCGAGGTCGATGAGCGCGAGCGTCGTGGACTGGCCGCGCGCCTTCTGTGCGCTGGCATCCGTGAAGTCGTCGATGATGCGCTTGCCGAGTTCCGTCGTCGGGACGGAAGTGTTCTGGGACAGGAGCGACAGCCAGTTCGTGTAGTACCAGCCGGTGCCGGGCTCCGTCTCCTCGGAAGCGATCATGTAGTCCGCGTACTGCGAGAGCATGAGCGCGTTTTCCGCCGTCGACATCAGGCAGCAGTCAAAGCCGATGAAGTCAAACTTCATGTTAGCCTTGCTGAGTGCGCTGTTGATCTGCGCGAGGCTCATGGCGCCCGCGGACGGATACTTCTGGTCGTAGCCGTAGCCGCTGATGGATCCTCCGCCGTGATCCCAGAAGATCAGCTCGTTTCTGCTCGCGGGGAAGTTCTTCTTGCAGAAATTGATGAACGCGGTCAGCGTCGCCGGGTCGGTCATGACCTTGCTTCCGTCATCCGGAACGAGACGCTCGAACTTGCCGCCGTTCGTCAGGCGGTAGACCTGGTTCACCTTGCTGCTCATGATATTGTTGCGCCATCCGGAGCAGCCGCCGGTGTAGATCAGGATATTGACCTTGTCACTGATCGCCGCCTTCGCCATCTCGGAGAGGTCGCTGGTCGCCATGCCGGACTTGGACTCAAGATCCGTGCCGCACATGTAGATCATGA
>DJXE01000191.1 GCA_002449595.1 Lachnospiraceae bacterium UBA7012
TTCGCTATCCGTGAAGGCGGCCGTACTGTCGGTTCCGGCAGAGTTGTCTCCGTTATCGAGTAATTACACCTCAGTCTTTAGGGGCTGCGAGTTAATACTCAGTCGGCCATAAAGCCTATGCTTGACGGTCGGCAAGCTGGAAATCAAATATGATGTCAGCTGCAGGGCTGCCGCTTATGCGGCAGCCTTGTTTTATTTGTGCGGGGCGCTGAGCGAATAATTTCTGGCGCTGAGCGAATACTTCATTGATTATGGGACTTTGTGGTAGCAGAATTCTACTGTGATACTTCCCGGCGGGCAGCGCTGAGCGAATACTTCCGGGGAGGAATAATCGATGCGGTAGCAGATGTGTGCACCTACTTGTTATCCAGACCGTTCGGGTCCGAATACTTGTATTGGAACACAGTCCATGCGGTAGCAGATTTGCTTCACGGAACTTGCTGGCGAGCTGCCTGGAGCGAATACTTTCGTGGGGAAACCATCCATGCGGTAGCATCTGAGTTCCCCAACAAGTTATCCAAACCGCTCGGGAGCGAATACTTGTAGGGGAACACTATCCATGCGGTAGCAGGTTTGCTTCGCGGAATTTGCTGGCGAGCTGCCTGGAGCGAATACTTTCGTGGGGAAACCATCCTTGCGGTAGCATCTGAGTTCCCCAACAAGTTATCCAAACCGCTCAGCAGCGAATACTTGTTGGGGAACGTTGTCCATGCGGTAGCAGATTTGCTTCACGAAACTGCTTGTCGGGCGGTGCCGAGCGAATACTTCCGGGAAGGAATAAGCGATGCGGTAGCAGATGTGTGACCCTACTTGTTATCGCAGCCGATAATAAGCGAATACTTGTTGGGGTACGTATTCCATGCGGTAGCAAACTGACTTCGCGCGATTTATGTGGGGACAAAATCGAGCGAATAATTTTGAGATAAAATATGTGATGTGGTAGCAAAGGTATCAATAGTGCTTTTTTATAGAGAGGGAACGTAATGGTCCGTTATATTCTGGCTTCGCAATCGCCTAGAAGAAGTATGCTTTTGAAGGAAGCCGGTCTTCGGTTTACGATCATGCCTGCACAAGGCGAGGAAGTCTCAGATGAGTCTGATCCTGCGAAGCTTGTGGAGGCATTGTCTGCGCATAAGGCTAGAGAGATCGCCGAAAGAATAAAGAATTCAGTAGATGAACAAGGACAGAATGATCTGTCGGCCAGCAGTGAGGATTCTGAAGACAGTGTGGAGCTGACGAATGATACGGTCATCATCGGCGCAGACACAATCGTTGCTTGTGATGGTGAAGTGCTTGGCAAGCCTGTGGATCGGAGAGATGCGAATCGCATGATCCACTTGCTGCAGGGAAGAAAGCATGACGTCTTCACCGGCGTGACGCTGATTCGTCTGGATGATCAGAAGAAAATTGCGGATGTGAGATCTTTCCACGAGCACACGGAAGTGGAAGTCTATCCGATGACGGAAGAAGAGATCCTTCTCTATACTGCGACGGATGAACCATATGACAAAGCAGGCGCATATGGTATTCAAGCCGGATTCATGATCTACGTCAAAGGCATCCACGGGGATTACAACAACGTCGTTGGCCTTCCCGTCGCCAGACTCATCCATGAGCTGAAGACGTTCACAACATGATATTTCAATGAATCTGAACATCTCACCGGAGATAAGATAATGAATTCATGCACGTCATGAAATTCAATGAATCTGAACATAATATCTCACCAGAGATGAGATAATGAATTTATATAAATTGGGAGCGCTTGTAACTCATTAAGCGGCATAAAATGCGATAAAATGTATATGAACTGCAATGAGTTAACAGCGAGTATTGAGGAGTAATATGTGGATCGCATCTGATTGGGATGAATATGAAGTACTGGACTCCGGCGACGGGGAGAAACTTGAGAGATGGGGCAATTATCTCTTGATCCGCCCGGACCCGCAGGTGATCTGGCCGAAGGGGGATCCGTCTCTCTGGAAAAGAGTGAACGCCCACTATCACCGCTCGAACAAGGGCGGTGGGAACTGGGAATTCTTTGATCTGCCGGAGGAGTGGACGATCAAGTATGGCGCATCGCGGCGCGGCGGATACGACAGACTGCTGACGTTCCATCTGAAGCCGTTCAGCTTCAAGCATACGGGACTCTTCCCGGAGCAGGCGGTGAACTGGGACTGGGCGTCGCAGCTGATTAGGAAGCGAATCGCGGACGGAGGCAGCGTCAAAGTGCTGAATCTGTTTGCCTACACCGGCGGCGCGACGGTCAGCGCCGCAGCGGCGGGAGCTTCCGTGACGCATGTGGACGCATCCAAGGGAATGGTCACCTGGGCGAGAGAGAACGCTGCCGCGTCGGATCTCGCGGAGGCGCCGATCCGCTGGCTCGTCGACGACTGTCTTAAATTTGTAGAGCGGGAGATCCGCCGCGGGAACACTTACGACGCGATCATCATGGACCCGCCGTCCTACGGCCGCGGCCCGAAAGGCGAGATCTGGAAGATCGAAGAGTCCATCTATCCGTTCCTTGAGACCTGCACGAAGGTCCTCTCCAAAGAGCCTCTGTTCGTCCTGATCAATTCCTACACGACAGGCCTCCAGCCCGCAGTGCTCAGCTACATGCTGCACCGCGCCCTGGACCCGGTCCACGCAGGTCACATCGACGCCGGAGAAGTCGGCCTTCCCGTCACCACCGGCAACCTGACGCTGCCCTGCGGCGCCGCCGGAAGATGGATCGCCAGGTCATAACATGACTATAAAGCGTAAGAATTGAACATTATGAGACCTGCGCGCCGCAGAGCAGAAAGAGCACATTGCCTTGCCGCGGCGAAGCAATAGATAACGTTATTCTGCGGCGCTGAACGAAGATAAAGCATCCGCACCACAGCAAGAAGGTATTCAAATACAATATTCAGATAATCGACATAAAGGGGGTAATAGAAATCATGAGAATCGAGCAATCCGGCAAGATCCTGTCCATGTACGACGACGGTTTCGAACTGACCATCCGCCCGTGGGGCAGCAATTCCCTGAGAGTCCAGATGTGGCCCGTGAGCCAGCCCGACGACAGGGACTGGGCACTGACTGAAGAGGTCGAGGAGACCGAGCCCGAGATCGAAATCAAGGAAGTATTTCTGCAGGCGCCGTGGGAAGAAGAGGAAGACAGAGTCCGGTCGCAGACCGGCGTCATCCGCAACGGAAACATCAGTGCGGAGATCGGGCCGGAAGGGTGGATCACATTCCGCAAGGCGGACGGCAGCGTCATCCTGCAGGAGTACTGGAGAAACCGCGACAGGATCGACAGATACGCCGTGCCGCAGGGCATCGCCGGCCGGCAGATGTCGCCGGTGCCGGGCAGCTATGAGTACCGCCTGACAGCGCGCTTCGAGGCGGATCCGGACGAGCATATCTACGGCATGGGCCAGTACCAGGAGCTGAACCTCGACAAGAAGGGCGAAGTCCTCGACCTTGAGCAGCGCAACTCGCAGATCACGATCCCGTTCTACGTCTCCAGCCTCGGCTACGGATTCTTCTGGAACAATCCGGCGATCGGCAAGGCCGTCTTCGGCCAGAACCGCACGGAGTGGACCGCGGAGCGCACAAAGAAGCTCGACTACTTCATCACCGTCGGCGACCCGAAGCAGGTCGTGATGCAGTTCACGAAGTCCGTCGGCCGCTCGCCGATCATGCCCGCGTGGGCGCTCGGCCTGTGGCAGTCGAAGCTCCGCTACCGCACGCAGGCGGAAGTCCTCGAAGTGGCGGAAGAATACCACCGCAGGGGGCTGCCGCTGGAGGTTATTGTCATAGACTTTTTCCACTGGACGAAGCAGGGTGAGTTCCGCTTCTCGCCGGTCGACTTCCCGGATCCGGACGCGATGGTGAAGCGTCTGAAGGAACTGGGCGTGCGCCTCATGGTCTCCGTGTGGCCGACCGTCGACGCGACGGCGGACAATCACGACGAGATGATGGAAAAGGGTTATCTCGTGAAAAACGACCGCGGTCTTCAGGTCCACATGAACTGGATCGGCGAGACGCGCTTCCTGGATCCGTTCTCGGAGGGCGCCCGCACGTTCGTCTGGGACAAAGTGAAGCAGAACTACTACGACTACGGTATCCGCCTGTTCTGGCTGGATGAAGTCGAGCCCGAGTACGGCCCTTACGAGTTCGACCTGTACCGCTACAGCGCAGGCCCGGCACTCGAAGTCTCCAACTATTATCCCGTCGCTTACGCGCGCGCCTTCTACGACGGCATGCGCCGCGAGGGCGAGAGCGAGATCATGAACCTGACGCGCTGCGCATGGGCGGGCTCCCAGAAATACGGCACGCTCGTCTGGTCCGGCGACGTCTGCTCCACCTTCCGCGCCATGCGCGAAAACCTGCAGGCCGGCATCAACATGGGCCTGTCCGGCATCGCCTGGTGGATCTCCGACATCGGCGGCTTCATCGGCGGCGACGTGAAGTCCGACTCCTTCAAGGAACTGCTCGTCCGCTGGTTCGAGTGGGGAACCTTCTGTCCGGTGCTCCGCATGCACGGCGAGCGCCAGCCGTTCAAGAAGCTCACAATGGAAGAGCAGTACAGGGACGGCGTCAAGCAGTTCTCCTACGGCCTGCCGAACGAAGTCTGGAGCTACGGAGAAAAGGTCTATGACGTGCTGACCAAGTTTATCGCCATCCGTGAGCAATTGCGTCCTTACGTCGAAAAGATCGGCGCCGAGGCCCACGAGACCGGCCTGCCGCTGATCCGCGCGCTCTTCCTCGAGTACCCCGACGAAGCCGCGGCCTGGACGACAGAGGACGAATACCTCTTCGGACCGGATCTCCTCGTCGCCCCCGTGACGGAGGAAGGCCTCCGCGAGAAGGAAGTCTACTTCCCCGGCAGCGAGACCTGGGTCGACCTCTTCGACGGCACCGAGTATGAAGGCGGCACGCTCGCCACAGTCCCGGCTCCGCTCGACAAGATCCCCGCCTTCGTTAAGAAGAGCAGCGACTTCAGGATCACACTATAACCGTCCGACATACCTCACTGGCGAAGTTTGGAGTCGGAACACGCTTTTTTTGGTGAGCGGGTCATACGTCACAGAGCATATGCGGCCTGCGCTCCATCCGATATACCTCACAGCGAAGTTCAGCAGACGGGACATTACAGTTTCTTAGTAAGCGGGCTGTGCGACTTAAAGCGCGAGCCGTATGTCCGCAGCAGGAAAGACCTCCGGCGGAGGTCTTTCCTGCAAGTTTTCGTGCGAGCGCTTTATCTCCGGAGCACAGGCCGCGAACTTAGAAACTGTGTCCCGACTGCTTCACGAAGCGAAGAGGGATATCGGATGGAGACGCCAAAACACTATATATTGTGTTATAATCAAACAACACCACAAGAAAAGAAAATTTCGTCACTATTCACAAAAATATTTTTGCAGATTTGTAAAAAGTGCTTGCAAACGGCAGTTTCATCGTGTATAGTAATCAATGCTGTGACATGATAGCTGTGAAGCGTGAGGTTGCTGTCGGAGCGGCGACGCCCGTAAAGACAGGTTTTCCGTGGAGCGAATGTCAAACAATCTGACGACAGGTCACTGTACCGATCAACAGTCTGCCGAGGGCAGAAACGACGTGTAAGTTCAAGCTGTTTGAGATCGGAAACCGGCAAATGCCGGTTTTATGATTGAGAAGGGCGCGACACGCACGGGAGTGTGTACAGTCACCGCTGGTCGTACTTATCATTAAAAAGTGCGAAAAGGAGGCGACTTTTTTTATGGCAAACCAGGTGATGAGAATTACATTAAAGGCGTACGATCACGAGCTGATCGACCAGTCCGCGAAGAAGATCATCGACACCGTCCGCAAGAACGGCTCGCAGGTCTCCGGCCCGGTGCCGCTTCCCACTAAGAAGGAAGTGGTTACGATCCTCCGCGCTGTCCACAAGTACAAAGACAGCAGAGAGCAGTTCGAGCAGCGCACACACAAGCGCCTGATCGACATCATTACCCCCACGCAGAAGACGGTCGATGCGCTGCAGAGACTCGAAATGCCTGCAGGTGTGTTCATCAACATCAAGATGGTAACAAAATAATGAGCAAATACCCCTTTGCGCAAGAAAGATCAGCCTTGCCGGAGGTTCGTATTTATAGAAGTTCTAAGCATTATTATCAAAACTGCCTCTACTAGTATGACAGCCGGAAATGCCGGCCGGGGCCGCCTGAATAACGGGAGGCGGCAGGAAAACACAGAAGGTTGTCCGCTGTAGGCAAAGAAAGAGGTAAACATGAAGAAAGCAATACTTGCAACCAAAATCGGTATGACACAGGTCTTCAAGGATGACGGAACCCTCGTTCCCGTCACTGTCCTTGAGGCAGGTCCCTGCGTCGTCACACAGGTGAAGACGGTCGAGAACGACGGCTATGAAGCTGTCCAGGTCGGCTTCGGCGACGCGAAGGAGAGAATCACGGTCGTGGACAAGTCCGGCAAGAAGGAAGTCGTCCACCAGCACGGCGTCGGCAAGGCTATGAAGGGCCATTTCGACAAGGCCGGCACGTCCGTCAAGAAGTTCGTCCGCGAGTTCCGTTTCGAGAACAGCGGCGAGTACACTGTCGGCAGCGAGATCAAGGCTGACATCTTCGCAGACGGCGACAAGATCGACGTGACTGCAGTCACGAAGGGCAAAGGATTCCAGGGCGCGATCAAGAGACTTGGCCAGCACAGAGGTCCCATGGGGCACGGCTCCAAGTTCCACCGCCATCAGGGTTCCAACGGTTCTTCCTCCGATCCGAGCAGAGTTTTCAAGGGAAAAGGCATGCCCGGTCACATGGGTCATGTTCAGGTAACAGTCCAGAATCTTGAAGTTGTCAGAGTGGACGCGGACAGAAATCTCATCCTGGTCAAGGGCGCGGTTCCCGGACCCAAGAAGGGCCTGATCACCATCAAAGAGACCACGAAGGCAGAAGCATAACGGGAAGGAGGCTGACACATGGCAAACGTATCTGTGTTAAATATGGAAGGTGCCCAGGTTGGTACCATCGAGTTAAATGATGCGGTCTTTGGCGTATCCGTTAATGAACATCTGCTTCACATGGCAGTAGTCCAGCATCTGGCGAACAACCGCCAGGGCACGCAGAAGGCCAAGACCCGCGGCGAAGTCAGCGGAGGCGGAAAGAAGCCCTGGAGACAGAAGGG
>DJXE01000063.1 GCA_002449595.1 Lachnospiraceae bacterium UBA7012
TCTTACCGACCATCTTCAGAAGGCCGCGGGCGCTGTGGTGGTCCTTCGGGTTCTGCTTGATGTGGTCGGTCAGTTCACGGATGCGCTCCGTCAGGACGGCGATCTGAACTTCCGGTGAGCCGGTGTCGCCCTCAAAGCGGCCGTACTCGTTGATGATGGCTGTCTTCTTTTCTTTTGAGATCATGTTCTTTTTCTCCTTATATGAAATATGTTTTACGCCGTCAGCCAGGCTCTGGCAGGAGCCGCCGGGAACCGAGCCGCGGACAGTTATTTATAATAACACGAAAGATTTTCCTTGTAAACCGCTATTTAGCGCAATTCCGCGCCCTTCCGGGCACCTTCTGAAGCGTCTCACACGGCCCGCTCTTCCTGCCTCCTGCGGCGCTCGTGAAACCGGATGCCCTCCTCGACGTCGAGGTGCATCGCTTCCTTCAGCTCCGCGACGTCCGCGAACTTCCGCTCCGGCCGCCGGAATGAGAGAAGGCTGACGGAGGCTTCCTGT
Organism: Lachnospiraceae bacterium UBA7012; assembly: GCA_002449595.1. Classification (GTDB taxonomy): domain Bacteria; phylum Bacillota; class Clostridia; order Lachnospirales; family Lachnospiraceae; genus CAG-791. Next base: position 503 of record DJXE01000063.1, read on the forward strand.
CCGTACAGGTCTCCATCGAAGCCGTAGAGATACGTCTCCGCGGTGACCTTCGCCTCGTCGGACACCGTGGGCTTGACGCCGATGTTCGTCATCGCGTCATACGTCACGCCGTCCAGTGTCACGATGGAATAATAGACGCCGTTCGGCGGAAGGATCTTCTCCGCAGGCGGAATGAGGTTCGCCGTCGGAATGCCGATCGTCCTTCCCAGCTGCCGGCCGTGCTCCACGCGGCCGCGGATCAGGTACGCGCGGCCCATCATCTCGGCCGCCTCTTCCATGCGCGCTTCCTCAACGAGGCCGCGGATGCGGGTCGAGCTGATCGGCGCGCCGTCCCACTGGACTTTGTCGACGCGCTGCGTCTCAAACGCGAGACTTCCTGCCATGCTCTCCAGCAGCTCGAAGCTGCCCCTACCGCCCGCGCCGAAGGACAGATCCGGACCCGCCGCGATAAACCGGACCGACAGCTGCCGCGCGAGCACGTTCTCCGCGAACGCCGCGGGGTCCGTGTCCGCCGTCTCCCGGTCGAACGGCAGCTCGATCAGCAGGCCGACGCCGGCCTGCGCCAGCAGATACCGCTTTTCCTCCCGCGTCGTAAGCACTCTCTCCTGTCCGGTGAACCATGCCTCCGGGGAGGGATCGAACGTCAGCACCGCAGGAGTCAGTCCTTCCGATTCCCGCGCTGCAAGCGCCGAGAGGATCTTCCGGTGTCCCAGGTGCACGCCGTCGAACTTGCCGATCGAGAGCGCGAGGGGCATATCGTTATGAAACAGTTTCTTTCCTTCTATGATCTTCATTCGTTATGCTGCTATGTTTTCTGCCTCAGAAGATGCCGGGGACGATCCTTTTCCCGCCTCAGAGGATCCCGGAGACAGCTATTTCTCCGTCTCATCCGCGCTCGTAGAAAGCTCTCTTTCGATTGCCTCCAGGATGGATTTTTCCGCCTCTTCCCCCGTACATCTCAGCGTACAGCCCGCGGCGCGCATATGCCCGCCGCCGCCGAAGCTGCCCGCGATCCGGGAGACGTCGGCCTCCCCGGTCGACCGGAGCGAGACGCGGTATACGTTTTCTTCCTGCTCTTGCAGAAAAGCGGAGCACACGCAGCCTCTCGTCAGGATGAGCTGCGCCGCGGCGCCCTCGAGGTCGTCCCTCGTCGCGCCTTCCTCCAGCATGTCCTCTCGGTTGATGCGGCTCACGACGACGCGGCCGCCGAAGTGCAGGCTGCTTCCCATGACCGCCCGCGCGATCATGCGCTGCTGCACATAGGTCTTCTCGAAAAAGACTTCCCGCACGATCCTCGCATGGTCAAACCCGTAGGTCAGAAGGTCTCCCGCCGCCTCCATCGTGTGCTTCGACGTGTTGGAGAACCGGAATACGCCGGTGTCCGTGACCATGCCGACGTACAGGGCCTGCGCGATCTCCCGCGTCACGGGATCCGCCGCTTCTTCTCCGCCGGCTGCGCGGATGAGATCATAGACCAGCTCGCAGGCGCTGCTCGCCTCCGGGTCCACGAAGTTGATCTCGCCGCACCCCGGGTTGCTGATGTGATGATCGACGTTGATCTTCCTTTTCGCCGCGTCGAACATCGCCTCCGCGCCCTTCGTGCGCTCCTTCGCGCTGTCCAGGATGATAAATACGTCATAGGAAGGGACGTCTGTCACAAAGTCGGAGCGGATCTTCTCCGCGCCCGGGATGTTCTCCACGAGCTCGCGCGGCGGCCTCTCAAGGAAGACGTCGACCCGCGCGTCCGGCAGAAGGTCTCTCAGGTAATTTGCCAGTCCCAGACAAGAACCGACGCAGTCCCCATCCGGCTTCTCGTGTCCGCTGATGCCGATGGTGGCTGCGCCCCTGACTGTCTGCGCAATATCAAAAATGCCGCGTCTCATTTGGAATCCTCATCCGGGTCCGTGACGTAGGCGGAGAGATCCATCTCGCCGCGCTCTTCCTGCGCCGCGCGGTCCTTCGCCGTCACTTCGTCGATCCGGTGCGACATGGAGACGCCGTACGCGATCGAGTCGTCCGCGAAGAAGCGGAGCTCCGGCGTGTTGCGGAGGTTGACCCTGCGGGCCAGTTCTCCGCGGATAAAACCGTTTGCGCTGCGGATCCCGGCCATCGTATTGTCGATCTCTTCCTTCGACCCGTAAATGCTGACCCACACCTTGCAGGTCTTGAGGTCCGGCGCGACGTCAACTGCCATCACGCTCGTGAGGCTGCTGACGCGCGGGTCCTTCAGTTCCCGGAGGATCTCCGACAGGGCGCGCTGCACCTCGTCGTTGATCCTGCGGTTCTTTACACTGTTCTTTCTCATGTTCTGGGCACCTCGACCAGAATGTAAGCTTCTGCGATATCCCCGACGTTCATCTTGTCGAATCCGTCAAAGACGAGACCGCACTCGAAGCCCTCGCGGACTTCCTTCGCGTCGTCCTTGAAGCGCTTGAGCGAGGAGAGCTGTCCTTCGTAGATCTGCTCTCCGCCTCTCGTGATGCGGATCTTGCAGCCGCGCTGCATGACGCCGTCCGTGACCATCGCGCCGGCGATGTTGCCGATTGCGGATGCGCGGAAGATCTGGCGGACTTCCGCATGGCCGATGATCTTCTCTTCGTAGACCGGAGCCAGCATGCCCTTGAGCGCTGCCTCGACGTCGTCAATCGCCTGATAGATGACGTTGTAGAGACGGACGTCGACGCCCTCACTGTCCGCGAGCGACTTCGCGGTCGCATCGGGCTTGACGTTGAAGCCGATGATGACGGCATTCGAAGCGGAGGCCAGCGACACGTCCGACTCGGAGATCGCGCCGACGCCGCAGTGAATGACCTTCACGACGACTTCGTCGTTCGAGAGCTTGATCAGGCTCTGGCGGAGCGCCTCGGCGCTGCCCTGCACGTCCGCCTTGATGATCATGTTGAATTCCTTCAGGTTGCCTTCCTTCATCTGGTTGAAAAGGTCGTCCAGGCTCATGCGCATTCTGGTCTCTTCGATGAGGTCGGCCTTGTGCTGGATCTGGTAGGTCTCGGCAAAGCTCTTGGCCTCCTTCTCCTGGGCGTGCGCGATGATGACTTCGCCCGCGCCGGGAACGTCGGAGAGTCCGAGGACCTCGACCGGCTGGGAAGGTCTCGCTTCCTTGACGCGCCTGCCCTTGTCGTCGACCATCGCGCGGACGCGGCCGTAGCATGCGCCTGCGGAGATCGGGTCTCCGACGTGGAGCGTGCCCTTCTGGATCAGCACGTTGGCGACAGGGCCTCTGCCCTTGTCCAGCTTCGCCTCGAGGACAAGGCCTCTGGCAAGTCTGTCCGGATTCGCCTTCAGCTCAAGGATGTCCGCCGTCAGGAGGATCGTCTCGAGCAGGTTCTCAATGCCTTCGCCCGTCTTCGCGGAGACCGGGACAAATTCCGTCGTTCCGCCCCAGTCGGTGGGAACGAGCCCGTACTCGGTCATCATCTGCTTGACACGCTCCGGATTGGCTTCCGGCTTATCGATCTTGTTGATGGCGACGATGATCTCGACGCCCGCCGCCTTCGCGTGGTTGATCGCCTCGATCGTCTGCGGCATGACGCCGTCGTCCGCAGCGACGACAAGGACGGCGATATCCGTCGAATTCGCGCCGCGCATACGCATCGCCGTGAATGCTTCGTGACCAGGGGTATCGAGGAAGGTGATCTTCCTGTCTCCGACGGAGACGGTGTACGCACCGATGTGCTGCGTGATGCCGCCGGCTTCCCTGTCTGTGACGTTCGTCTTCCGGATCGCGTCCAGAAGGGAGGTCTTGCCGTGGTCGAC
>DJXE01000020.1:0-4552 GCA_002449595.1 Lachnospiraceae bacterium UBA7012
CCAGATCGCCGTCACCTGCGCGGATATGCTGGAGCCGTCCTGCGAGGAGCACGGCGTCACGATCAAAGTGGAGGGAGAGAGCACGCCCGTCCTGGCGGACAGGACCATGCTCGACGAGCTGGTCTACAATCTCTGCGACAACGCCATCCGCTACAACCGGCAGGGCGGAAGCGTCACCGTCAAAGTCGGGGACCGCGCGATCTCGGTCGAGGACACCGGGATCGGCATCGCGGAAGAGAATCTCAAGAGGGTGTTCGAGAGGTTTTTCCGCGTCGACAAGAGCCGCTCAAAGAAGACCGGCGGGACCGGCCTCGGCCTCGCGATCGTCAAACACATCGTTGAATACCATCACGCGGAGATGGACACCAAGAGCGTCCTCGGGAAGGGCACCACGATCACGGTGCGGTTTCCTGCGGATCCTGCAGGATATAGTGAAGATAGGAGAGACACTCCGTGAGACGGGACGTGTTGCCGGCAATGCCGAGATAGACGTCGCCGCTGAATCCGATGCCGCGCAGCGCCGGCACGTCCGAGACGAGAACGCCGTTCACGGCTTCCTTCGTGGTGCGGACGTGTTCCGCGGCTTCTCCGAGGGAGACTTCAAGCGCGTTGTCAGAGAGGACGACTTCGCCGCGGGTGAGATAAGGCGCGGCTTCGGCCAGGACGCTGTCCGCCTGTGCGGCAGGCAGTTCGCTTAGATCCGCGAGATAACCCTTTTCCGAGAGAAGATCATAGGCTTCGCGGTTCATCAGCAGCAGGTCCATTCTCCCGGCGTTCACGGAAGCCATGAGCTTGAGCTGGGAGGCGTAGGCGTACTCGTGGTCCTGCGCGTCCGGGTCGTCGGAGAGATACAGCGCCTCGTAGAGATACACTTCCGATCTGCGCGGATCGCGCCCGGTGGCGGTGAGGAAGGACGTGGTCAGGAGCTCCTTCGTGGACTCCGATACCGACAGGTTGGCCAGGCCGAGATAGAGGACGGCCTCCTTTTTCCGGGCGACGTGCACCGCGGTGCTGATGAGCACGGCCAGTGCGGCTATAGCCAGGATGATCGGCAATTTGTAATAGGTGATGATGTGATCCAGCTTCTGCGCCGGAGTCATTTTTTGAAAGGCAGCCCGATGGGCTGCCTTTTCTTCTGGTGACAGTTTTACAGCCATTTCGTTCCTTTCCCGCGCCTTTTACTCCGAACCGGCCTTCTCGTCCGCGTCAGGGTCATAGGAGACCGCGCGCAGGATGTTGTCAAGCAGCCAGGCGCTGAGCATGGCGCAGAGCCCCTCCCCAAAGATGATGAGTGGCGTGAAGATCCGCACGACCGCGAAGAACATCGCGAAGTGGACCGCGAAGACCAGGATCGTAGCGAACAGGTAATGCGTGCCGATCAGGAACGCGTTTTTGAACATGGAGGGCGTCGTGTTGGAGACGTTCCCGACGAGCGGGAAGATGTAGAGCAGGATGATCGTGTAGACCACCGCCGCGCCGATGATCAGCGCGAGGACGATCGTCCAGAAGACGGCGGCGCCGCCGGAGGACGAGGCGCGCAGGTGCGCGGCGATGTAGCCGTCGAATCCGAGAAACGCGCCGGCGGCGAGGAGGATCAGCCAGATCACGGTGGCCTGGCGGAAATTCTCGCGGAAGGAATGGAAGAAGGAGGAGAAGACGCGGCCTTCCTCGCCGCGCACGATCTTCAGGCTGACGTAATACAGCGCGGCGGTCGAGGCGCCGATCGTGACGATCGGAAGGGAACAGATAAACCAGAGAACATTCAGGCAGCAGGCGTAGCTGATCCTGAGCATCCACTGGCTGAACCGGCTCTCATAGCTGAAGAGCTTCATGTCGGGATCCTCCTGTTATCCGCGGATCAGTCCCTGGTGGACGCCCTGCGGATCAGATAAGTTTCAGTGTGCATCGTGCGGAAGTCCAGCGACGGCTCCTTGATCCGGGACAGGATGAGCTGGGCCGCCGAGTAGGCCATGATCTGCGTATGGATATGGATCGTCGTCAGGGCAGGGGTCATGCCGCGGGATTCCGGTGAGTCGTCGAAGCCGCAGAACATCACGTCCTCGGGGACTCTGTGGCCGAGGCTGCTCAGCAGCCGGATCGCGTCGCTGGCGACGAAGTCGTTGGCGCACAGAAACACGTCCGGGAGCGACTTCAGGGCGACGAGGGCCGGTCCCATATCGGCCGCATCGTTTGCCTTGATGCAGTACTCGCTCATGACGGGGACGTCCGCGAGCATCATGGCGGTCCGGAAGGCGGTGTATCGCTCGTAGAACGACTGGCAGTGCTCCCAGTTGCCGATGAAGCCGATCCGGCGAAAGCCCCGGTCCAGCATGCCGTTTACAAATTCGGTGACAGCGTCCGTATTGTCCATATAGAGCTGGTCGCAGGGAAGTGAGATGCCGGAGGATTTGTCCGGCCCGTCCACGAACAGGACCGGGAGCCCGAGGGCACAGACCATCTCATCGTAGCTGCGGTCGAACATCTCGATACACACGATCCCGCTGACCCTGCTTTTCACGAATGTGATCGGCAGCGAGTGGTCCCGGAGATTCTCCGGAGTCACCAGGTGCATGTTCAGCGTGTAGCCCATCTGGGACAGCTCGCGATGAAAACGGTCGAGCATGACGGAGGCAAAGTGGGATTGGTTAAAGAAAGTGGTGGTGAGCAGGGCGATCTCCCGGGGAGCATCGAGTCTGCTGCTCCCGGCGGCGGTGGACAGGGAGTAGAACTCATCCAGCGAATTGACGTAGGAAAAGTGCTTGTACCCCATCTCGATCGCTTTCTGGAAGATGCGCTCTCTGGTCGCGTCGGCGATTCCTTCAGAATTATTCAGGGCTTTGGAAACAGTGTTGCGGGAGATACCGAGGGCATCCGCGATATCCTGAACGGTGACTTTGGTTCTCATGGTCAATGTACCTGAACTTATCGATTTAGTGGAATGGTATTTATTCAATAGTAACAAGAGCACGATGCGAATGTCAAACTTGCAAAAATACAAAGAGGGTGCAAATGCACACAAATCGTTTGCTGCCGGGACACAATTTTAGACGGTAAAGTGATAGAGTGTGACGAAAAATGTGCAAATGTAAAGTAATTGTTGACATATGCCCATCCAGATGATAATTTTGAGATGACAATAATATACGTGCAAATGACCGAATCGTCGTCAAATTGCACAAACAGTCAATGAAAAAGGGAGGGGGTATATGAAAAAGACACAGGCAGCTGCTGCCGCCGGCAGCGACAGCAGAATGCACAACAACCTGGTCTACATCCGGCAGCACTGGCAGCTCTACCTGCTGTTCATGTTACCGGCGTTCCTGCTGACGATTATCTTCCGCTACATTCCGATGGGCGGCATCGCGATCGCGTTCACGGAATACAACCCGATCCGGGGTATCCTGGGCAGCGAGTGGATCGGCTTCGAGAACTTCACCCGGTTCCTGTCCTCGCCGGACTTCATGCGCTATCTGATGAACACGCTGAAGCTGAGCGTATACGGACTTCTCTGGGGATTCCCCGCACCGATCCTGCTGGCGTTCCTTCTGAACAGGATCCTGAGCTCCAAGACGAAGCAGAAGATCCAGCTGGTCCTGTACATGCCGAACTTCATCTCCGTCATCGTCCTCTGCGGTATCGTCCGCGTCATGCTGTCGCCCACGGGCATGATCAATTCCCTGCTCGGAACGAACACGAACTTCATGACGATGCCCTCGGCGTTCCGCACGATCTATATCGCCAGCGGAATCTGGCAGGGCGCAGGCTGGGCCTCCATCATCTACACGGCGGCGCTCTCCAATGCGAGCGAGGAACTGAAGGAAGCGGCGAAGATCGACGGCGCTAACATCATCCAGCAGATCAAGGCGGTCGAGTGGCCGGCGATCAAGGACACGGTCCTGATCCAGTTCATCATGTCGGTCGGAAATATCATGAGCGTCGGTTTTGAGAAGGCTTACGCACTGCAGACAGACTTGAACCTCAATACATCCGAGATCATTTCGACCTACGTTTACAAAAAGGGTCTTCTGGACGGCGACTACGGTTTCTCAACGGCGGTCGGTCTGTTCAATACCGTGATCAACCTGGTGCTGCTCATCTCCATGAATGCCCTCGTCAAGAAGATGAACGAAGGCAACGGAATCTGAGACAGGAGGACAGGCGACATGAATACTAAGAAAAAGAGTGTGTTTCAAAGATATTCGGCGGAAGACAAGACGATCCTGATCACCGGCTATGTCATTCTCGGCCTGTTCGTCGTCGCGATCATCCTGCCGATGGTCTACATCATCCTCGCGTCGTTCATCGATCCGATCACCCTGCAGAACAGCGGACTGACGTTTGACTTCAGCAAGTGGACGCTGACCGCCTACGAGAGAGTCATGTCGAACGGGCAGATCTGGGTCGGCTTCCGGAACGCGCTGATCTATTCGGTGCTGTTCACGATCATCTCCGTCGTCGTGACGCTCCTGGCAGCGTACCCGATGTCCAGGGAAGACTTCCGGGGACGCGGGTTCTTCAATACGATCTTCGTGATCACGATGTTCTTCGGCGG
>DJXE01000020.1:4622-7933 GCA_002449595.1 Lachnospiraceae bacterium UBA7012
TTCGGCGGCGGCCTGATCCCGACTTACCTGCTGATCAGCAACCTCGGCATGCTGGATACGATCTGGGCGATCCTGCTTCCCGGCGCGTTCAGCGTCTGGAACATGATCATCGCGAGGACGTATTACAGGGGCATCCCGAAGGACCTGCAGGAAGCGGCCTCCATCGACGGCGCGACCGAGATGGTCTACTTCTTCAAGATCCTTCTCCCGGTCTGCACGCCGATCATCGCGACGATCGCCATGTGGCAGTTCGTCGGAATGTGGAACAGCTACTTCGATGCGATGATCTACTTAAACAGCGCCTCCAAGCAGCCGCTGCAGCTAGTCCTTCGCTCGATCCTGATCCAGAACCAGCCGGAGCCGGGCATGGTCTCCGATATGCAGAGCACCGCGGAGCGCGCGCAGCTGGCGGAACTCCTGAAGTATGCGACCATCATTATTTCCAGCGTTCCCCTTATGATCATGTATCCGTTCTTCCAGAAGTACTTTGACAGCGGCATTATGGCAGGCGCGGTCAAGGGCTGACGGACACAGTGCGGGTGCTATTGATAAAGAAACAACCGGAACTGATAACTATAGAAACACAATCGCTTGAGAAAGGAGCAACAGAATGTTGAACAAGAAAAGAATTCTTGCTGCGGCGCTCGCTCTCGCAATGGCAGCATCCATGCTGACGGCGTGCGGCGGCAAAGGCAAGCAGGAAGGCGCAGCCGGTGCAGCGGGTACCGCGGTCGCGGACGTCGACCCTGCCTCCCTCAAATTCCCGCTCGCGGAGAAGGCTGAGATCTCCGGCCTGACCAGCTATCCGGTGGGCACGGAGTCCGAGCCCAACAACAGGACCATCTTCAAGAGGCTCGAGGAAAAGACCAACGTACACGTCAACTGGAAGACCATCCAGAGCGACCAGTGGGGCGACAAGATCCAGCTGGAGATGTCGAACGTCAAGACGCTTCCCGACTTCGTCTTCAGCGCCGGCTTCAGCGACACCGACCTGCTCAAGTATGCGAAGCAGGGCGTCATCCTGAACGTCGAGGATTACATCGACAAGTACATGCCGAACCTGCAGAAAGTCTTCGAGCAGGCTCCCGAGTACAGAACGATGTGCACGGATGAAGACGGACATATCTGGGCCCTGCCCTGGATCGAGCAGCTCGGCTACGAGAAGACCGCGATCCAGACCGTCGGCGACATGAGCTTCATCAACAAGTCCTGGCTGGATTACCTTGGACTTGACATGCCGACGAACGTCGACGAGTTTGAACAGGTCCTGATCGCATTCCGCGACAATGCGGACGCCCTGAAGAAGGAATTCAACATCGACGGTTCCATCATTCCTATGTCCTGCATCATGAACGACGGCGACCAGGATCCGGCGATCCTGATCAACGGTTTCGGCGAAGGCTACGGCGATCCCGACCGCGGCCGCCACATCGCCGTCACGGACGAAGGCAAGGTCATCTGCTCCGCGACGACCGAGGGTTTCAAGGAAGGTATCGCATGGCTGCACAAGCTGTATGAGGAAGGCCTCATCGATCCCGAGGCGTTCACGCAGGAATGGTCCACATACGTCGCGAAGGGCAAATCCGGCCGCTACGGCGTCTGCTTCTCCTGGGACGTCGCAAACATCGCGCAGGTCAGCATGGACGACCTGATCGCGGGCAAAGGCTGGGTGCCGCTGCCGGCACTGGAAGCGGACGTCAGGAACATCACGCCGCAGAACGGCTCCTTCACCTCCGGCTTCGACCGCGGCAGATGCGTCGTCACGGCGACCTGCCAGAACCCCGCACTCGTCTGCGCATGGCTTGACCAGATGTATGATCCTTTCCAGTCCCCTCAGAACAACTGGGGTACCTACGGCGAGGATGATGACTTTGACATCTTCGTGCTCGGCAAGAACGCGGACGGCGAAGACATGCTGCAGCACGCGCCGCTCGGCGATGCTTCCCCTGTGGAAGTCCGTGAAGCGGAATGCGTCGCAGGCCCGCTGGCGATCCTTGACAGCTACTATGGCGTCTATGTGACCTGCCCGGATGACGCGCAGTATCGTCTCGACTGGATCAAGGACATCTACACGCCCGACATGAACGGCAAGTATGTGTTCCCGAACGTCTTCATGACTACGGATGACACCAAGACCATCTCCAACCTGCAGGCGGACATCACGAAGCGCATCAACACCGCGAAGGCGGACTGGGTCATGAACGGCTTCACGGATGCGGACTGGGATCAGCTGCAGAGCGACCTGAAGGCGTACAAGCTGGATGAGTACCTCGCGATCTTCCAGAAGTACTTCGACGCATACAACAAGTAACTAAAACCTTTCCTTTTCATATGCCGGGCTTCCTGATTCACGTCGGGTCGGGAAGCCCGGCTTTTGTTACAGACGTTTGACGGAGACGATGAGATGACCAGTGAGAAGCTGCAGAGAGCCAGAGAATTTGAAAAACGGTACCTCGGGATCCCGGACCGGAATACGCCCGGGTTTCACCTGACAGGTGGAATCGGATGGATCAACGATCCCAACGGATTTTCACTGTTCCGGGGGGAATACCACCTGTTCTTCCAGTACTATCCTTATGACCTGAAATGGGGCCCGATGCACTGGGGACATGTGAAGACGTCAGATTTCATCCGCTGGGAGAGACTGCCGGCGGCGATGGCGCCGGATCAGGAATATGATGAGGGCGGATGCTTCTCGGGCAGCGCGGTCGAGACGCCGGACGGCAGGCATTTACTGATGTACACCGGTGTGAGGGGCGCGCGGAATGCGGACGGCATCCCGGAGTCCTTCCAGACGCAGTGCATCGCGGTCGGGGACGGAATCGACTACGAGAAATATGCGGGGAACCCTGTGATCCGGGCGGAGGACGTGCCGGAAGGCGGAAGCGTGCATGACTTCCGCGATCCGAAGATCTGGTATGAGGACGGCCTCTACCGGGCGGTGATGGGCAACCGGCCCGCGGACGGGAGCGGCGCGGTCCTGCTCTACGAGAGCAAAGACGCCGTGCACTGGTCTTATGTGACGACGGTCGACGCCTCGGAGAATAAGTTTGGCAGGATGTGGGAGTGCCCGGACTTCTTCGGGCTGGACGGAAAGACCGTCCTGCTGGTCAGCCCGCAGGACATGATGCCGGACGGACTGGAATTCCACCCGGGCAACATCAGCCTCAGCTTGATCGGGACCTGGGATCCGGAGGAGAAGCGGCTAAGGAGGGAGAACGTCCACACGATCGACTACGGGACGGACTTTTACGCGGCCCAGACGGTGCTCAGCACCGACGGCAGAAGGATCATGATCGGCTGGATGCAGA
>DJXE01000020.1:7999-16652 GCA_002449595.1 Lachnospiraceae bacterium UBA7012
TGATCGGCTGGATGCAGAACTGGGAGACCTCTGCGGCCAGGCCGCCGGAGCTTCGGTTCGCCGGCCAGATGTCGCTGCCGCGGGAACTCTCTGTCCGGGACGGGCGGCTCTGCCAGAACCCGGTCCGGGAGCTGGAGCGGTATCGCGGCAAAAAGACGGTCTATGCGGACGTCCCGGTCCGGGAGAGAGCCGGCCTGAAAGGCATCGGCGGAAGATGCCTCGACCTGTCGGTCACGGTCCGGCCGGAGCGCGGACAGGACGGTCTCGGCGTGTTCCGGATGTACGTCGCCGGCGACGACCGGTACAGCACCCTGATCCGGTACCGCGCCGAAGCGGGGACGATCAAGGTGGACCGCACGCACAGCGGATTCCCGCACGACATCGTCAACATCCGGGAATTCCCGGTCGGGAAGGACCTGAAGGAGCTCCGGCTCCGGCTCATCCTGGACCGTTACAGCCTGGAGCTGTTCGTGAACGACGGCGCGCAGGCGGCTTCATTCGTGATCTACACAGGCGAGGAGGCGGAGGGGATAAGCTTTTTCTCCGAAGACGGCGTCAGGATCGACGTGGAACAGTACGAGCTGTGCGGCCGGCCGGAGGACGCAGGGCAGTAGGAACAAAGGCAGCGGGGCTTCTCCGCTGCCTTTTTATGTTACGCAGTTGTTGCGCAGGCCCTCATACACTGAACATGCACAACTATGCTGTATGAGGAGGTCTGAACATGTTCAGCATTCAAAGAAATAGAAAACTACTGAAGGCCGCTGCGGCCGTGCTGTCCGCTCTGTGCATCATGGCGGTCAGCATCCTTGCGGGCCCCGCTGTCACGGCACTTGCGGATGAAAACATCACGGTCGACGGCACGGTCACGGACAAGACGAGCGACACGATCCTCTACCTCTCTACGTCCGGCGGAACGATGGCGATCAAGATCGACGGCAGCACGGACCTGACCGGCTGCAAGCTCCTGTACCCGGACAAGAAGGTGAAAGTGACCTGCGCGAGACAGAATGACGGATACCTGCACGCGTCGCGCATCGCGGCGATCCAGCAGAGCTCCGGCGGCAGCGCGTCGAACGTCCCCGGGGCGGTCTCCGTGTCCGGCACGATCAAGACCGGGACTTCGGATTCCATCCTTTTCCTTGATACCAGCGGCGGAACGATGCAGCTCAAGATCGACAGCAGCACCAACATGGATTCCTGCCGCGCGCTCACGGTCGGCAAGAAGATCACCGTCTCCACCGTCCGCGGCAGCGACGCTTACATGCATGCGCTGGTCATCACGGATTCCCAGAATTCTTCCTCCGGAAGCAGCTCTTCCGGAAGTTCTTCCAGTGCTTCCACACAGATCTCCGGCAACTCCGTCCAGGGCACAGTCGCCTCCGGAACGACCGCGGACATGCTGCTCCTGAACACGAGCGGCGGCCAGATGAAGCTGAAGATCGACGGCAGCACGGACCTTTCCGCCTGCAAAGTCCTGATTCCGGGCCGCACGGTCACGTCCGGCTGGGTGCGCGGCGATGACGCCTACCTTCACAGCACGAAGATCGTCGGCGCGTCGACGTCCTACAGCAATGCAAACGTCAACACCGGTTCGGCGGTCTCCGTCTCCGGCAAGGTGAGCGGAAACACGACCGAGAACATGCTCTACCTCGACACGAGCGGCGGCAAGATGGCGATCAAGATCGACAACTCCACGGCGATGGGCTGCCGCGTCCTCTATGAGAACCAGTCCGTGACCGTCTCCGTCGCGCGCGGCGACGACGCCTATATGCACGCAGTCCGGATCGACGGGCAGGGCGGCAGCAGCTCCTCTTCGTCCTCTTCTTCCTCGTCCTCCCAGACCGTCACGCCGACCAGCGAGACGATCATGATCCAGGGCACCGTGAAGAGCGGCACGACCGAGAACGAGCTCCAGCTCGGCACGAGCGGCGGCGACATGAAGATCAAGATCGACGCGAACACGAACCTCTCCGTCTGCAAGACGCTGATCCCGAACGACACCGTTGCGGTGGCGTGCTACCGCGGCAGCGACGCCTACTTCCACGCGTCCGTCATCACGGGCACGGTGCAGCCGGGCAGCGCTTCGGTCGACGGCAGCAGTGCCGTGACCGTCACCGGCAAGGTCGCCTCTGGCACGAAGGGCAACCTCCTGTATCTCGTCACCGACGGCGGCACGATGCAGATCAAGCTCGACACTGGCACTTCGATGAACGGCGTCCGCGTCCTCACGCAGGACCGCAGCGTCAAGGTCTCCGTCGCCCGCGGCTCCGACGCTTACATGCACGCGGTGTCGATCTCGGCGAACTGAGTATCGGGCTGAGCGGAGGGCTGGGTGCCGGCTGGAAACAGCAATCATCCGGAACATTTCAAAGGACTGTCACACTGGTGTGCTGGCACACCAGCTGCGGCGGTCCTTTTCTTATACTTGCAACTGACTCGCTTGCGGACTTATCTACCGCAATTGACGATTATCGTGATTGCGGTAGACAGGCCAAGAAGAATTGTCTACCGCAATAGATAATTCTGGTAAATGTGGTAGAAAGGCCAAGAAGAATTAGCAACCGCAATAGATAATTCTGGTAAATGCGGTAGAAAGACCAAGAAGAATTAGCAACCGCAATTGATAATTCTGGTAAATGTGGTAGACAGGCCAAGAAGAATTGTCTACCGCAATTAATATTTCTTGTAAATGCGGTAAACAGATATTTTGCGCAAGAGAACTGATTCCGACAGGCCTGACATGATATACTGAACGATAGGGCGGTCGGTTTCAAGGGGAAGAGAAACAGACCGCACCAGCGAAATACTCATTCTCAGACCAGATCTGAAAAAGAGGGGAGCTGCCGGGGGCAAAGCAGGCAGCTGCAAATGACATCGGGCTTCCAGGAAGCCCGGAAAGGGGTGGAATTCTGTTATGTATCCTAAAAAGCTGACAAGATCCGTCATCTCGAACCCGGATTACCCCGTGGTTCAGACAAAGGCGGGCAAGGTGAGGGGACTTTTGGAGGAAGGGACCTTCATCTTCCGCGGCGTTCCGTACGCGCAGGCAAAGCGCTTTCAGATGCCGGAAGAAGTGACGCCGTGGGAAGGCACGAGAAGATGCAACGTCTTCGGGCCGGTGTGCAAGGAGATCCACACGCCGATCGCGCACGACGAGTACAACGTGCCGCACTTCCATTACTCGCAGGACGAGGACTGCCTCAACCTGAACCTGTGGACACAGCACATTAATGACGGCGCGAAGAAGCCGGTCATGGTCTGGTTCCACGGCGGCGGACACGCGACGGGCTCCTCGATCGAACTCTACGCGTACGACGGCATGGAGCTGTCGGAATTCGGCGACGTGGTCGTCGTCTCCGTCAACCACCGTCTCAACTGCATCGGCTATCTCGACCTCTCCTCCTTCGGAGAGCAGTATAAGTACACCGGCAACCTCGGCACCGCCGACATGGTCGCGTCCCTCAAGTGGGTGCACGACAACATCGCCGGCTTCGGCGGAGACCCGGACAACGTCACGATCTTCGGACAGTCGGGCGGCGGCGGAAAGGTGCACACCCTTCTGCAGACGCCGGCCGCGGACGGCCTCTTTCACAAGGCGATCATCCAGAGCGGCCTGATCGAGGGCAGCCCCGACAACGACCAGGAGAAGGCCCGGAAGATGGGCGAACTGACCGCGGAGCACCTCGGCCTGACAAAAGAGACGATCGCGAAAATCGAGACGATCCCTTACTACAAGCTCGCGCGCGCGGCACAGCAGGCGGCCGCCGACCTCGGTACGCCGATCGGAACGATGATCGGCTGGGGACCGGTGTGTGACGGTGACTACTATCTTGGATCGGGGCTGTATCATCCTTTTCGCGAGGAGACGAAGCAGATCCCGATGCTGGTCGGCAACGTGCTCGGCGAATTCGACCAGAACTTCAACTGCATCTACGCGGACGGCTCCAAGAACGACTGGGACGACGCCCTCGTGGAGAAGATCATCTCCGAGAAGTACGGCAGCCAGGCGGAGGCGGTGAAGGCGGCGTTCGCACAGGCCTATCCGGAGAAAAAGATCGTGGACTGCCTCTTCACAAGCAGGATCTGGAGGCAGGCGCACAAGATGTTCTGCGACTTCCGCGCGGAGCAGGGCTGCGCTCCCTGCTACAACTGGCTGTTTACGATGGAGCTCCCGATGAACGGCGGCACCGTGCCGTGGCACAACGCGGACGAGGCCTACATGTTCCACAACGCGAACTATCTCGAGGCGGAGTACATTCCCGGCGTCTCCGAGCAGCTGCAGGATATCATGACCGGCGCGTGGGTGGCGTTCGCCTATACCGGCGACCCGAACCATCCCGGCATGAAGGTATGGCCGCCTGTGAAGGACGGCAACGGCGCCTGCATGCTCTTTGACAGAGACTCGCGCACCGTGTACCACCACGACGACGCGCTGATGGAGGCGCTGGATCCGAGGATCCTGCCGCCGAAGCCGGTGACGATCCCGATGGAAGAGGACGCCGGCACCTTCGGCTGCGGCCCGAGACAGAGCCTGTGATGCGGCTGCGGGACGTGGGATGCGCAGAAATGCTTCACACGTTCTGACATGCGCTGCTGAATTCGAGTTCATGAGGAGAGCGATCTTATGTACATGAAGAAACTTACGAGCCAGGTCGTCATGACCTATGACGATCCGGTGGCGGATACAAAATACGGCAAGGTCCGCGGCCTGAAGACGGACGGCACTTACATCTTCCGCGGGATCCGGTACGCGAAGGCGAAGAGGTTCCACATGCCGGAAGAGCCGGACAAGTGGGAAGGCGTGAAGGGCGCTTATTCCTTCGGCTACGTGTGCTCCGAGCTCAACACGCCGATCGCGCACGACAACGACACGGTGCAGCATTTCTACTATCCGCAGAACGAGCACTGCCAGTACCTGAACATCTGGACGCAGCACCTGGACAAGTCCGCGAAGCGGCCGGTCATGGTATGGCTGCACGGCGGCGGATGGTTTTCCGGGTCTTCGGTGGAACTGATCTCTTATGACGGCGAGAATCTCTCGGCATACGGCGACGTGGTCGTCGTCTCCGTCAACCACAGACTGAATGTGCTCGGCTATCTCGACCTGTCCGAGTACGGCGAGGAATACGCGAACTCCGGGAATGTCGGTCTCGCTGACCTCGTCGCTTCCCTGAAGTGGGTGAAGGAAAACATCGAGAACTTCGGCGGCGACCCGGACAACGTCACGATCTTCGGACAGTCGGGCGGCGGCGGAAAGGTGGCGTATCTCCTGCAGACCCCTGCGGCGGACGGCCTGTATCACAGGGGCATCATCCAGTCGGGCGGCACGTTCGGCCACGGCGGCGCCGACGAGGTCAGGCACTGCGGCGAAGTGAGCCGGCTGGCGGCGAAGCGCATTCTCGAGCGCCTGCACATCGCGCCGGAGAATGTGAAAGAGATCGAGACCGTGCCATGGGAGGATCTCGCGCAGGCGACGATGGAAGCGATCTGGCTCATCCGCGAGGAGGACGGCGAGGAGGTCTCCTGGGAGCCGGTTTATGACGGAAAGTATTTCATGGGCGATCCCGTGGATATGGGATACCGGAAGGAGACGATCGGAACGCCGATGATCATCGGCACATGCTTCAGCGAGTTCGCCGGCACGCACGACCGCAACTACGACGAGCAGCCGAAGGCGCTCTGGAGCGAGGAAAAGGCGGACGCGATCATCGCGCGTACGTTTGGAGATAAGACGGCGCGGATGAATGAGCTTTTCGCGAAAGCGTATCCCGACAGGCAGAAGCAGGATCTCCTGTTTGTGGACCTGCGGTTCCGGAAGCCGGCGATGGATTACATCAAGGGCTTTACCGCTGCGGGCGGAAAGATCTGGAACTACATGTTCAACCTGGAGACGCCTTACAACTACGGCACGACCGCGTGGCACAACGCGGAGGAGTGCTACTGCTTCCGCAACGCGGCTTATCTGGAGTACGAGTACATCCCGGAAGTTTCCGAGAAGTTGGAGGACGAGGTCAGCGGCGCATGGCTCGCGTTCGCGAAGAACGGAGACCCGAACTGCGCGGCGATCCCCGCGTGGCCGGCGTGCACTGCAGACAGCATCCCGTGCATCTGTTTCGACAAGGTCACGGACGTCCGCACGGATCACGACAAAGAACTTGTCGGCGAGTATCCTGAGATCGAGGCGCCCGGGTTCCCGCTCAGCAGCAAGATGTACGCGTTCTATGGCGTGAAGCCGGAAGACTGATAATGCATAACCGCACCCGCAGCTGCCTGGCGGCTGCGGGTGTCTGTGATGAGACAGGAAGGAAAGACAAGATATGGTCACAGCGGAAGAGAGGCAGGCGGCGTATCAGCTGACGGAAGACCTGTCGACCCACCCGGGCGACATCGCAATCCTTGCGCCATACAGAAAATACATGCTTTACAAGTGCAACACGCCGGAGCTCGGCCCCGGCATCGGCTGCAGCTTTAAGGACATGAAGGCGTCCTTCGGCGCGTGGAGCGTGCCCGCGCTCCTCAAGGCGACGCGCGCGATGATCGACCGCGCCGGCGAGGAGGACTTCATGATCCCGGTCTATTCCGAGGAGGAGATCGCGGCGGATCCGGAGAAGGAAGACGTGAAACTCTTCTGGTTCCCGGCGGGCTACGAAGACGACGGAAACGGCGGGAAAAGGCTTATCGGCGCGGATCGTCCGTTTGTCATCGCGATAGCCGGCGGCGCTTACACGTCGGTCTGCAGCCTGGCGGAGTCATTCCCGACGGCGGCTTCCCTGAATCATCTCGGGATCAACGTTTTCTGCCTGAACTACCGCGTCAACGAGTCCGAGATGCCCAAGATCAAGGAAGCGCTGATGCCGAAGCCGCTGGACGACGTCGCGGCGGCGCTGCAGTGCATCTATGCGCATATGGATTACTTCGGGATCAAGACGAAGGAGTACGCGGTCGCGGGATGGTCCGCAGGCGCGAGCCTCACCGTGCAGTGGGGCGCGGCGAACCACGGCTATCCGCACTACGGCCTGCCGAAGCCGAAGGTTCTGTTCCCGATCTACCCGGTCATTGAGGCGGCGGCCCAGATGCCGGATTCGGCGGACTGGTTCCTGACCATCATGTTCGGGCCGGGCTACGATAAGGAGACGGTGGAGGCCTACGACATCCCGAAGGTGATCACCGACGACTATCCGCCGTGCTACATCGTCCATGCGCTGGACGACGACATGGTGCCGGTGGAGAACTCCTACAAGCTCGAGAAGCTGCTGCAGGAGAGAAATATCCCCGTGCACTTCGAGGTGATCGAGAGCGGCGGCCACGGATTCGGCGACGGCTCCGGCATGAAGGCCGAGGGCTGGCCGGAGAGAGCGGTCGCGTTCATGGACCAGCTGTAAAACGCAAAGCTGTGTAACAGATTACAACGCCCGGCTGCCGGCATGACAGCCGGGCCTGTTTCAGAATGAAAACTGCAGACCGGAAAATGAAGAGAACATACACTGCGGCGGCGCAGCTGCTGATCATGCTCTGCGGCATGGGATTCCTGCTGCAGACGGACGCGTATTACACACCTTATCTTCTCGTCGCGGCAGCGGCGCTCTTCTGCATGTGGAAGAGCGGGGCGGCGGCAGGCGGCGTTGGCGTTATGGAAACCGGCGCTTCGGCCGGTGCGCGGAAGGACGGAAAGCCCCGCGCGGCCCTGCCGTGGCATGTGTACGCGGCGCCCTGTATCTATGCGCTCGCGGTCTGCGGAGCGAACTACCGGATCTGGGCGGAGATCGCGTATCCGGACGAGATCGGTGCAACAGCGCGCTTCATCCATGGTGCAGTTGCCCTGCTTGCGATCGCGGCCTGCTGCTGGCTTCAGGCGTTTCAGATCGTGCGGTATCTCTGGCTGACGAATGCGCCTGAGGCGCGCGGGAATGCTTTTTCTACAGTGAAGGATGAAGCGGTGTGCGGGGCAGCAGGCTCGTCGGGAAAGAACGCAGCAGGAGAAGAGACGGCTGCAGCGGCGGGCGGCAGGCGCGGCTGGAAGCCGGCCTCGGTGTTCTGCGTGGTGTTCGCGGCGGTCGCGGTGATCGATCTCACGATCTTTTTCCTGTGCCGGTATCCCGGCAACATCACTTCGGACAGCCTGACGCAGATCAAGATGTGCGTGGAAGGCTGGTACAACAACCATCATCCGTTCTACCACACGCAGGTGATCCGCCTGTTCCTCGGACTCGGGCTGAAGCTGTTCGGCGACCTGAATGCGGCGGCGGCCACCTACCAGGTGTTCCAGATCCTGTTCATGGCGGCGTGCTTTGCGGCTGCGGTCATGACGCTTTTCCAGATGAGGGTGAAAAAGCCCGTGATTATCGGAGCCGCGCTTTTCTACGCGCTGATGCCGTTCCACATCAACTACAGCTTCTCGATGTGGAAGGACGTGATGTTCGGCGGGTTCATCCTGCTCTCTGTCCTGTATTTCTGTCGGACGATGCTCGGCGTCGGGTCGCGGAGAGCGGACCTCGCGCTGCTCACGGTGGCCTGCTTCGGCGTCTGCCTGTTCCGCAGCAACGGATATATCCTGTTTCTGATCGTGGCCGCGGTGTACGCGTTCCTGTACCGGAAAGAGATCCTGCGCGGAAATACCGCCCGCGCGGTGGGCATTATCTTCCTTGTGACGCTG
>DJXE01000054.1 GCA_002449595.1 Lachnospiraceae bacterium UBA7012
GAGGACAGCTGTGACCGCGATCAGCATTCCCGGCGACGCCGCGCCGGTCTGCTGCGATCCTCCCGCCATTGCTGTCTGAATCAGCGGAAACCGCTCCGCGAGCAGCGTCGTAAGAAGATTCAGGAAAATGCCCGTAAATACCACCGCTGCCATCGGCAGGGGCAGTGCCCCGAATGCCTCCCGCTGCAGGCGCCTGCGCTCTTCCAGCTTCGGATCGCCGACGATCCCGCCGGCCAGGCGAAGCCGCAGCCGCTGCGGCAGCGCGCTGCGCAGCCTCTCCTTCAGGTACGGCTTTGCGGTCAGCAGCACGGAAAAAGCCGCGGCCGCGGAGAGCGCGGCTGCGGCGAGTGTGATATCTGCCCTGTAGAGTGAAAAAAAGCGGAATGCGCCCGCAGGCCCATGCACGCAGAAGAGTTCTGTGAGCCGGAGCAGGACCAGGTCCGCCAGCTCAAAACTCACGAGATAGATCAGAAAAATACCGGCTGCTTCTGCCAAAATATCGCTCCGTCCTGCCGCTCCGGTCCGGCTCACTCCGTGACTCCGTGGAAGCGGTCCAGGAGCTCCTGGGTGCGGTCCTTCCCGATGCTCGTCACTGTGATCACGGCGTCATACGGGCCGTGGATCCTGTGGACCTGCCTGCCGTACAGATCCTGCGGCGGCGCGTAGTCCGTCGCCGGTGTCCTCACGTGGAACCAGAGGCCGCTCTGGTGGCTGCGCAGGAATCCGCAGGTCGTGATGACGGTATCGACCGCCTCCGCGCCTTGTGCCCGCAGCGACGCGTCCAGGATCTCCCGGCTCTGCTGCAGCACGTCCGCGTGGTCCACCTTCTGTCCGCTGACGAGCGGGATCTTCTGGATCGCGACGACGGCGTTCATGAAATCCTTTTCCTCTTCCGCGCAGAGGTCGTAATAGATGCCGCCCGCGTTCAGTTCGTCGCGGACCCTCGCCGCGTACTGCGCGACCGTCGAGATTCCCTCCGTGGAGATGCCGCTGTTGAGTTCCGTCATGACCGCCTGGTCGTTCAGGGTCCAGCCTTCCTCCGGCACGAATCTCAGCCACAGGAACGAATTCCGGTAAGCCCCGTTCGCGATGATGCCGACCGTGAAGTCCCCGTCTTCCGGAACTTCCGTCTCGATCACTTCCGTCGTCTGCGCCACGCTCTCAGCCTCTTCCGAGGCGTCTGCGACGCTGTTTTCAGAGGCAGATTCCTGCGCCTCTTCAGCTTCTGTCTCTGACACAGACTCCTGCACCTGCCCGCTGTCTGCCTCCGAAGAGGACTCCTGCGCCTGTTCGGTTTCCGCGGAGCCTGATTCATCAATTGCTTCCGTGCCGGTCACATTTTCCCCAGCGCCTTCCGCATCCGAAGAAGTCTTCTTCCCGCATCCGGACAACCCCAGCGCGAGCACGAGCACAGCGATCGATATGCACTTGATTGCTGTCTTAGATCTTTTTCTCATAGTGTTATGAAATCATCAGCGAGGAGTAAGAATGCTGCTGATGTCCTGGATCCCCATGATCTCCTGCGCGGCATTGATCCACGTCTGCGCGTCCGGCCCGTCAATGCCGGCGTAGTAGCTGAAGGCCAGCTTCGGATTTCCCGCGGTGTCGCGCAAGCCGTTCGCGAGGCCCTGTGCGATCTCGCCGGCGTCGTCCGTCTCCCTGGACAGGATGAGGCCGTCGATGTGCTGGTTGTTCGCCACCTGCAGATACGCGTAGACGGCGGAGGCCGCCTGCAGGGCGTCACCCTGCGACGACGTGTAGCCGAGCTCGCTGAGCAGAACGCTGCGCACGCTCCCGTCCGGCGAGAGGTAATCGGCGGTGCTGAGGAGGTCCGTCAGCACGGCGACGTTGTACATTGTGAGATAGCCCGCCTCTGAGGAGCGCGGCGCCCTCGAGCTCGCGACCCAGGCCTTGGGATCATAGAGCGGCACGTTGTAAGGATGCGCCGCGAGGCCCCAGTCGATGTTGCCTTCGGCGGCTATTTTCGCGTTGAAAGCCTGGAGGAAGCTCTTGCCGCTGTAGTAGCGGGAAATATTGGAGCTGCTCGCCCACTGCTGGTCGATGCAGGCGTAGATGCGCGCGTTGCCGTTGACGCTCTTGATGCCGTTGTAGAAGATCCGGAACGCCTCCGTGTACTCCTCGACGAACTTGTCGAGGCCGACCGAAGACATGTAATACCACTCCGCGCGGGCGTTGACTTCGTTGCCGATGATCCAGTTGTCGACGTTGCCGTGGCCGCTGCCGGAGTAGCGCTCCGCGAGGAACGCGGCGATCGCCTCGAGCTTCTGGCCGCCGTTCTCCTCCGCCGAATTGAAGGCGTAGTAATGCGCGCTTCCGCCCCGCGACGAGGGATGGAGCATGGAGGAGTCGCCGTTCGAGTTGTTCAGGATCACCATCGTGACCTGCATGCCCATCTCGTTCAGGCGGGTAACCGCGAAGTCGTACTGCTGGAGAATTCCCGCATTGAAGGAATACGTCCTGCCGTTGTAGGTGTAGCTCACACCGCCGCCGGAGCACAGGTCGCCGAGGCGCATATTGTAGAGCGCCTGCTTGCAGTTCAGGCTGGCGAGGCTATTGCTTCTCAGCGTCGCCGCGGCGGGAAGGATCCCCTTCTTGCCGTGGTCGTTTCTGGTCATATATTTGGTTGCGCAGGCGGAAGGATTTTCGATGTAGCGCGGCCGGCTGATGGCGTGCAGTTCTCCGTCCTGCTCAACCGCGAGCAGGAACCTGCGGAACAGATTGGAGGAGGCTGAATTCTTGCCCAGCGGCACCGTGACCTGGAACGCGGTCTCTTCCGATTCTTCAAGCTCTTCCAGGCTGATCTGCGCGACTTCCGTGCCAGCCGTACCTTCCTGCCACACGTCCTGCGCGATGAGGTGGTACTGCTCGTCGTCCGAGGAGACCAGATACTCTCCCTCCGCATTCAGTACGATGGAACCGTTCTCGATCCTGCACGACGAGATCTTTACGGCATCCTGCGACGCCTCGACGCGGCTCGCCATCTTCTCGAGCCAGGCGTTCCGCTTCGCCAGGTTCCGCTCGGCCGCCTTGCGCGCGATCTCCGCGGCTTTTCCCGACGCGGCGTTGTGGTTCTCCTGCATCTCGTACCAGGCCTCCGGGATCTCTTCCGTCCCCGCCTCCGGCACGTCCTGCACGGCTTCCCGGCTCCGCAGCGCGAGAAAAATGATCCCCGCCGCCGCAAGTGCGCACACAAGGACCGCGATCAGGATCGGGCGTATTCTGTTGCTGCCTGTTGTTCTTCTCAATAGATTCTCCCGGCTCGCCAACAATAAGCCGGCTCTCTCCGGCTTCCGTACTTCTTCAAAAGACTT
>DJXE01000044.1 GCA_002449595.1 Lachnospiraceae bacterium UBA7012
TCAGGATCTGGTCGCCCCGGCTGGCCGCCGCGGAGAGCGGGATCAGAATGTTGGGCTTTTTCAGCGCGAGGAGCTCGCAGATCGCGTTGGCCCCGGCGCGGGAGATGACGACGTCCGCCGCTGCGAACAGGTCCGGCAGCTCGTCTTCCACGAACTCAAACTGACGGTAGCCGGGAACCGTGAGGAGTAGGTTGTCCATCTTTTCCTTGCCGCAGATATGGATGATCTGGAATTCCGCGAGCAGGCGGTCCAGGTTCTCGCGCACGGACTTGTTGACCGAGGCCGCGCCCTGGCTGCCGCCGATGATCAGGAGGACCGGCTTGTCCGGCGAGAATCCGCAGATCTCCAGTCCCTTCTCACGGCTGCCGTGGAACAGCTCCTCGCGGATCGGCGTGCCGGTCAGCACCGCCTTGCCGGAGGGCAGGTCGTTCATGGTCTCCGGGAAGTTGCAGCAGATCTTCTTCGCGGCGCGGAAGCACAGCTTGTTCGCGAGGCCCGGCGTCATGTCGGACTCGTGGATGATGCTCGGGATGCGCAGCATCGCGCCGGCCTGCACGACGGGCACGCTCACGTAGCCGCCCTTGGAGAAGATGACGTCCGGCTTGATCTTCCGGAGGATCCTGTGCGCCTCTCCGAGGCCGCGAATGACGCGGAACGGGTCGCTGAAATTCTTGGGATCAAAATAGCGGCGGAGCTTGCCGGTCTCGATCTCGTAATACGGCAGGCCCTGATCGCGGATCAGCTGTTTCTCGATCCCGTTCTTTGATCCGATATAAAACACTTCATAGCCGTCCTTCACGAGGTAGGGCAGCAGCGCCAGATGCGGCGTGACATGACCGGCGGTTCCCCCGCCGGTCAGAACGATTTTCTTGCTCATTATGCGATTGCTTTCCTCAGTGCTTTTGCGAGCTGGTCCGGGCAGGAGGTGGATTTGAAGCCGCAGCGCGTGCCTTCGACGCGCTCGATGACGTCTTCCGCCTTCATTCCGACGACGAGCTTGCTGATTCCCTGTGTGTTGCCGTGGCATCCGCCGTGGAAGCGCACGGACTGAATGATATGATTCTCATCGACCTCCAGGTCGATCTGAGAGGAGCAGGTCCCCTGTGTGTAGTAAGTCATGGTGAGTTCCTTTCTCTGTGATGCAAAAACAAATGATGCCGCTTCACGGGATACGATAATAATGCCGTTTGCCGCGTAATTCAAGCCGCAGCATTCTGGCAGTGACAGTTACATCTGCGCGACAGCGGTCGTGAATGCGTCGAGCGCGTCCGCGTCCTTTTCGGTGAGAGCGCTCTTGATCGTCAGCACGTTGTCGAGAACCGTGACGTCCTTAAGCTTGCCCAGCTCCTCGGCAATCAGCTTGCCGGAGACGGGCGCCCAGGAGCCGTTCTGCGCGATCGCGAACTTCCTGTTCTTGACGGCCAGCGCCTGCATATCGGTGAGGAGCGCGTGCATCGGAGGATAGATCCCGTTGTTGTAAGTGGGGCAGAAGAGGACGATCGTCCCGCAGCGCCAGATCTCAGCGATCAGCGAGGAGACGTGCGTCTTCGATACGTCGTAGACGAAGACGTTCTTGCCGCTCTTCTCGCGGATCTGCACGGCGGCAGCTTCCGCGGCGCTCGCGGTGTGGCCGTACAGAGAGGCGTAGATCAGGATGACGTCGTCGTGCTCGGGCGTGCAGGTGCTCCACTTCTGGTACTTGTCGATAAACCACGCGATGTTCTCGCGCCAGATGGGACCGTGCAGCGGCAGGATGCAGCGGATGTCGAGGCCGGCCGCCTTCTTCAGGACTGCCTGGACCTGCGGGCCGTATTTGCCGACGATGTTGGCGTAGTATCTGCGCGCGTCCGCGAGATAGTGGGAGGCGAAGTCATAGTCATCCGCAAAGATGCTGCCCTCGAACGCCCCGAACGTGCCGAACGCGTCCGCTGAAAACAGCGCGCCCGTCGCGTCGTCATAAGCCATGAGGACTTCCGGCCAGTGCACCATCGGCGCCGCCACGAAGTGGAACGTGTGGCTGCCGGAAGAGAGCGTGTCGCCTTCCTTGACGACGAGCTTGTTCGCGCCGTCCAGCCCCGGGAAGAACTGCCCGAGCAGCGTGAAGGTCTTCGCGCCGCCGACGAGCGTGACGTTCGGATAGAGCTTTACCACCTGGCTGATCAGGGCGCAGTGGTCGGGCTCCATGTGAAGGATCACGAGATAGTCCGGTGCCTTGCCTTCCAGCGCGGCCTCGAGATTCTCAAAATACTGGTCCGCGACAGAGACGTCTGCGGTGTCGAACAGGACGGTCTTCTCGTCCTTGACGATATAGCTGTTGTATGTGACGCCGTCCGGCAGCGGGAACAGGTTCTCAAACAGCGCAAGTCTCCTGTCGCTTCCGCCGATCCAGAAGATATCCTTCGCGGCCTCGTGAATGTTGACCATGATACGACCTCCGTATGATTTGAATTTGTATATATCCTCGATTACAATAGAAATGCTGCCGACGAAGGACTCCTTCGCGGCTGCCAACTCACAGTATATCATACCCGCGCGCCTCGCGTGCGCACAACTGATCGGCCGGTTCGAAGCGGCATGATCAGGCGATGACATTCACGCGCACCTCGCGTGCAAACAGTCTGGATTCGCGGCGAAAAATGTTTTTCACGCGGACAGGAGAAAGACCATGATCCAGGATATCGCACCGGAAGTGTTCCGCAACCAGTTTGTCCCCGGAGATCATCACCCGGACCCGCATGACGTCGTCTTCATTTTTGACGGGAGGACCGTGCTCTGCCGCGTCCTCGAGGACGGCGAGATCGTGTTTCCGCGCGTCGCGGATTTTGCGGGCGGGCTGCCGGAGACGCCGGTCTACCTGTTCGCGATCGAGGATCCCGCTGCGGAGGGAGGCCACCTGGAATTCTACCTTCTCAGGGAAAAGGATTCCGCCCGCGCCCTCGGCGACGGCTGGCAGTTCGGGAATATTCGCCTCATGCGGACGATCCACCCGAAGGACCTGTGTTTCGCCGGGATGACGGGATTCCAGCTCTACTGCTGGTACAGGGACAACACCTTCTGCGGCCGCTGCGGCGCAAAGACCGTGTATTCGGACAAGGAGCGTGCCATCAAGTGCCCCTCCTGCGGCAACACGATCTACCCGAAGGTCCAGCCGGCCGTCATCATCGGCCTGACCGACGGGGACCGGATCCTGATGAGCCGCTACGCCGGGCGGGAGCACAAGGGCAACGCGCTGCTCGCCGGCTTCTGCGAGATCGGCGAGACGGCCGAGGAGACCGTCGCGCGGGAAGTCATGGAAGAGGTCGGCCTCACGGTCACAAATATTCGTTATTACAAGAGCCAGCCCTGGGGGATCGAGTCGGACCTGCTCCTCGGCTACTACTGCGACGTCACGGGCGCGCGTGAGATCCGCCTCGACGAAAACGAACTCGCCGCCGCCCAGTGGGTGCAGCGGGACGACATCGGGCAGGAGGACAGCGGCGTTTCCCTCACGGCGGAGATGATCATGCGTTTCAAGGAGCATCCGGAGGAGTTTGCGTCATGAGCGGCAGGATCTTCTGCATTATGGGTAAGAGCTGCTCCGGCAAGGACACGCTCTACCGTCACCTGATGAGGGACGAGTCGCTCGCGCTGTCCCGCGTCATTTCTTACACGACCCGCCCCATCCGCGCGAATGAGGAGAACGGGAAGCAGTACTATTTCACGGATGAAAAGCACTTCAAAGCCCTCATGGATGCCGGCAAAGTGATCGAGTCCCGCGCCTACGACACATGGTACGGGATCTGGTACTACTTCACCGCGGACGACGGCCAGATCGACCTCGCGGAGCGCGACTATCTGCTGATCGGGACGCCGGAGTCCTTTGTCGCTCTGAAAAAGTATTTCGGCGAGGATCGCGTCATTCCGATCTATATTGAGCTGGATGACGGCGTGCGCCTGGAGCGCGCGCTGCGCCGGGAGAAGAAGCAGGAGACGCCGAAATATGAGGAGATGTGCCGGCGGTTTCTCACGGATGCGGAGGACTTTTCCGAGGAGAAGCTGCAGGCCGCGGGGATCGACGTGCGGTTTGAGAACCGGCAGGATGAGCTGGAGGAGACGCTGCGGCAGGTGAGGGAGTATATTCTGGCGAGGAAGGGATGAGGACATTTGACGGGATTCCCGGACAACCGCATATGAAGGCATTTCTCGGCGCGGCGCTGCGGTCGCGCGACGTGCCGCACGCGATCCTTCTCACGGGGGAGGACACGGAGAGTTTCCTTGCGATCGCCCGCGCGTTCGGCGCGGCGCTCCTGTGCGAAGATCCGCAGGAGGGCGAGGACGGCGTGCCCTGCGCCTGTGGCGTGTGCGCTTCCTGCATGAAGATCGCCGCGGGAGACCATCCCGATTTCATTGAGGCACAGCACGAAAAGCCGGGCAGCTTCGGCGTCGACGATGTCCGGCGCCTGCGGCAGGACGTGCGGATCAAGCCGTACAGCGGGGACTTCAAGATCTATCTGCTCCCGGACGCCGAGAAGCTGACGGCGCAGGCGCAGAATGCCCTGCTCAAGACACTTGAAGAACCGCCGGACTACGCGGTGCTCATTCTTGCGGCGAAAGATGACGCAGGCTTTCTGCCGACGGTGCTCTCGCGATGTGTGCGCCTTCCGGGGCGGCCGATGCCGGAGGAAGAACTTAAAGAGTTCCTTATGAAATCCGGGGCGGCAGAAGCGGAGGCGGAACTGCTGGCCGGCCTGTCAGGCGGAAGCCCCGGGCGGGCGATGGCGATGGCGGCGGATGAAACCTTTTTCCCGTTTGTGAGGCAGTCGGTGCGTCTGTTTGACGGGCTTGCGAATACCGGGATTCGGGCGATTGCAGATTTTCTTAAAGAATCAGTCACTGAGGAGAGGCAGCAGTATTTTGTGGAGCTGCTGCGCATGTGGTGCCGCGACGCGCTCGCGGCGAAGCGGGCCGGGGCGGCGGCAAGCTTGATTTTCGGGGAAGAAATCCATAATATTAGTACGTCGGCGGCCTTGTCCTTTGGGGCGCTCGCAGCTGTCGACGAGGCAACACTGCTCGCGCTTCGGCGGCTGCGGGCAAAGGGGAACGCGGACCTCATTCTGGAGCTGATGCTGCTCCGGGTCAGGGAAGCCATGCGGGAAGGATAATATGGAAGAGACCAATAACACTAAGACGATCGTCGGCGTCCGCTTTCGGACGGCCGGTAAAGTATATTATTTTGATCCGAACGGGATCGCGCTGAAGAAGGGTGACCACGTTATCGTCGAGACGGCGCGCGGGATCGAGTATGGACTCGTGATCTGCGATCCGATGGAGCTCCCGGAGGAGAAGTTTACGAAGCAGCTCAAGCCGGTGCTTCGCGCCGCGACGGAGGAGGACGCCCAGCATGAGGCGGCGAACCGCGCGCGGGAGAAGGAAGCGTACCGCACCTGCCAGGAGAAGATCCGCACCCATGAGCTGGAAATGAAGCTGATCGACGCGGAATATACCTTTGACAACAGCAAGCTGCTGTTCTATTTCACGGCGGACGGGCGCGTGGATTTCCGCGAGCTGGTCAAGGATCTCGCGACGGTTTTCCGCACGCGCATCGAGCTGCGGCAGGTCGGCGTGCGCGACGAGACCAAGATCCTCGGCGGATACGGGATCTGCGGCAGGCCGCTTTGCTGCCACACTTATCTGTCCGACTTTGCGCCGGTGTCGATCAAGATGGCGAAGGAGCAGAATCTTTCCCTCAATCCGACTAAGATCTCCGGCGTCTGCGGCAGGCTGATGTGCTGCCTGAAGAACGAGGAAGAGACCTACGAGGAGCTCAATAAGAAGCTGCCCCGCCCCGGCGACGAGGTCGAGGGAAGCGACGGCCTGCGCGGCGAAGTCGAGAACGTCGACGTGCTGCGCCAGAGGATCCGCATCCTGGTCGAGGTCGACGACGAGAAGGAAATGCACGAGTACGGCCCCGGCGAGTGGACGATGATCCGCAAGCGGCGCCGCGGCAGCCAGAAGCACAAAGGACGCGGCAAGGACGGCGCGGAGGCCGGCGGCGAGAACGCGAAGGAGCTCGAGAAGCTCGCCAGTGAAGAGCGCACCCCGGACGAGAACAAGTCCGACGAGAACGGCTCGAAGGAGCGCCGCTCCGGGCGCAGGCAGAACCGCTCGCGGCGCCGTGAGCGCGAAGGCCGCGGCGAGGGCGAGGAGCAGCGGGGTGAGCATGGTGAGCGTGGGGAACGCGGTGGCCGTGAGGAGCGCAGAGGCCGGAGAGAGCGCGAGGGCCGCGGAGAGCGGAATGAGAGAAGCGAGCGTGAAGAACGCAGTGACAGTTGAATTAAAAAATGGAGAATCTCTGAGTGATCTGCAGCGAGATGGGCTGCAGATCATTCAGCATCCGGGGCTTTTCAGTTTCGGAATCGATGCGGTGCTGCTCTCTGGCTTCGCGGAAATCAGGGAGGGGGACCGCGTCGCGGACCTCGGCACCGGGACAGGAATTCTTCCTATCTTGCTTGCGGCAAAGACGAAGGCTGCGCACCTGACAGGCCTGGAGATCCTTGCCGAGAGCGCGGATATGGCTGAAAGAAGCGTACGGATGAACGGCCTGGACGATAGAATCTCAATTGTATCTGGTGACATCCGGAAGGTTGAGGATTACTTCACGACAGCGTCCATGGACGCTGTCGTCTCCAACCCGCCTTACATGATCGCGGACCACGGGCGCGGCAATCCGAACGGCGCGATCGCGGCCGCGCGGCACGAGCTCCTCTGCACTTTCGACGACGTCGCGCGCGCGGCCTCTTATCTTCTTCGCAGCAGCGGCCGCTTCAGCCTCGTGCACAGGCCATTCCGCCTCCCGGAATTGTTCGAAACGCTGCGGAAGCACCACCTGGAGCCGAAGCGGATGCGCCTCGTGCATCCCTTCGCGGACCGCGAGCCGAATCTCGTCCTGATCGAGTGCGTCAAAGGCGGCCGCCCGCGGCTCGCCATCGATCCTCCGCTCGTTGTCTACCGCGAGCCCGGCATATATACCGACGAAGTGCTTGAGATCTATGGGAATGACAGGGGCTGAGCTTCCTATCGCATATGGAAGAAGCAAGAATAAAGCCGTAAATCGTGCCAGACAGGTCACGGAAGAAGAAAGCGGCATAAAGGAAGACAGGCATCATAAGCCGGATCAGAAAAAACCAGGCGAGGGGACGAAGGAGAACGGACAAATAATATGAAAGATATGGCGGAACCGGGGCGCCTGCTGCTGTGCGCGACGCCGATCGGAAATCTTGAGGATATGACGCCGCGCGTGATCGCGGCGATGCGGGAGGCGGACGTGATTGCGGCGGAGGATACGCGCAACACGATCAAGCTTCTGAATCACTTCGACATCCATACGCCGATGGTGAGCTATCACGAGTATAACAAGTTCGAGCGGGCGGATGAGCTGGTCGGGCGCATGCTGCGCGGAGAGACGGTCGCTGTGGTCACGGATGCGGGAACGCCGGCGATCTCGGACCCTGGAGAAGTACTCGCGGCGAAGTGCATCGAAGCGGGAATCCGCGTGTCGTCGCTCCCGGGAGCGTGCGCGCTCATCACGGCGCTGACGATGTCCGGCATGTCGGCGCGCCGGTTTGCTTTTGAGGGCTTTCTTCCAAATGATAAGTCCGAAAAGAAGGAACGAACGAGAATCCTGAACCAGCTCGCAGACGAAGAGCGAACGATGATCCTTTACGAAGCGCCGCATCGCCTGCGCACGACGCTGCGCGACCTGGAAGAGCACCTCGGTGACCGGAAGGTGACACTCTGCCGGGAACTCACCAAAAGATATGAGGAGGCAGTCCCGACAACACTCCGCGGCGCACTCGAACTCTACGAGGAAAAAGAGCCGCGAGGAGAGTACGTCCTCGTCCTGGAAGGGAAAAGCCGCGAAGAGCGGGAAGAAGAGTCCCGGCGTGAATGGGAACAGATGAGCGTGAAGGACCACGTTGCCCTCTATGAAGAGAAGGGCATGACAAGAAAAGAAGCAATGAAGGCGGCTGCGCAGGATCGCGGTATCTCCCGCCGCGAAATATATGACCAGCTCCTGGAAGAAAACTAATTTCTGAGTCGTTTCCCCGAAACAAGCTCAAAATCAACTTCCGGAAGAGAACCGCCCCCCGCTTCCCCGCGCCGCAAGTTGTATTGATTTTTAAACCGTTCTATGGTAAAAAAGAAACGGCAATTGTGATTTCCTTAACAACTAATTAGTTATAAACAAAGAAAGAGGTAGTGAATATGGCAGAACTCAATCTCGAAAAGTATGGCATCGTCGGCGCAACCGAGATCATCCACAACCCGTCCTTCGAATTCCTGTATGAAGAAGAGATGAAGCCTGAACTTGAGGGCTTTGACAAGGGCGTGCTGACTGAGCTTGGTGCCGTCAATGTCATGACCGGCGTTTACACCGGCCGTTCTCCCAAGGACAAATACATCGTCATGGACGAGAACTCCA
>DJXE01000131.1 GCA_002449595.1 Lachnospiraceae bacterium UBA7012
CCGGCAGGGACAATAGTAGCAGAACAAATTAACGAAGCGTCCCGGCATGCAAGAACTGACATTGCAGGGCGAACGCCAAGATACTTACTAGATGAGGTTGACAGAAAATGACAGGACTCGGAACGATCATTAACGGCGCGAGCATCGTGGCTGGCGGGCTGGTCGGACATTTTGCAGGGAAGCTGATCCATGAAGAACAACAGGATTCCTTGACGAAAGCCTGCGGCGTGAGCGTTCTGTTCATCGCTGTGGCGGGCGCGATGCAGGGAATGCTGAAGATAGACGCCGGCGAGCTGGCAAGCGGGAAGTCCATGCTTGTAGTGCTCTGCCTCGCGCTGGGAACTCTTCTCGGAGAGGCAGCGCGCATTGAGGACCGGTTCGAGCAGTTCGGAGAGTGGCTGAAGGCAAAGACCGGCAACAGCGGCGACGCGGAGTTTGTCAGCGCCTTCGTGACGGCCTCGCTGACGGTCTGCATCGGTGCGATGGCCATCGTCGGCTCGATCCAGGACGGGATCCTGGGGGACTACTCGACACTGGCCGTGAAATCCGTGCTGGACTTCATCATCATTATCGTGATGACGTCCTCGATGGGGAAGGGAGCCGCCTTTTCCGCGATTCCGGTCGTCCTGTTCGAAGGCGGCGTGACACTGCTCGCGAAAGTGATTGCTCCCGTCATGACGCCGCTCGCGATCTCCTATCTGTCGCTCGTCGGCTCCGTCCTGATCTTCTGCGTAGGCGTCAATCTCGTCTGGGGAAAAAGGCTTAAAGTCGCCAACATGCTTCCCGCCGTCCTGTTCGCTGTTCTGGCAGCGTACCTGCCGATTAACTTCTAATTCTCAGAAAATCGAGTGTAAATAAACAGCCCAAGAATCACCACGCACCCGCCCACAATGACAGGCAGGGACGGGATCTCCCGGAACAGCAGAACGCCGAGGATAGACGCGAAGACCGGCTCCAGAAGTTTTGCGGTGGAGATGAAGGCTGCGCTCTCGTACTTGAGGCCCCAGCTGAAGACGCTGTGCCCGAGCAGCGTGCAGAAAAGCGCCATGCCAAGCGCCGTGAGCCAGTTGACCGGCTCGTAGCCGAGCAGCGGCTGCCCCGAGCAGAGCAGGATGACGAGCACGGTGATGCCCGCCGAGAGATAGACGAGGAAGGTATAGGTATTCGTCGTGATCCGCTGCCGGCAGGTCCGCCCGATCATGGTGTACACTGCCATGCACAGCGCGCCGGCGAGGGCGATCGCGTCGCCGAGGAGGACGTTGGAGCCGCTGCCCGCGTCAGCCAGAGCGATGATGACGCTTCCCGCGAAGGTTGTGACGATGCCGGTCCATGCCAAACCAGGAATTCTCTCGCGGAACAGGAAGAGGAGCATGAACGCCACGAAGAACACTTCCGTGTCGACCAGCGCGACCGCCGATGCGATGGACGTGAACCGCAGCGCCTCAAAATAGCAGGAAAAGTGCAGGCCAAGAGCCAACCCGCTTGTAAGACAGAGGAAAAGATCTTTCCGCCCGATCGCCGCCAGTTCCGCGCGGTTCTTTGTCAGGACGACCGGCGCGAGGAGCAGTGCCGCCATCATGACGCGGTACAGGACGAGCACCATGGAAGGTGCCGTGGAAAAGCGGATCAGCGGTGCCGAGACAGAGACACCAACGACGCCGAGTAATATAATCAGTTTTTTCATTCGTCCGTTCTTCTTCCGTCTCCACCTTCGATCTAAGGCTGTCCCAGAGTCTTTTTCCTCAGCAGATAATATGTATTTCTCTCTTCTCCCATCACCTGGTCGAAGGTGTCGATCGTCTCGTAATTCTCCTCGAAGGAGTCGGGATACCACTCGTAGACCACAATGTAGTCGATGAGTTCTTCTTTTGCGTATCGCTCCTGCTCGTCGCGGATGACGTCGGTCGGAAGCGTCTGCGTCTGGAACCAGTAGCAGCTGGGATAGATGTCCGCCGCGGTGTAGAGGCCGCAGTCCAGGCAGTTATAATTCAGCAGCGTCGGCTCGCTGACGATCCCCGCCGCCACGTCGTCGCGAATATCCTGCGCGAATCTGGTGAGGAAGACGTCGTCCTTTTCATAACTCAGGAAATACCGGCTCTGCGAGCGGTACCAGGAAAACGCCCCCGCAACAAGAAGCGAGACCGCAAACGCGCAGATGGCGGCGCGCCTGACGGCGAGAGGCGAAGCTGTGGATTTCTTTTCTGCAGACGCCGCAGATGCAGCTTCTTTTCTTGCCGGTGCTTCAGATGCAGTTGCTTCTTCCTCGGGCGCCATAGTTGCAGCTTCTGCAGGCGCCACAGACGCAGCTTCTTCTCCTGCAGGAGCCTCGCCACGTTTCTCCGCAAGAATCGGAACTGAAGGCAGAAGCTTCCCCACGACAACTCCAACTGCAAGGAACCCCGGCACCGCAAAAGCCGCCAGCGGCAGCGAATAATACGGAAGATCCGAGCCTCCGATGAAGATCCCGACGAAGGTCAGCCCGAACATGAGGATCAGGGCGAAGCGGCTGACGAGGTCAGCTCCTTTTCGGAGCAGCATCCAGAGCATCCCCGCGCTCGTCATCAGAAAGTACGGAAGGTTCACGCGGAAGAGCCAGTACAGGATCTTGCTGAGATTATAGACTTTGTCATAGAGGGACTCGCCTTTGTCCGCCGCGCCGAATGTGCTGTAGAGGAACACGTTGGCGTAGATGTAGACGCGGTACCAGTCGGCGAGCGCGCCGCGCACCCCGAAGTAGATGATCCACGGAACGAACGGCAGGAACATCCCGGCGAGGAACACCGCGCACGAGATCAGGAACCGCTTCACGCTGCGCGACAGGAACATCACGAGCACCATGAAAGCAAAGAAGAATCCGAGAATCGTGAACTTGATCCCCGCGACGTAGCCGCTCATCAGCCCTGCCGCAAAGATCACCGAATACGAGAACAGCGCGGGAAGCCCCGACCTCTTCTCGCCGATCGAACCGCCTGACGAGCTGCCTGCCAACCCACCTGACGAGCCGCCTGACAAAGCACCAGCCTGCCCCCCTTCCCCAAGCAGCTGCCGCATCACAAGATACAGCGTCCATAGGATCGCCGGCAGGCACAGCTCCTCCGCGCTGCCGCCCCAGTAGAAACTCCTCGTCGCGCACATGACCGCGAGCGCCGGCGCCATCAGTGCGAGCGACGCCGCCTCGCCAAGCCGCAGCCGGAAGATCCGGTACGCCGCAACGAGATCCAGCATGCCAAACGCGATCTCCATCAGAAACACGCCGGCGAACGTGGTCCGGCTCACAAGCGAGCACAGCCCGTACAGGAAGTAAAGCCAAGGTCCCTTCTGATC
>DJXE01000083.1 GCA_002449595.1 Lachnospiraceae bacterium UBA7012
CCCTACGAGGAGGTCGACTACTGGCTGGAGCTCTGCGCGGTGATGGAGTGGTCCAAGACGAACGTGACCAGCACGTTCCACATCTGCTGGGGCGCGCAGGCGGGCCTGTACTACCATTACGGCCTGGACAAGGTCATGTTAAAAGAAAAGCTTTCCGGCGTGTACGCCCACAAGGTGATCCACCGCAGGGAGCCGCTGGTCCGCGGATTTGACGATTTCTTCCTGATCCCGCACAGCAGGTACACCGAGGTGCCGGCGGCAGCGATCCACGCGAAGGAAGAGCTGAAGGTGCTCGCGGAGTCCGAAGTGGCGGGCGTGCTCCTGTGTATGGCGAAAGAGGGACGGCAGATGTTCATCTTCGGCCACCCGGAATATGACAGATATACGCTGCGGAACGAATATATCCGCGACGTGAACGCGGGCATTTCGCCGCAGGTCCCCATTAACTATTTCCCGGATGACGATCCGGAGAAGGAGCCCGAGCTGCAGTGGCGCTCCCACAGCAGCCTGCTCTACAGCAACTGGCTGAACTATTACGTCTACCAGCTGACCCCGTACGACCTGAACGAGATCCGCTGACAGGAGGACGAAGCAGTGAACGCGCTTTCTGACCCCCGCCATCCCGGAGATGAACCGGCGGGCAATATGACCTGCAGAGAGTTTGAGTCGCGGATCCGCGGATTCCTCGATGACGATCTGCCGGACGAGGTCCAGGAGGAGATGCTGCGCCATCTGGAGCAGTGTCCCGCCTGCCGCGAAGAACTCTCCATCCGGCTCCTCGTGGAGAGCGGCCTGCGCCGCCTCGAGACCGGGGGCAACTTCAACCTGAAGGACGAATACAAGGCGGTCCTCGCGGAGGCGGAGCACCGCATCCGGCAGAGGGCGCGCAGCACTTATCTGGGCTATGCGGCCGAGACGGCGGCGGTGATCCTGACGACTGCCGTGTTCTTCATTGCGCTGCTGCGGTGATTCCCATGAAAAGGTTTGATTGATATATGGAAAAACTGGTACTGATCGACGGACACAGCATCCTGAACCGGGCGTTCTACGGCATGCCCGATCTGACGAATGCGGAAGGCCGGCACACGGGCGCCGTGTACGGCTTCCTGAATATGCTATTCCACTTCCTTGAAGAGGAGAAGCCGGATTATCTCGCGGTCGCTTTCGACGTCCACGCGCCGACGTTCCGGCACGAGGCGTATTCGGCTTACAAAGGCACGAGAAAAGAGATGCCGGCGGAGCTGCGGGAGCAGGTGCCGCTCATCAAGGAAGTCCTGACGGCGATGGGCGTCCGGATCTACGAGCAGGCGGGCCTCGAGGCGGACGACATCCTCGGGACGCTCGCGAAGAAGGCGGAGGCGGCCGGCATGG
This sequence comes from Lachnospiraceae bacterium UBA7012, assembly GCA_002449595.1. Lineage (GTDB taxonomy): Bacteria > Bacillota > Clostridia > Lachnospirales > Lachnospiraceae > CAG-791. The sequence goes on from DJXE01000083.1 coordinate 1,372, forward strand.
AAGTCTCCCTGTTCTCCGGGGACCGGGACCTTCTGCAGATCGCGGACGAAAAGATCCAGGTCCGCGTCCCCAAGACGATCCGCGGCCAGACCACGATCGAGAACTACCACACGCAGGACGTCGTCGACAAGTACGGCGTGACGCCCCGCCAGTTCATCGACGTGAAGGCGCTCATGGGCGACTCCTCGGACAATGTGCCGGGCGTGCCCGGCGTCGGGGAGAAGACGGCGACGAAGCTCATCCGCGACTACGGGAGCGTGGAAGGCGTCTACAGCCACCTGGACGAGATCAAAAAGGCGGCGCTGAAAAAGAATCTCACCGAGAACAAAGATCTCGCGGAGCTCTCGCTCTTCCTCGTCACGATCAAGACCGACTGCGAGCCGGAGCTGGACAAAGAGGAGGCGCGGCTGGGGAACCTTTTCACAAAAGAGGCGTTCGAGCTGTACACGGCGCTCGGCTTCCGGAACTTCCTCTCGAAATTCGACGCGGACGCGGGAAAAGAGAGCGGAGAGGACGACGCGTATGAGGTCGTCTTTGAGCGGAGATCGTTCGACGCGCTGAAGGAACTGCTCAGCAAGGAAGAGAAGATCGCCCTGCTGCCCATCTTCGACAAGCCCCTTCCCGGGGAGGAGGCGAGGCTCATCGGTGCTGCCGTGGCGTGGAAGGACGGCGCGCGCTTCATCCGGATCCTCGAGGCGGAGAAGAACGGCGTCACGCACGAGATGTTCGCGGGGTGGATGACGGAGGTCCGGCAGTCCGGGCAGACGCTCGTGACGTTTGACGTCAAGAGCCAGTATCCGTTCTGGGGGATCGACCGGAACAGTGAATTTAAGGACGGGATCAGGCTCGGCAGCGTGCGGGATCTGCTGATCCTCGCGTATCTGTGCAATCCGTTAAAGAGCGACTACGAGCCGGAGGACGTCGCGCAGGAGTACCTGCAGCGCGGCCGGACCGGGCGGAAGGAACTGCTCGGGAAAAGCACGTTCGCAGAAGCCATCGTGGCCAGGCAGGAGGAAGTCATGCAGTACGCCGTGCGCACGGCGCGAGACCTGTTTGATGCCTCGGAGCCTGTGTGGGAGCGCCTGGGTGCGCTCGGCATGAAGCAGCTTTACGAGGAGACGGAGCTCCCGCTCTCCTATATTTTATATGACATGCAGCGGATCGGGATCCGGATCGACCCCGCGGCGCTGCGGACCTACGGGAATGAGCTCGTCGGCAGGATCGAGGAGCTGGACCGGAAGATCCACGACGAGGCGGGAGACCCCGACTTCAACATCGCCTCCCCGAAGCAGCTCGGCGAGATCCTGTTCGGCAAGATGGGCATGCCCGGCGGCAAGAAGACGAAGACCGGCTACTCGACGTCGGCGGACGTCCTGGAGAAGCTCGCGCCGGACTATCCGATCGTGAGCGACATCCTCGAGTACCGCGGGCTCACGAAGTTAAAGTCCACCTACGCGGACGGGCTGACGGCCTTCATCGCGCCGGACCTCAGGATCCACACGACGTTCAACCAGACGGTCACGGCGACCGGGCGCATCAGCTCGAACGAGCCGAACCTGCAGAACATCCCGATGCGGACCGAGCTCGGCAAAAGGATCCGCAAGTGCTTCCTGCCCAGAGAGGGCTTTTCGTTCTCGGACGCCGACTACTCGCAGATCGAGCTCAGGATCCTCGCGCACATGTCCGCGGATGAGGAGCTGATCGACGCGTACCGCCACAGCGAGGACATCCACAGCATCACGGCCTCAAAGGTCTTCCACACGCCGCTCGCGGAGGTGACGCCGCTGCAGCGCAGGAACGCGAAGGCCGTGAACTTCGGGATCGTCTACGGCATCAGCTCGTTCGGACTCTCCCAGGATCTGTCGATCTCCCGGAAGGAGGCGGCGGACTACATCGACGCTTACTTCGCGACTTACCCGCAGGTCAAGATCTTCCTTGACGGGCTCGTGAGCGGCGCGAAGGAAAAGGGTTATACCGAGACCGCGTTCGGAAGAAAGCGTCCGGTGCCGGAGCTGAAGTCCGGCAATTTCATGCAGCGCCAGTTCGGCGAGCGCGTCGCAATGAACGCGCCGATCCAGGGGACGGCGGCCGACATCATGAAGTTCGCGATGATCCGCGTCTTCGAGCGGCTGCGCCGCGAAGGGCTGCGCTCGGAGATGATCCTGCAGATCCACGACGAGCTCCTCATCGAGACCGCACCCGGCGAGGAAGAAGCGGTGACCCGCATTCTCGAGGAAGAGATGAAGGGCGCGGCGGACCTCCGGGTTTCGCTCGAAGTGGACGTGGAGCACGGCAGCGACTGGTACGGCACAAAGTGAGGCGTCAGATGATCGT
>DJXE01000120.1:0-2900 GCA_002449595.1 Lachnospiraceae bacterium UBA7012
TAATGAGACATACAGAACACCGGAGCCTGAAGAAAAGCTTACATTTATAAGAAAACTGCCTTACATCCATAAAGAAGCTGCCAGCCGATTGTCGGCTGGCAGCTGTTTAATTTATGATGTCCGGCCTCAGCCGGAATGCCTCCATTCTCAGGAAAGCGACGCCGTGATGATCGCCATGGAGTAGACTTCCAGCGCGTTGCAGCCGCGGGAGAGGTCGTTGATCTGGGCGTTCAGGCCGAGCAGGATCGGGCCGTAAGCTTCGAAGTTGCCCATGCGCTGCGCGATCTTGTAGCCGATGTTGCCGGCGTTGATGTCCGGGAAGATGAAGGTGTTCGCGTAACCGGCGACCTTCGACCACGGGCATTTCTGTCTCGCGACACGCGGGGAGACGGCCGCGTCGAACTGCAGCTCGCCGTCGATGGGCGTATCGGGATACTTCTCCTGCGCCTTGCGGGTGGCGTTTCTCATCTTCGTGACGTCTTCGCCCTTGCCGGAGCCGAGCGTGGAGTAGGAGAGGAAGGCAACCTTGGGGTCGATGCCGAAGATCTTCGCGCACTCGACAGTCTCGCCTGCGATCTCAACGAGCTCGTCTTCCGAAGGCTTGATGTTGATCGCGCAGTCCGCCATCGCGAGGACCTCGTTCTCGCCGGTCGCGGAAGGACGGACGAGGATGAAGCACGAGGAGACGATGGAATTGCCGGGCTTCGTCTTGATGATCTGGAGCGCCGGGCGGACCGTGTCAGCCGTGGAGTAGGTCGCGCCGCCGAGCAGGCAGTCCGCGATGCCCATCTTCACGAGCATGGTTCCGAAATAGTTGGTGTGGGAGAGAAGCTCCGTCGCCTCTTCCCTCGTCATGCCTTTGCCCTTCCTGATCTCGCAGAAGAGGTCGACCATCTCGTCGAAGCGGTCGAAATTGCCCGGATCGATGATCTTCGCACCGCGGATGTTGTAGCCGGCATCCTCAGCCGCGCTTGAGATCTCATCCGGATTGCCGAGAAGGACGGGTGTTAGGAAATTACTCGCAAGGAGTCTCGAAGCGGCCTCCAGGATACGGGGATCCGAACCTTCCGTGAGACAGATCGTCTTGGGATCCTTTTTGAGCTTGTCGATCATACTGCCAAAACCAAACATAATACCTTACCTCCAATACATTGTTAATGAACCGTGAACGCTAAATCATTCATGGAGCTGTCCGCAACCCCATATATCGGACAGATACAATCTGCTGCTGCGGGATCAAAGAATATACGAAATATCAACGTTCTTGTCCCATGTCTGCATTATACATCCGATGGGCGCCGGATGGGGAATGCAAAGGCCATTTAATTGGCTTATTTTTGAGACAGTTTACCCCCGGCCGGCGTACTGCGTCCGGATCCGGAAGAGCGGCTTCGCCGCACTGCTCCCGCTCTCTTTGGAAAAGCTCTCCGCCACCCCCTCAAAGTAACGGCTCCCGCAAGGCTGCGGCTGCCGCATGGCCCGCAGCAGGAACCGGCTGCCGGGACGGATCTCCTGCAGGTATTCCGCCTCGACGATGCGCGGCGCGCGCCGCAGCGCATCCTCCTCCAGCACGTCGTCGATCATGTCGTAATAGTACGCGTTCCCGACGTGCCCGTTGATGTCCGTGCGGCTGAACAGCGCCTCCTGCGGGAATTCGCCGAAGAGCTCAGCACCTTCGGGAGGACGGATCGCGCCGGCGAGGGTCTTAGCCGGCTTGCCCGTTTCTCCGCGCACGCCTTCGATCACGACGCCTTTTGCAGTCGGGAAAACCGCCTTGCGGGTGCTCTCCTCCATCAGAAGCCAGAGCGCCTCGCCGCGGACGATGCACTCATCCCCCGACCAGATCTCATAAAAGCGGGGGAAGAAGAATCCGGTCATCTCCCCCGGCCAGCTCCGCAGTGTGATCTCCTCGTCGTAGACGGGCAGGCGCAGGATCTCGACGTACTGCCGCGAGATGATCCATAGGAGGCCCCGGTCCAGCGTCTTTTCCCGCCCCATGCCGAGCGCGGTCGTGTGCGCGATCGAGATCTCCTGGAACATGCGGCACAGCGCGGAGAGCCGGAGCACGCGAAAGCGCGTGACGTGCTCGCTGCGGATGCGGATCCGGGTCTCCATACAAGGCTGGAGATCAGGCGAAGTATGAGGAGCAGCGCTGCCTGCTCCGGCGGACGGCGTGGCCCCGCTCAAAGCCGCTCCATGACGGCGTCGACGAGCTCGCCGAGCGTATTGATCTTCCCCCAGTCCTCACTGGGAATATTGACGTCAAACGCGGACTCCACTTTGGTGATGACCAGGATCAGGCTCATCGAATCCATGGCGGCATCCGTGTTGATCGTGGACTCCTCCGTGAGCTCTGCGTCCTGCAGTTCAGGGACGAAATCGTGGATGATCTTCACGGACTTTTTCAGCACTTCTTCTCTTGTCGGTTTTTCCATTTAAAAGTCGACCTCCGAAACTTTGTTTTGCTGTGGTACGGGCGGAATTGCTTCGTCCGCCATAATTCTTACTTACTGTGATACTGATTGATCCGCCTCGCCCCTCTCCAGCATCTCCTGCAGCTCCCAGCGACGGAGCTTGCCGATCGGCGTGCGGGGCAGGGACCTCCCGATGCAGAGGACGTCAGTGATCTGGCGGCTGCGCGGAAGCGCCCGGTTGTACTCGGCGAGAATGTGCTCCATCCTTTTTTTCAGCGCCTGCAGGCTGCCGGAAGCGTCTCCCTGCCGGCCGGCCTGCGTATTTCCCTGCGGGCCGCCGGCTTCTCCGACGACCAGGACAGGCCTGCCGCGAAACAGGCAAACCGCGAGTTCCGCGGTGCCAAGGAGTTTTGCGAGATCCGCCTCATACTCGGGACAGAAGATCTTGGTGCCGTCGGAGAGGACCAGGATATCCTTTTTCCTTCC
>DJXE01000120.1:3106-8358 GCA_002449595.1 Lachnospiraceae bacterium UBA7012
GCAGGCGCGGGAAATCCCTCCCCGAGATACCCCTCCATCATGCAGGGCGTCGCGACGGACACTTCGCCGTCCGTCTCGACCCGGATGTCCGCGCCGGGACAGGGGTAGAGCGCGTAAGGGTCCGACTGGTCCTGCGTGATCGCGATCCCGCTCGACGTCTCCGTGAGCCCGTAGCCGAGATAGACGGCAGTCCCCTTTTCCTGAAGGAGGCGGACGGACTGTTCCGAGAGCGGCGCGGCGCCAATGAGGGCGGTGCGCAGTTCGGGATTCAGCCGGTCAAAGCGGATCAGCGCGTCGATCATGGAAGGGACGGCCGGAAGGATCGTCGGCCGGAAATACAGCGCGTCGTCGATCAGGTGGCGCAGCCCCCTGCCGAGGGCGATGGCCGCGCCGTAGGCGAGCCCCCACAGCATCCCGCAGACGAAGCCGAACACATGCGAGAGGGGAAGCATGGACAGGATGACGTCGCCCTCGCCGCACGCGAGCATGCACTGCCCGCTGTAAGCGCTCTCCGCGAGCGAGCGGTCCGTCAGGATCACGGTGCGGGAGCGGCTCGTCGTGCCGGACGTGAAGAACAGCACGCGCGATGCGCCGTCAAAAGGGGCTGTTTCCGCGGCGAGCTTCTTCAGGACCGCCTCCGCGGCGGCGCGCGGCACGGAAGGGTCCGCGAGCAGGAGATCCCGCCCCGCGAGGACGTCCGCGAAGATCCGGACGACGGTGCCCGGATCGCTCTCCGGGAAGATGAGGTCCGGCGTGCCGATGATGCCGTCCGCCCGGAGCCCGGCGGCAGCGCGCTCGATTTCAGCGAGCAGCGCGGGGTAGGACAGGGACGTCAGAGCGCCGTCGCTCTCATACAGGAGCGCAGTGCCGCTTCTATCGCGGAAGGAGTCTGTGATCTCCCGGAAACCGGAGAAATGCTTCGGGCCCATAAATCTTCTCTCCAAGGAAATAGTTGCCTTTTTGTGAGCAGAACGCACAAAATTTCAACATTATTAGTGCCGTTTATGGTACTATTTTAATAAATAACAGCAAGGGAAGCAACACAGACGGCGCCGCCGGAGAGATGTTTCATGCGCTCCGCGGCGGAATTACTGCTGCCTGCTGTGTGTTGCCGGAAAAAACAAAAACATGGGGGAAATGACATGGCTGACAAGAATGAAAAGATCTGTATCATCGGCGGAGGCCCCGCGGGATTGTCCGCAGGCATGTATCTCGAGAAGAAGGGGTATGAGAACTACACGATCCTCGAGAGAAATGACCACGTCGGCGGCAAGTGCAACTCTCCGCACTATAACGGAAGACGCTATGAGATGGGCGCGATCATGGGCGTGCCGTCTTACTACGCGGTCCACGACGTCGAGGAATTCTGCGGCATCACGCACGACGGCCCGCAGCTGAACCGCAACTACAAGGACAGGAACGGCAACGTGATCGAGCCGTTTGAGCCCAAGAAGAATATCATGAAGATCCCGCGCCTGCTCAAGATGAAGAACCAGGTCAAGAAGTTCGGCGAGCTGCTCGAGACGAAGTACAAGGGATACGACATCAACGGCCACCGCGGCGTCTCCGAGGGCCGGTACGACGGCTACGCCGTCACGCCGGAGAGAGCGCGCGTCACCGGCGAGAACCCGAACCTGAAGGACCTCGCGCTTCCGTTCAACAAGTTCTGCGAGATGAACGGCGTGGAACTCGTGCAGGACATCTGGATCGGCCCCTTCACGGCGTTCGGCTACGGCTATTTCGATGAGATCCCGGCAGCATACGTCCTGAAGTACCTCGACTTCCAGACGACCATGAACTTCGTGAAGTGCAACCTCTGGACCTGGAAGGAAGGCACGCAGTGGATCTGGGAGCAGCTGAACGACCACCTGAAGAATCACGCGCGCTTAAGCAGCGACATTTCCAAGGTCGAGAGAAAAGACGGCAAGGTCTATGTCACCGTGAACGGCCAGGTCGAGGAGTACGACAAGATCATCGTCACGTCGCCGCTCCAGTTCATCCCTGACTATTTCGATGCCACGGCCGAAGAGAAAGAGCTTTTCTCCAAGATCGATTACGAGAGGTACGACGTTCTCGCGGTGGAGACGAAGCCCGAGGACCATCCGGACATCTCTTACTACGTCTTCGATAACATGACGCCCGAGCGCTACGGCCATCTGATGGTCTACTACCGCAGGTGGCGCGACACCAAGGACCAGGTCATCACGACCTATGCGCTGCGCAATCACCAGAACAAGAAGGAGATCGCGTACGAGGACTGCAAGAAGACCGTCCTCGAGGACCTGAAGACCATGAAGAACCCCGCGAGCGCGGTGGTCAACGAGAACTCCTGGTACTACTTCCCGCACGTCGACAGCGAGACCTACGCGTCCGGCTGGTACGAGAAGGTCGAGGGAATGCAGGGAACGAACGGCACCTATTACGCCGGCGAAGTCATGGCGTTCGGCGATATGGATGAGACAGCAGAGTACTCGAGGGAACTCGTGGAGAGATTCTTCTGAGGTGAAGGCTTCTTTTCGGACGGTGAGAGATTATGAGTTTTTATAAAGAACACTATGACGTCGTCATCATCGGCGGCGGTCTCTCCGGCATGTCGGCAGCGCTGCAGCTCCAGGCGAAGGGTGTGAAGGACATCCTGATCCTGGAGAAGCACAACCTGCCGGGCGGCCTCGCGACGAGCTACGTGAGGAACGGGATCGAGATCGAGGCGACGCTCCACGAGATGATGAGCATCGGGCCGAAGGAGGACCGCCTGAAGATCGGCGCCTTCTTCGACGAGATGGGCGTGGACATCGACTGGCTCCGCGTGCCGGAGGCCTACCGCTTCATCCAGACGACGGACGGGATCGACATCACGCTTCACGCGGGCTTCGAGACGATGTCGAAGGAGATCGACGCGAAATACCCGGGCTGGGGGAGCAAGGTGCTCGAGTTCATGCAGCTTTGCAACAAGGTGTACGACTCGATGAATACGCTGTCGGTCACGCCGATGAGCAAGGTGAAAATGCTTTTGAAACACCCCGAATTCGTGAAGACCGCGGGCTACACTGCCAATGAAGTCATGGCGACCTTCGGCTTCCCGAAACAGATCGAGGAGATCCTGACGCCTTACTGGATCTACGTCGGCAATCCGATGTCGACGCTGCCGTTTACGATCTACGCGTTCCTGATGGCGGACTACTTCCGCGGCGGGAGCTACGTCTGCAGAAACTTCTCGCACGAGATGAGCATGAAGATGCAGCGCAAGGTCGAGGAGAACGGCGCGCAGTTCGAGTTCTGCCAGGAAGTCGACAAAATCCTTGTGAAGAACGGCAAGGTGTACGGCGTGCGCACGCGGCGCGGCGACGAGATCCACTGCGACTACGTGGTGAGCGGCGCCTACCCGAACCGCGTCTACACGCAGATGATCGAGCCCCTCTCCGAAGTGCCGGAGGGCGCGGTGAAGCACGTGAACGGGCGCAGGCTCTCGGTCTGCCCGGTCTCGGTCATGATGGTGCTCGAGGGCTCCCCGGAGGAGCTTGGCATCAACGATTACAACATCTTTTCCGGCGACACGATGGATACGGATGAGATCTGGAAGAACTACAAGACGGACGGGCCGTACCGGTACCTGACGTCGATCTGCCTGAACCTCGCCAATCCCGGCTGCACGCCGGAGGGCTATACGCAGTTCTCGATCACGGCGCTGCCGCTGCCCGAGGCGTTCTCCGACTGGAAGGAAGAGGACTACCTCGCGAACAAGCGCAGGCTCGCCGCGGATATGATCGCGGATTATGAAAAGATCACCGGCATTGATCTTCACGATCACATCGTCGAGATCGAAGTGGAGACCCCGGTCACGGTCTCGCACTACGTCGGCGCGTGGAAGGGCTGCATCTACGGCTACTCGCACAGCATCGACGACCACGCGGTCGCCCGTCTCCAGATGAAGGCGGAAGACCACTTCATCGAGGGACTCGAGTTCGCCGGCGCGCACGCGATCTCCGGCAACGGCATGGGTCCCGCGGTGACCAACGGAAGGGCCGCCGCGAAGGCGATCCTTGAGGACATGGAGAAGAAGGGGGTGCTGACGGCATGAAAGTAAAGGGCTTTTTGAAAGACGTCGGCGGCGCTTCCCGCGTCACCAATATGCGCCGCGAGATGATCGCCCGCGCGTCCTCGAAGCCGGATCCGCACGATCCCATTCGCGCGCTGGCGGACGCCCTGCATCCGGGCAAACAGGTATTTACCGTGACGGAAGTCCGCGAGGCGTCCCCGACGTCGAGGACGTTCCGCTTCGAGCCCGAGAACGGGCATGTGCCGGTCTTCCAGGCCGGGCAGTACGTGAATTTTTATCTCCAGATCGGGGAGAGCGTCCTGACGAGGCCGTACTCGATCTCGTCCGCGCCGTCCTCGGCGCGCGGGGAGAAGCCGTTCTTCGAAGTCACGATCCGGAGAAACGTCCCGTATTTTGTGCCGGACTACTTCTTTGACCACGTCAGCGTCGGGACGAAGATGACCGCGGCACTGCCGTTCGGCAGCTTCTACTACGAGCCGCTGCGGGACGCACAGAACGTTGTGGCACTTGCCGGCGGCAGCGGCATCACGCCGTTCGTGTCGATGGCGAAGGAGATCGCGGCGGGGAAACTGCCGATCCATCTCACGATCCTGTACGGATCGGTCACGCACACGGACATCGTCTGCGGGGCGGAGCTGGAGAACGCGGAGGTGCAGGCGGAAGCTTACGCTGCGGTGCACTCGGACTATCAGGGAAGCGTCCGCGTCGTCCACGTGATGAGCGGAGACGACGAGTGGCAGGGCGAAAAGGGCTTTGTCACCAAAGAACTCATCCAGAAGTATTCGGAAGGCGACACGACTTACATGTTCTGCGGCCCCGGCGCGATGTACAAGGTGATCTGCGCGGCGATGCAGGAGATGGGCGTGACGGAGCGCAGGTTCCGGCACGACGTCATGGCGCAGCCGGCGAACGTGAAGCAGATCCTGGGATTCCCGGAGGAACAGATCGGAAAGACGCACAAGATCACGGTCGTACGAGGCATCCAGGAGGACGTCATCGACGCCCGGGCGGATGAGCCGGTCGCGGTCGCGCTCGAGCGGGCGGCGATCCCGGTCGACACTCACTGCCGCGGCGGGGAGTGCGGCTTCTGCAGAAGCCAGCTCCTGTCCGGCGACATCTTCATCTCACCGCTGAACGACGGGAGGCGCAGGGAGGACAAGGAAATGGGCTGGTTCCACGCCTGCTCCGCCTATCC
>DJXE01000109.1 GCA_002449595.1 Lachnospiraceae bacterium UBA7012
TTCTGGAACTTCTTGTTCTTGTTCATGCGGACGAGGAGGACCTGACTGCCGTCCGCGCGCTCCTTCTGCGCCTTGCGGATGACGGCGGTCAGCTTGTCGCCCGGGAGATTCTTCTCTACGAGGTAGGCCGTCTTCTTCGGCGCGTCCGGGATCTCGAAGCCGTTCTCCATGAGGATGAGAATGATTCTCTCAAATCCGATGGAGAAGCCGCACGCCGGGACGTCCCTGCCGATGAAGCGCCCGACCATCTTGTCGTAGCGGCCGCCTCCGCCGCAGCTGATGCCGAGCTCCGGCATCGCGATCTCGAAGATCGTTCCGGTGTAGTAGCTCATGCCGCGCACGATCGTCGGGTCGAACACGACCTGGAAATCCGCGCTCTTCGCTTCTTCCACGCTCTGCATGATCTCGCGGAGGGAAGTGATCGTGTCGTCCGTGATGACGTCCTTCAGCGCTTCCTCGAGGAAGGCGAGCGGATCGTCCGTCTGCTTCAGGCCGTCGAACAGCGCGGCATACTTTTCCACGCTCTCCGCCGCGAAACCGCTCTCGACGAGCTCGCTGCGGACGCCGTCCAGGCCGATCTTGTCCATCTTGTCGAGGGTGATGAAGACTTCGTCCCAGCGCTCCTCCGGGAATCCGCTGTAGGACGCCATCGCCTTCAGCAGCCTTCTCTCGTTGATCCGGATCTGGAAGCCTTTGAAGCCGATGCGGCCGAGGGTCGTCGTCGTCGCGAGGATCAGCTCGATCTCCGCGAGGTTCGAGGGCTCGCCGATGATATCGATGTCGCACTGCATGAACTGGCGGTACCTGCCCTTCTGCGGCCGGTCCGCGCGCCACACATTACCCATCTGCAGCGCCTTGAAGGGCATCTGCAGCTCGTTTTCGTGGTTTGAGAAGTACCGCACGAGCGGCACGGTCAGGTCATAGCGCAGGCCGTAGTCGACGAGGTCGGCGTCGCTCTTCGCATCTTCCAGACGAAGCTTCTCGCCGCGCTTTAAGATGCGGAAGATCAGCTTCTCGTTGTCGCCGCCCTGCTTGCTGGTCAGGTTCTCAATGCTCTCGACGCAAGGCGTCTCGATCGACTGGAAGCCGAACTGCCCGTACGTCTCCTTGATGAGGGCGATCAGGTAGTCCCGGATCTCCATCTCGCGGGGGAGGATGTCCTTCATGCCGTTGACGGGTTTTTTGATGAGTGCCATAGTTGGGGTCTCCTTAATTAATTGTTGAGCACTCGCAGAACGCTTCGCGTTCCGCTCGTGATGTTTGTCGTCCTGCATTACTTGTTATTCAGCAGATGCGTGGTAACCCCTCTCCGTAAAGGGGCCCAAGCACCCGTAATCCTCCGACCGGCGTGCGGAGCAGGAGCCGGCCTTCCGGCATGTTTTCCGCCGCGGCTACTTCTCCGATGACCGCCGCGTCCTGTCCGTAGCGGCTGCCGCGGATCGCTTCCAGCGCCTTCTCAGTGTCTGCCGGATCGACGACCACCGCCATCTTTCCTTCGTTGCCCATATACAGCGGGTCGAGTCCGAGGATACCGCAGAAGTCGCGAACGTCGCGGCGCACGGGAAGAGCCTTTTCTTCCAGAATGATCGTCTTGCCAGACTCGGATGCGAACTCGTGCATCACGGTACCGAGGCCGCCTCTCGTCACGTCCCGCATCGCGCGGACGCGGACGCCTGCCGCAAACAGCGCGGACGTCATCTCGCCGAGCGGCGCATTGTCGCTCTGGATGGTGTTTTCGAGGCCCATGCGCTTGCCGAGGATCGCGGCGTGATGCTCTCCGAGCGTGCCGGAAATGATGACTGCGTCCCCTTCCCGGATCTGGTCTGCGCCAACGGATCTGCCTTCCGGGACGAAGCCGACACCAGCCGTGTTGATGATGATGCCACCCTCCGGATGGCCGCTGTTCTCGATGACTTTGGTGTCGCCGGCGACGATCTGGATCCCGGCTTCCGCCGCTGTCTGCGCTGCGGACTGCACGATCTTTTCGAGCGCGTCCGTCGGCATTCCCTCTTCCAGGATGCAGCCGAAGGTCAGATACTTCGGCACGGCGCCGCTCATCAGAAGGTCGTTGACGGTGCCGCAGATGCACAGCCTGCCGATGTCGCCGCCCGGATAGAAATACGGCGTCACGACGAAGCTGTCCGTCGTCATCGCGATCCTGCCGCTTCCCGGCACGACCGCGGCGTCGCCCATCGCGTCCAGATACTCGTTATGAAAATACTTCGCAAAGATGCCCGCGATCAGTTCGGACGTGGACTGTCCGCCGCTGCCGTGGGCCATTTTTATGAATGATTCTGTCATTATATTCCTCTTGCCACAAAGTGATTAAAGCAGCTCCCCTCCTGCGACACCATGCAGGCGCCGTGCGGATCCTGCGGTGTGCAGACCTTTCCAAACAGGGGACACTGCTCAGGCGTGATCTCGCCCGTCAGCACGTGCGCGCACTGGCAGCCGGTCGCCATGCGGTCCTCCGTGAGGCCCTCGCTTCCTGCGTCGTACTGCGCAAATTCATCTTTCAGGCGCATACCGGAGCCGGGGATGATCCCCATGCCGCGCCATGCCGCATCGCAAGGCTCGAAAAACTCCGCTGTGAGCTGTCTGGATTCGGGGCTGCCTTCCTTTTCCACGACGCCCGGGTAAAGGTTTCTGACCTCTCCCCTGCCCTGCATCTTCACGAGGGCGTAGATCGTCGCGAGCAGCTGCGGTCCCTCAAAACCCGAGACCACGAAAGGCACGCCGTACTTCGCGGCGGCAGTAATGTAGTCCTCGTAGCCGGCGACCGCGCAGACATGGCCCGGTGCGATGAAGCCGTCGATCTTTGCGCCGGAGTCCATGAGCCAGCCGATGACCTGCGGCATTGTCTTGAGCGACGTAAGTAGTTTGACGTTGCGGATTCCGCGGCGCTCCGCCTCCTGAATAAGGATCGCGTAGACCGGAATCGTCGTCTCGAAGCCGACCGCCGCAAAGACGTACGTCCTCTGCGGATCCGCCTCTGCGAGATCCAGCATCTGCGCCGGCGAGTAGACCATGTGCACTCTTCCGCCGCGCGCTTTCGCGTCCGCGAGGCTCATGCTGCTTCCGCGCACGCGCAGAAGATCGCCAAACGCGCAGACGGCCGTGCCCTCCGTGAGCGCGAGCTCCGTCAGCCTGTCGATGTAGGCCGTGACCGTCACGCAGACCGGGCAGCCCGGTCCGGAAATCAGACGGATCTTGTCAGACAGGAGGGATGGGATGCCGTTTTTCACGATGGAGGCGGTGTGTGTGCCGCACACCTCCATGATCCTCAGGGGCGCGCCGTCGTACGAGGCGAGCTCCTCGCGGATCCGTTCCAGAGTGAGCGCGCTCATGACCGGATCGCCTCCTCCAGTTCCTTAAAGAGCTCGGTCAGCTCGTCCGCCTCCTGCTCCTGCAGGACCCGGATCACGCAGCCGGCGTGCACCAGCACGCGGTCGCCCTCCTTGATATCGGAAACCCCGGTCAGCGCATCCACCGTCGTGCCCGAAAAATCGACAGTCGCCTTATGCTCCGCCGGACGGACCGCTATGACTGTTCCCGGATATGCTACGCACATATTGAATCTCTCCTTTTATGTGGATCCTGCGGTGTCAGCGTCGCAGCAATAGCCTGCCCCAGACTGATCCCATCGTGTCAGGATCCTTATTTCCGCAGCGTCTGTGCTGCGATAAAAGCCTGTCCCAAGCTGATTCCGCCGTCGTTCGGGGGTACCAGCCTGTTCAAGTATACATGAAAACCTTCGTTTCGTAAAAGATGGACGCACCCCTCTGCGAGGATCCGGTTCTGGAACGATCCGCCCGAGAGCGCAACCGCGGTTTCGCCGGTCTTTGCGCGGATCTTCCTACAGATCTGCACGCTTCCCTCGAGGATCGCCATGTGGAACAGGAGGGCGGCGAAGTCCGCTGATTCCTCCTGCATCGCCTGCATGATTCCTCGCGCGAGGACTTCCTGTGACAGGAGGAGCCTTCCGTCCTCTTCTCTCACAAGTTCCGGGAAAAGCATTTCCACCCGCCTCCAGAGATCCGCTCTCTCGAGGATCGCGTGGATGAGATCTGACTCGTTTCTGGGAGTGCCGGTGTTGACGGTTTCGGTCTCGTTCCCAGCTGCTCCAACATCTGAAAACTCAGTCCTGTCACTGTCCGCTCCAGCGTTTGCATTATCTTCTAAGAGAATTGATTTCGCCGCTCGGATCGCAGCATTTTCAAGCGCGATGGCGCACTCTCCTTCATATGAATTCTCTGCTCGAAGGCTAAGCAGGAAAGCCGCGGCGTCAAACAGACGCCCCATGCTTGTGCAAGATACGGTGTTGATGTTATGCGCAAGCGCTGCACGAACCATTTGCTCCTTGGCGGGGGAGATGTTCTGCCGCGCCAGGAAAAAGCCTGAATTTGAATCGCTACCTGATACTTTGCCGGTGCCTTCCACGATGGAGGCATTCCTGTCTGGCGCAAGCTTCGTGTCTACTGCATTTTCACATGATGTGATAAGACAGCATGCTGCGAGTTCCGCGTCCTTCGCCGCGCGGTCGCCGCCGCATAGACGAATCGCGGAAAGAGATGCTTCTCTCTCGAATCCGGATCCCTTGCAATATAGGAACTCTCCGCCCCAGAGCTGGCCGTCCGTCCCGTATCCCGTGCCGTCAAAGGCAATACCGATGCAGGACTCCAGCCCATGCTCCGCCATCACAGAAGCGATGTGGGCGTGGTGATGCTGGACGCGGATCTCTTCTACTTGTTCAGTTCCTTTTGAAGCGAGTTCTTCCGCGATCTCCTTCCCGTGCGCCGATGAAAGGTAGCCGGGATGAAGATCTGTGACGATGATCTCCGGCTTTACTTCGAAGACATCCGCCATGTCGCGGATCCCACTGGTGTAATTTCCGTAAACGCCATACTCCGCGAGGTCACCGTAATACTGCGACAGGATCGCGCGATCGCGTTTCATGAGACAGAATGTGCTCTTCAGGTCTCCGCCGAGCGCGAGGATCGCGGCCCCGGAAGAAGCCCCATGCTTCACGAATACCGGCATCGGAACGTATCCTCTGCTTCTGCGAATCATCTGCGCCTGCCCGTCCACGACACTCAGCACCGAGTCGTCGAGCGGCCGCAGGATCTCCCTGTCGTGATCGTAGACTGCGTCCGGCGGATCTTCGCTCTGCCGGAAGAATGTGAGCAGGTCCTCGTTATGCGTCAGGATCGGTCCGTCCGTCAGGTTGCAGCTCGTGACGATCAGCGGTCCGCACAATCCTGTAAGCAATGTCTGGAACCCCGCCGACGGAAGAAACGCGCCAATCCTCCGGCTCTCCGCACATACTTCTGCGGGGAAGGCGGAGCGAACTGCGGGTTCAAGAAGCACGATCGGCCGCGCGGAGGAACGAAGCAGTTTCTCTTCTTCCTCATTGACGATGCAATACTCTTTCACGGCACTGACGTCATGGAACAGCACAGCAAAAGGCTTCTTTTCACGGCCTTTTATCTTCCGAAGGCGCTTCGCCGCGTCGGCATCGTTCGCAAGGCACATCAGCTGATACCCGCCGACACTCTTTGCAGCAAGAATTCCTCCGTGCCGCAAGATCGCCGCAGCCTTCATCAGATCTTCGTCGATGTCACTTCCTTCAGAAGCACTATTCATGCGGATGAATTGTGTTCCATCGAATCCGTAGAGCACCATCTGCGGTCCGCAGTCGTGGCAGGAAATTGTCTGCGCATGCCTGCGTCGTCCGGTCGTATACTCCACAGCGCAGGTGGGACACATCTCATACGGAAGCATCGCCGTCGTATCCCGGTCATACGGGAACCGCCGGAGGATGCTCCATCTCGGTCCACAGGAAGCGCAGCTGATCAGCGGATATCCGTGTCGTCTGTCAGATGGATCCTCCATCTCACCTGTGCATTCTTCACAGATCCCGATATCCGGCGGAAATACCGGAAGATCATCAACTTGCTCGACTTCACTCTCACAAATTCGGAAGTGTTCGGGCAGCGGCAGAATACCGTCACTCTCTTTTCTATCATTCAGGGCTTCTGCGGCATGCTCTTCTGTTTCATCCAAGGCAGGTTCTTTTCCCACAACTGTCGCATATTCTTCTGCGACGCTCGAGACATCTGCTTTGTCCTCAGCTGCCACATAGCGGTCTGTTACGTCGCGTGCGTCCACGGACACAAGCAGTCCGCCAGCAGGCACCTTGGTCTGCACTGTCTGCAGGAAAGTATCCACGGCGGAAGCGCTGCCTGCTGCCAGAATCGTGACGACGCCGCCGGTGTTCCTGACTTCTCCGACAAGATTTAGTTTTTCAGCGAGACGCGCGATAAACGGGCGGTAGCCGATGCCCTGCACCGCACCTGTCACGCGGATCGACAATACTTTACTCATGCCTCCAGTATACCACCAACCGTATACCTGCCCGGGGATTCTTCCCGGACGATTCCCCGCATCGAGAGCATCAGCAGTGTTGTCGTGATCTCGCGGATCCCCGCGCTGTAGCCAAGGGCCTTCCTCACAGATTCATAGATGTCATCCGCGCTCCTTTCCTCTCCTTCATCCAGAGAACGCAGAACCGCGGCCTCAAGCTGAGTGAGCGGAGCACCCGTGATCCTGGTTGGTTCTCCTTTTCCTCGAACTTCCTGTTTCATTTCCAGCTGCGTCGCTTTTTCATGCCTGCGTTGCGTCCCTGCTCTCAAGTCTGCAGCTATTCCGAAGATGTCCTCGAGGATGTCTTCCGGTCTCGTTGCGATCATCGCGCCCTGCCGCAGGAGCTGCAGGCAGCCGGAAGATGCCGCATCCGTGACGCGGGCCGGCAGTGCATAAACTTCCCGGTTCTGGTCCAGCGCCCGCTCAACAGTGATCATTGTGCCGGACCGCTCCCGCGCCTCGACGACGAGCAGTGCGTCCGATAGCCCGCTGATGATCCTGTTGCGAAGCGGAAAGAGTCCGCTGACCGGCTGCGTTCCCGGGCAATACTCCGAGAGGATGCCCGAGCCTTCCTGCGATTGAAGCTGTTCGTAGAGGTCGCGGTTTTCTTCCGGATAACAGATGTCGGGGCCGCATCCCAGCACCGCAAAGGAACGGCCTCCTGCGAGCAGGGCCGATCTTCCAGAGACGCCGTCAATTCCTCGTGCCATGCCCGAGATGATCTGCACTCCCGCAAAAGCCAGCGCGGAGGCGAACTGCTCCGCCTGCTTTCTCCCGTAGACGGTCGAGGCGCGCGTGCCGATCATGCCCACGGATGGCAGCCGCTCGTCCGGCAGGGACCCGATATAGTAGAGCAGGTATGGCGGGTCCGGGGTCTCGCGGAGTTTTGCCGGGTATTCCTCGTCCAGGATCGTGACGTAGCGCACTTTTGTCCGCATTATCTGCTCTTCCAGCCCCTGCGGATCGAGACATCTCGCCCTCAGCAATCTGCCTGTAGCCGCGCCCGCGTTTTTCAAATCTCGGTACCTTCCGCTCACTGCTTTCTGTAATTCTTCTTCACCCATCTCGAACAGAGCCCGCAGCGGGATCCTGGCCCCTTGACCTTTGGGCGTGTCGTTATCTCTGCTTTCCTGGCTTGTGTCGGAAGTCTCGTCGCCATCTTCATTTGAATATGCTTGTGAGAATCCTCCACTCTCTGATGCTGCTATGCTTTCTGTTATTTCATCTGTTACTTCGCCGGTGAGCCTCTGGAGCGTTCCCTGTCCGATCTGTGCTCCATAGCTCAGCCAGAGAAGAAGCTGCCTCGCGGAGTACCGGCTGCTGTCTCTTTTCATCTCATCATCTCCAATTCTTGTTCCATCATTTCATGACATAAACTTGTTTTTGATTCACAACATTTCTACGGCATCGAAGCGGAAGCGGTAGGCTGCAGCTTCCGCGAGATGCGGAACGAGGATCCTCTCTTCGCCTTCAAGGTCTGCAATTGTACGAGCCACCTTCAGGAGGCGGTGGAAGCCTCGCGCGGACATCTTGAGTCTGCGGAACAAGTTCTCAGCGAATAGCCTCTCCTGTTTACCCAGAGCACAATATTTCTCTACTTCCGCCGGCAGCATGTCGCCGTTGAAATGTGTTCTGCTTCTGCCTGATGGCGTGTCCTCGCGGCGAGATTCACTTCCGGTGTCTGGGACAGAGTTCCGTTCGGAATCTGAGGAAGCTATCTGACCTGCAGCAAGCAATTGAAGCTCCTCCAGATTTCGTTCTGCTGCCTGCAGGTAAGCCTCGTCTTGCCTGCAGTCCTTACTCATCTGGAAGCGCTCCTGCTGCCGTGCTACGGCACGCATCACTCTCTCGCGGATCTCACGGCTGGATTCTTCTGAGGCGCCTCCCGTGAGTTCTTCCACTTCGACCTGACGAAGGGTGATGCACAAGTCGATTCTGTCGAGCAGAGGACCGGGGATCCGGTTCTGGTAGCGCACAACGTCTTTCTCGGAGCAGCGGCACCTGGATCTGTCCGGCCAGAAGCCGCACGGACATGGGTTTGCCGCAGCGCAAAGGAGAAAACGAGCAGGATAGGTATACGTGCCGCTTCTGCGCACGATGCGGATCTGTCGCTCTTCCATCGGCTGGCGGAGAAGATTCACCGTATCTCGCCGGAATTCAGGAAGCTCATCGAGAAAAAGGACGCCTCTGTGCGCTTGAGAAATGAGGCCTGGCATGGGATACTCCCCTCCGCCGGTAAGTGCTACGCCAGTGACCGTGTGATGCGGCGCAAGAAATGGACGTCTCGTGATCAGCGGATCTTTCCTGTCCAGCAATCCTGCGGCACTGTAGATCTCGGTCACTTCCATGCTCTCTGCTTCAGAAAGCGGTGGAAGAATTCCAGGAAGGCGGGAAGCAAGCATGCTCTTCCCCGCGCCGGGCGGGCCGATCATCAGGATGTTATGGAATCCGGCGGCAGCGATTTCAAGCGCTCGCTTCGCCTCCCTCTGGCCATGTACATCTGAGAAGTCAGGGCCTGTCTCCATATCGTCGCGGATCCTCTCCCTGAGGCGGCTTACCGCAGGAGCAATAACTGCATCCCGCTCTTTCTTCTCTGTTTTCAAATAGCGGATGCAATCCTCCAGGTTACGAACGCCAATGACCTTCAGCCTCTGCTCATTTTTCTTGCCTGCTGAATGCGCTTCTATCGTACTATGAAGTGTTCCTCCCGCGGCTTCCTTACTGCCTGTGGTGAGCGTCCCATCCGCAGCGATCGCGCCCTCCGCCGTATTCTCTTCCGGCACGATGATCGTGCGAATGCCTTCTTTCGCGGCCGTTTCCGCAAGAAGCATCATTCCTCGCCGGACTGTCCTGACTTCTCCTGAGAGACCAAGCTCCCCGGAAATCAACGTGTCTTCCAGATCTTCCTGCCGCAGCTGTCCGAGGCAGATGAGAATGCCGATCGCGACCGGCAGATCCGGCACAAATCCTCTCTTCGGAACGTCCGCCGGAGAGAAACTGACCGTGATCCGGCTCGCCGGCATCCGGATCCCGAGACTGTGAAGCGCGACGCGAACGCGCTCCCGACTCTCCCGGGCCGGCGTCCCCGCCATACCGACAATGTCAAAGACCGGCAGGCCCGGCGCGATGTCGACCTCGACGCGGACCAGATAACAAGTGAGCCCGAGCAGGGCTCCCGCAGTGACACAACTGTACATACGTGCTCCTTTCCGCCTGTCTGGGAAGGCATACCTTTCCCAGCACAAAGCAATCGTTCCGGAGCCGATGACACTGCGGCCATGAAACATTTCAAAGATAATTGTTTGCTGATAAACGCCTCGATATGAGGCTGGATCTTCACCCTGACAAGGAGCGAAGTAATTGCGAACGCCTGAACAGGCATCCGAACATTTATAACGATAGCAGATGCAAAGAGGCGGGTCAATGCCCGCCCCAAGTCTCAGAAATCACTGGTCCATATACAATTTCTAAAGAATAATGATTGCGTATGAATATCTACAAAAGTGGGTATTCATAGCGGTAATCCGTCCACGATCACAACAGATAGTCCGCCATCACCGCATTGCTCACGTCAATGCCGCGCTCTGTGAGGAATACGCGGCCGTCAGTTCTCTCAATGACGCCGGCTGCGAGATGTCTCTGCAGGACTTTGCCATAGATGTCTTCCATTGATGCTCCGAACCGCTCCAGAAATTCGTTCTCGCTGACCCCTCGCGTCATGCGCAATCCGAGGAACATGAATTCAGCCATGCGATCTTCTTCTGAAAGCTGTTCCATTTCTTCCCGAGGGGCGTCCGCAAACACAGTGCCCTCTTGCGAGATGGAAGAAAAGTCCGTCCCTTCCACTTTAACCGAAGAGAGATCCTTCTCCCCGTAATACCCCAAATACTCCCCCATCGACGCCGTCCCGCGGAAGCGCACTCCGCCGAAGTACGACGACGCCCCGAGGCCCAGGCCGAGGTATTCGCGCCCGGTCCAGTAGCCGCTGTTGTGGCGGCTCTCGAAGCCATCCATTGCGTAATTGGAGATCTCGTAGCGGTGGTAGCCATGCCGAGCGAGGATCTTCGCCGTCTCGTGATACATCTCGCGGTCCAGCTCGTCGCCCGGAAGCGGCGGCAGCTGCCCTTCCTGCGCCATGCGCGCAAGCGGCGTTCCCTCCTCGAGGATCAGGCTGTAGACCGAGATGTGCTCCGGCCGCAAAGCGGCCGCCTCCTCAAGATTGAAGATGAAGTCTTCGAGCTTCTGCCCCGGCAGCGCACTGATGAGGTCCAGACTGAGGTTGGAGAATCCCGCGCGGCGCGCCGCCCGCATGACATCCTTCGCCTCCTCCGCCGTGTGGATCCGCCCGAGAAGCTTCAACTCATCATCCCGGAAGGACTGCACCCCGACGGACAGCCGGTTGATCCCCGCCGCACGAAGACTGCGCAGATCCTCTTCCGTCACTGTACCCGGATTGATCTCCATCGTGATCTCGACATTCTCCTCAAGAGAAAAGCATTCCCGCACCGTATCCAGAATCTTCCTGATCTGGACAGGCGCAAGAACTGACGGGGTACCACCTCCGAGATATACTGTCGTGACGGTTTCTTTTTCCCGGCAGAACTCCCCCGCCGCCCGAATCTCCCGACAGAGCGCCTTGGCATATCGCTGCCGGGCCGCCTCATCCGCGGGCCCGGACAGAAAATCACAGTACCTGCATTTCCGCACACAGAACGGAATATGCAGGTACAGGGATAAGTTCTTCAATCGTTTTCTCCCAGCTTGAGGACGTTGATGAAGGCTTCCTTCGGGATCTCGACGTTGCCGATCGTCTGCATCCGCTTCTTGCCTTCCTTCTGTTTCTCCAGGAGCTTCTTCTTACGCGAGATATCGCCGCCGTAGCACTTGGCGAGGACGTCCTTGCGGACCGCGCGGACCGTCTCTCTCGCGATGACGCGCCCGCCGACCGCAGCCTGGATCGGCACCTCGAACAGCTGGCGCGGGATCTCGTCCTTCAGCTTCTCGCACATCTTCCTGCCGCGCTCGTAAGCGCCGTCCGCATGCACGATGAACGAGAGCGCGTCGACCGGCGTCTTGTTGACGAGGATGTCGAGCTTCACCAGCTTCGCGGGCTCGTAATTCTTGAGTTCATAGTCAAAAGATGCATAGCCCTTCGATCTTGACTTGAGCGCATCAAAGAAATCGTAGATGATCTCGCCGAGCGGCAGCTCATAGCGCAGGATCGCGCGCGTCTGCTCGATGTACTCGGTGCCGAGGTATCTTCCTCTCCGCTCCTGGCACAGCTGCATGATGGAGCCGATGAACTCGGTCGTCACCATGATCTCCGCGCTGACGATCGGCTCCTCCATGTGCTCGATGAGGGTCTCGTCGGGCAGGTTCGAAGGATTGGTCAGTTCCATCATCGTGCCGTCGGTCTTAAAGATCCTGTAGACGACGCCGGGCGCCGTCGCGATGAGGTCGAGATCATACTCGCGCTCGAGCCGCTCCAGGATAACTTCCATGTGCAGAAGCCCGAGGAAGCCGCAGCGGAAGCCAAAGCCTAACGCCAGCGACGACTCCGGCTCGAAGAAGAGCGAGGCGTCGTTGAGCTGAAGCTTTTCCAGTGCGTCCTTGAGATCCGGGTAGCGCTGGGTATCGGACGGATACACGCCGCAGTAGACCATCGGCTGCGCCTTCTTGTAGCCGGGCAGCGCCTCTTCGCAGGGACGCACAGACTCGGTCACGGTGTCGCCGACTCTCGCGTCGCGGATGTTTTTGATGGAAGCGGTGAAGTAGCCGACCATGCCCGCGCTGAGCTCGTCGCACGGAAGGAACTGTCCGGGGCCGAAATACCCGACCTCGACGACTTCCGCCTCCGCGCCGCTCGCGCACATGCGGACCTTCATGCCCTTCTTCAGTCTCCCGTCCCGGAGCCTGACAAAGACGATCACGCCCTTGTAAGAATCATAGAGCGAGTCAAAGATCAGCGCCTTTAACGGCGCATCGGAATCTCCGTCCGGCGCGGGGATCTTCGTGACCACTTCCTCCAGGACGTCCTCGATGCCGATGCCCTGCTTCGCGGAGATGAGCGGCGCGTCCTCCGCCTCCAGGCCGATGACGTCCTCGATCTCCTTCTTCACCTCGTCCGGGCGCGCGCTCGGCAGGTCGATCTTGTTGATGACGGGGAAAACGTCCAGGTCATGGTCCAGCGCAAGATAGACGTTTGCCAGCGTCTGCGCCTGGATACCCTGCGTCGCGTCGACGACAAGGATCGCGCCGTCGCACGCCGCCAGCGAGCGGGACACCTCATAGTTGAAGTCGACGTGCCCGGGCGTGTCGATCAGGTTGAACATGTACTCCTGGCCGTCCTTCGCCTGATAGATCAGGCGGACCGCCTGCGACTTGATCGTGATCCCGCGCTCCCGCTCGAGATCCATGTTGTCCAGCACCTGGCTCTGCATTTCACGGCTCGTCAAAACGCCGGTCTTCTCGATCATCCGGTCGGCCAGCGTTGATTTGCCGTGGTCGATGTGCGCCACGATGCAAAAATTTCTAATATGCTTCTGTAATACCGAAGTATCTGTCATATGTCGATTCACTTTCTAACGTCACCGGCTTTTCGCCGCCGCGGACCGCCCGCGGGTCCTGACTACAACCGTCATTGTATGATAATTGTGCCGCAAAGTAAATTGAAAGAGGGAGCGACATCATCGCTCCCTCTCTTTCACTCCCCGAACGCCTTCAGCACAAACCCCGGAATCTCATCTTCCTTAAACCTCGCATAATTCACGTAATTTCCACCAGTACTGATTCCTTCCTTGTGCCAGAATTCCAGCTCATAGTACTGCTTCTTCGGAATCTCCCAGGAGGACCCCAGCTCGCCCGGCACGCACGCCGCCAGCAGCTGCGCGATCTCCTCCGGGTCCGTGACGTCGAGGTACGCCCCCGTGAGGCTGCCGTCCTCGTAGGTCCCATACTCCGTCTCCACGCCCTCCGGCGCCTCGAAGCACTCCCCGGGCTCATAGTAGCGCCGCACGCGCACCGGCGAGAACTGCTCCGGCTCCACCTTCGGCGGGAACTGCGCCAGATCGCTGCCTGTCAGGAAGCGCGCCGTCGCACGGTACTCCGGATAGACCTCGTACTGCTCGTCGACGAATCGGCCCGTGCGCTCGTCATATCCGTGGATCAGGATCTTTCCGACGGGCGCCTCATCCCTCGCAAGAGAAAAGCAGTACTGCCCGAGATCCTGTTCATAAGCCGTCCGGAAGGCTGCGTACTCCTCCTTCGTGAGGATCTTCCGCGCGCCGGTCGAGAATCCGTCGGTGAAGCTGAACTCGATCCCCTCCGGGAAGGGCTCCTCCTCCGGGATCGTGGCGGCATAGACCACCTGCCTGTACTCGTCCGTCCCGATGATGCGGTCCATGAGCGCCGCGTCGATGTTGTAAGGGATCAGCATACTGCGCATCACAGTCCGCCCGTTCGACAGATGCCAGATGACGGTCGCGCTCCACCCGTCTATTCCTGTGTTGTTTGCGTCACTGCCGCTCTCCCTGAAGCTGCGGAGGTTGGACTGCCCGATCTGTGCAAGTTCCAGCAGGTCGTCCGTGTTCTTCAGGTGCATATACTCTTCGACGTAATCGTCGCGGTTCATCCATCCCTTCGACGAGTAGTACTCCCGATAGGTCTGATAATCGATGAGGCCGGCGCTGAGAACCTTTTCCCTCTCAGGAAGATAGCTGTCGTAGCCGAACACGTCAAAGCGGAACACGAGGAAGATGAGCAGCGCCGCACCGGCCGCGACCGGGATGTGCCACGCGTTCTTCACCGCCGACCGCGGGTTGGAGTCAAAGACCGCCTCGCAGAAGCCGCAGATCACGGCCGCCGCGACGATGAGGACAAAGACGATCAGCAGCGTGTCGTTTCCGCCCATGGTGAAGCCGAACATCGCTCCCATGAGGGCGCCGGCGACCAGCGCCGCGAGGATCGCCGCCGGGAATTTGATGACCGGCCGCATGAAGCGGAACGCGAGCGCGTCTCCCGCCGTCTCATTCCGGCGCTTTTTATAAGCTATGACGGACAGCGCCAGCGCTGCGCAGCCGATCGCGATGTTCGCGATGTCGCGCGGAAGGACCGAGGACAGGTACAGCTGCGGCACAAGGCCCACGGAACGGACCACAAGCGACCCCGTACTGCTGTAACTCTGCGTGTACACGCTGCTCGCAAGCACGTGGTTGTAGATCGGATTCAGCCAGAAACCGGTCCACTCGGGGCTCCTCGCGACCGTCGCGAAATAGCTGCTGAAGTAATAGGTCAGGGACGCTCGCAGCAGGATCTCGAAGAGCAGCACGAACGCGATCAGCACGACCCCGATGACCAGGTTGGACGCGAGCATCACGCACAGGACCGACACCGCGTAGGTCACCGCGAAGAACATTCCCATTCTCGCGCCGGCGAGGACGATCTCCGCGAGCAGCGCTTTGTT
>DJXE01000078.1:0-278 GCA_002449595.1 Lachnospiraceae bacterium UBA7012
AAGCGCGTGATCGGCCAGGAGGACGCCGTGAAAGCGGTCTCCCGCGCGATCCGCCGCGGCAGGGTCGGCCTGCAGGATCCGAACCGCCCGATCGGCTCGTTCCTGTTCCTGGGACCGACCGGCGTCGGCAAGACCGAGCTCGCGAAAGCGCTCGCGGAAGTCATGTTCGGATCGGAAAAGGATATGATCCGTGTCGACATGTCGGAGTACATGGAGCAGTACGCGGTCTCGAAGATCATCGGCTCCGCGCCCGGCTACGTCGGCTACGACGAGGGCGG
>DJXE01000078.1:342-4810 GCA_002449595.1 Lachnospiraceae bacterium UBA7012
ACGACGAGGGCGGCCAGCTGACCGACCAGGTCCGGCAGCACCCTTACAGCGTCGTGCTCTTTGACGAGATCGAGAAGGCACACCGCGACGTGTTCAACGTGCTCCTGCAGATTCTGGACGACGGCCACATCACCGACTCCAAGGGACGCAAGGTCAACTTCAAGAACACGATCATCATCATGACCTCCAACATCGGCGCGCAGAAGATCATTGAGCCTAAGACGCTGGGCTTCGGCGCGAAGCCGACGGCGCAGGAAAGCTATGAGAAGATGAAGAATGGCGTCATGGAGGAAGTGCGCAAGATGTTCCGGCCGGAGTTCATCAACAGGATCGACGAGATCCAGGTCTTCCGCGCACTGACGCGCGAGGAGATGCTGCAGATCACGACGCTCCTCAGTTCCGACCTCATCCGCCGCGCGCACGACCAGCTCGGCATCACGCTGAAGATCACGCCCGCGCTGAAAAAGTATATCGTCGACAACTACGCGAACGAGAAGATGGGCGCGCGTCCCATCCGCAGGGCGATCCAGAACGTGATCGAGGACGCACTCTCTGAGGAGATCCTGTCGGCCGGCGGCGCCGGCGGAAGCCGGATCACGGCCGGATACAAGAACGGAAAAGTGGTGTTCACACACGACCAGGCGGAGAAGAGCGTTGGCTAAGATGAAGAAGACGACCGCGTTCTTCTGTCAGGAATGCGGCTACGAATCGGCAAAATGGGTCGGGCAGTGCCCGGCGTGCAGAAACTGGAACACCATGGTGGAGGAGCCGGTCAGGGCGGCCGCGCCGAAGTCCGGCGCCGCGTCGCGCGGCTTTGCGGGAACTTCCCAGAGCCACCGGCCGGTCAGCCTGAAGGAGATCGGCGGCGGGCAGGAAGTCCGCGTCCCCACCGGGTTCCCGGAAATGGACCGCGTCCTTGGCGGCGGCGTCGTGAAGGGCTCCATGATCCTGATCGGCGGCGATCCCGGCATCGGCAAGTCCACGCTCCTTCTGCAGGCGGCGGCGAACATGGCGAAGGAGGGCAGAAGCATCCTCTACGTCTCCGGAGAGGAGTCGCTGCAGCAGATCCGCCTCCGGGCGGAGCGCGTCGGCGGCGCGTCCGATACCCTGAAGTTTTACTGCGAGACGGACCTGGACGACGTCCGTGAGACCGTGCTCGTCGAGAAGCCGGAGCTTGTGATCATCGACTCGATCCAGACGATGTTCAGCGCGGCGGTCGACGCGGCGCCCGGTGCGGTGTCCCAGGTGCGGGAGACGACAGGCGTCCTCCTGCGGCTCGCGAAAGAGACGGGGACGACCATTTTCATCATCGGGCACGTGACCAAGGAAGGCACGGTCGCGGGTCCCCGCGTCCTCGAGCACATGGTCGACACCGTGCTCTATTTCGAGGGCGACCGGTACTCCTCGTACCGGATCCTGCGCGGCGTCAAGAACCGCTTCGGCGCGACGAACGAGATCGGCGTGTTCGAGATGCGGGGCGAAGGGCTCGTCGAAGTGCCGGATCCTTCGGAGTACCTGCTCAGCGGCAGGCCCGCCGGGGCGAGCGGCAGCGTCGTCACGTGCTCCATGGAAGGCACGCGGCCGATGCTGACGGAAGTGCAGGCGCTCGTCACGAGAAGCAGCTTCGGCTTCCCGAAGCGCCAGGCGGCGGGAACGGACCTTAACCGCATGAGCGTCCTTCTCGCAGTCATGGAGAAAAGGCTTGGGATCCCCCTCTCAGAGTATGACGCCTACGTCAATCTGGCGGGCGGCATGCGGCAGAAGGAGCCCTCGCTGGATCTCGGGATCGTGCTGGCGGTGCTCTCGAGCTACACCGGCCGCGTGATCGACAGCGGCGTCGTGGCGTTCGGAGAGGTCGGCCTCGCCGGGGAAGTGCGTCAGGTCGCACAGGCGGAGCAGAGAGTGCAGGAGGCGGCCAAGATGGGCTTTACCACATGCATCCTGCCGAAGGCGGGCCTCTCAAAGATCCGCGCGCCGAAGGGCATTAAGCTGCTCGGCGTGCGATCGATCGGCGAGGCAAAAGATCTGATCTGATTGGGGAGGCGGACGTGGACCGCAGAAAGATCCTTTTCATCTATAATCCGGTCGCCGGCCGCGGGCAGATCCGCTGGGCACTCGACGACGTGCTCAGGATCTTCACCGGGGCGGGGCTTCTTCCCGTCTGTTACCCGACCTCCGCGCGCGGCGACGCGGTGCGGCTCATCCGCGAGATCCGCGACGAAGCGGCGCTGGCGGGGACTCCGTTTCCTTATGAGATGGTCATCTGCAGCGGCGGAGACGGGACGCTCGATGAGGTGATGAACGGGCTGCTTGGAGAACTCGCGCTCGCCGGGGAGGCATCCGCGGGGGTGCTGTCTGCAGCGGGCAATCCGGAGGCACCACTGCTCGCGAGGAACGCGTTGACGAGTGTGCCCGTCGGATATATTCCAGCCGGTTCTACGAATGACTTTGCAGTGAGTCTTGGTCTTTCGGTGCATCCGCTCGAGGCGGCGCGCGCGCTGGTGCGCGGCACGCCGCAGGGCGTCGACATCGGCTGCATGAACGGCAGCCGCTATTTCGTTTACGTCGCCGCGTTTGGTGCCTTTACGGAAGTCTCTTACGACACGCCGCAGGAGCAGAAGAACCTGTTCGGTCACGCGGCCTATCTGTTCAACGGGATTCGGGAGCTCGGCAACCTCCGCGTGAGGCACACGGTGGTCCGGTCGAAGGAGTGTGAGACCGAGGACGACTACGTGCTCGGCATGATCACGAACGCGCGCTCCGTGGGCGGCTTCCAGGGAATCACCGGTCCGGGGGTCGACCTGAGCGACGGCCTGTTCGAGGTGACCCTGATCCGGATGCCGCAGACGCCGGCCGACGTCACAGAGATCATCGCGGCGCTCAACAGCGGCGACCTCTCCAAGAGTGCCTGCATCACGCACTTCCAGACGCAGCGCGCGACTTTCAGCTTCGACGAGAACGTGAGCTGGACCCTTGACGGGGAGTTCGGCGGCGCAGGAAAAGAAGTTGTGCTCGAAAATAAAATGCATGGCATGAACATCATTCTCTGATAAACAAACCATCATTTGAGTCATCAGCAATAAGCAAGCGGCTGATGCGGAACATTCAAACGGCACCATCGATGCGCAGTCATAATGAGGAATCGTTTGAATGGCATGTTCATCTGATAATTACAAGCAGCATCATTGGCGCATTCGGCAAAACCGCATTCGCGGATCGAGGTAAAACTACCATGGATTACAGAATTGAACACGACGCACTTGGCGAGATGCAGGTCCCGGCGGACGCGTACTGGGGTGCGCAGACGCAGCGGAGTCTCATCAATTTCCCGATCGGGACGGAGAAGATGCCGCCGGAGATCATCCGCGCGTTTGCGGTGCTCAAGAAGGCGGCGGCCGTCGCGAACGAGCGGCTCGGCCGGCTGGACGGCGCGCGCTGCGCGCTGATCGGGGAAGTCTGCGACGAGATCCTCGCGGGGAAGCTGGACGCGCACTTTCCGCTGGCGGTCTGGCAGACCGGGAGCGGCACGCAGTCGAACATGAACTTCAACGAGGTGATCGCGAACCGGGCGAATGAGCTGATCCGGGAGCGGGGCATGAGCGACGTACCCGCGCTTCATCCGAACGATACGGTCAACATGTCCCAGAGCTCCAACGACACGTTCCCGACGGCGATCCACATCGCGGCGCTGCTGCAGGTGCAGGAGTCGCTCCTGCCGGCAGTGAGAGAGCTGATTGCAACCTTCAGGCGTCTCGAGGCGGAGAACGAGGGCGTGATCAAGAGCGGGCGGACCCATCTCCAGGATGCGGTGCCGATCGCCTTTTCCCAGGAGATCAGCGGCTGGAGAGGCATGCTGGAGGCAGCGGAGGCAATGATCCTGAGCGCCGCGGAGCCGGTGCGGCAGCTCGCGCTCGGCGGGACCGCGGTCGGCACGGGACTCAACGCGCCGGCGGGCTTCGCTGAGGAATCGGCGAAGGCGGTATCCGAGATCACGGGGGAAAGCTTTTTCTCAGAAGACAATAAATTTCACGCGCTCACGGCGAAGGACGCCTGCGTGTTCCTGCACGGCGCCTACAAGGCGCTCGCCGCGAATATGATGAAGATCGCGAACGACGTCCGGTGGCTCGCGAGCGGACCGCGCTGCGGCCTCGGCGAGATCACGATCCCGGCCAACGAGCCGGGCAGCTCGATTATGCCGGGCAAGATCAACCCGACGCAGTGCGAGCAGGTGACCATGGTCGCGGTCCAGGTGATGGGCAACGACGCGGCGGTCGGCATCGCGGCGTCGCAGGGCAACTTCGAGCTGAACGTGTTCATGCCGGTCATCGCGCACAACCTGCTGCAGTCGGGGAGACTGCTCGCGGACAGCATCCGCTCCTTCAACGAGAGATGCGCGGGCGGGATCGAGGCCGACCGCGCAAAGATGCGGGAGTACGTCGACCGGTCGCTGATGCTGGTGACGGCGCTG
>DJXE01000062.1 GCA_002449595.1 Lachnospiraceae bacterium UBA7012
TCGAGGAACAGCATGCCGCGGCCGACGTAGCGCTTCGCGATCGAGACGACGAGACGCAGGTTCGCCTCCGCGAGCTTGCTCTTCGCGGCGTCGCCGCGCGCCATCATGTCCGCGAGGTCCTCCTCATTGCTGCCGGCGAGCGCGTCGATGTCTTCATCCGCAAATTCGAAGGGCGCGATCTTTTCCTTCTGTTCATCGGTGAGCTCCGCGCTGCCGCTTCTTAAGACGCTCGCGAGCAGCTCCTCGTCGCCCAGCTCCGTCAGGCGGTGCGCGACGTTGCCCTTGCCCATGGCCTTGGCGAGCTCGATCTCCTCATCCGCGGTGAGCAGCGGCACCTTGCCGATCTCCTTGAGGTACATGCGGACGTGGTCCTCGATGTTGACGTTGTCGGCGATCGAGAGGTCGAAGTCCTCGATGCGGACGTCCTTCTCGTCGTCCTCGATCATCTCGAGCTCTTCCTCGTCCACCTCGTCGTCCTCGTCCATCGTGGTCTTGAGCACCTCGATGTCGTTCTCCTCGAGCATCGCAACGATCTGGTCATACTGCTCGTCCTCGAGCTTCAAGTCGACGAACGCGTCGATCACGGACTGGTATTCCAGGATGTTTTTCTTCTTGTGGGCGAACTCGATCAGGTCCTGGTAGCGCCGCGTGAAGTCCTCCCGCTCCTTCTCGTCGAAGCGGTCGAGTCCCTCAGACTCGTCGTCCTTGTCCTGGTCGGCGCGGGCGCTCTTTTTCGCCGCGCCATCAGAGGTGGCCTTTTTCTTCTTCACGGTCTTTTTCTCACCGGCGGCCTTCTCCTTCTTCACGGTCTTCTTCGCCGCTTCCGGCTTCTTCTCTTCCGTCAGTTCTTCTTCCGCAGGGGCAGCCTCTTCCGCAGCAGCGGCCTTTTTGGACGCGCTCTTCTTCGCCGCAGGCTTCTTCTCCGCGGGCGCGCTCTTCTCCGCCTTTTCCGCTTTTTCTGCCTTCTCCTTTGCGGCGGGCTTCGCCTTCTTCGCCTTCTTCGGCTTCTCCGCAGCCTCTTCCGTCTCCGCAGCGGCGACGATCTCCTCGCTCACCAGCAGTTCCGCATCCTGTTTCTTCTTCGTATCCTTTTTTGCAGCCATTTCTAACCCTGTCCTTTATATCTGCTTCTTTTCATTCCGTATCTGAACACGCCGCCGGAGCGCTGCCGCTCCGCACTGCGCGATTAAATGTTGTCAGGGAAGCCGGATCTTCAGCCTTCCCAGCGCCTCCATGCTCTTCTTTGCGCTGATAAGCTGCGTCAGGAGCGCCGGATTCTCGTCCGCCTGCGCCGCGAGCCGCTGTACGGATGCGCGCCGCACCGAAGTGAGGATGTCCTTCAGCGCCTTCTCCCTGTCCTCCGGCGGCTGTTTCAGCCTTGTCTCGAAGAGCGCCGCCGCCTCCCGCTGTTCCTCTTCCTCCGTGAAGATTCCCACGGCGCCTGCTGCCGCCGCGCCGGGATGTTCCGGATCCTTTTCCAGCAGCTGGAAAAATCTCTCCGCCGCCCTCCTGGTGATCTCGCCCGGAAAGTCCTCCGCGTGGATGTGATCCCGGATCTGCGGCCAGACGACGGGTTCGTCCGCGATCCAGGTGAGAAGAAGCTTTTCGTTCTCCCTCTGCGCCTTTTCGGCGGCGGACTCTCTCCCGCCCGCGGGCAGCGTCCGCGGCCTCGGCCTTTGCTCCGCTTCCTCGTCCTTCCCCGCTCCCGCGGAGTCGTAGGACGCGACCATGCGCCGCAGCACGTCCTCGCGGATCATGTATTTCTGCGCCGCCGCGGCCAGGTAGTTCTCCCGCTCCATCTCCTCTTCGAACGCGCAGAGCTTCTTCGCGATGAAGCGGCAGAATTCCGTCCGCTGCGCGGGATCGTCCATCCGGTAATTGCCCTGCTGCGTCCGGATCTCAAAGAAGAACGCGTTCTCCGCCTCGTCGATCCGCTTCTGGAACGCCTCTTTTCCCTCGGCCTTGATGAACTCGTCCGGGTCCTTGTGGGGCCGCAGGTCAAGCACCCTGCACCGCACGCCGGCGCGCCGGAGGATGTTCATGTTCCGGATCGCGGCGCGGGTCCCTGCCTCGTCGCTGTCGTAAGAGAGGATCACCTCGCTGACGAGCCGCTTTAAGATCGCCGCCTGTCCCTCCGTGAAGGAGGTGCCGAGCGACGCGACTGCCTCCGTGAACCCCGCCTGGTGCATCGCGATGACGTCCATGTAGCCCTCGCAGAGGATGCGGTAGGGCTTCCTGCTGCGCCGCGCCAGGTTCAGGCCGTAGAGGTTGCGGCTCTTGTCGAACACCGGCGTCTCCGGGGAGTTCAGGTACTTGGGCTTGCCCTCTCCCATGACGCGCCCGCCGAAGCCGATGACTCTCCCCGCCTGGTCCTGGATCGGGAACATCACCCGGTTCCAGAACTTGTCGTGCAGGCCTCTCTTCTCATCGAACGCCGCGACGCCCGCCTCGAGGATCGCGTCGTCGGGAAAGCCCTTTTCCCTGAGGTGCGCCGTCAGGTCGCTCGACGCGCCGTCCGCGAAGCCGAGCCCGAAGCTCTTCATCGTCTCCTTCGAGAGCTGCCTGCCCTCCAGGTACCGGAGGCCGGCCGCCCCCTTCGGGGACCGCAGCATCTTATAGTAGTAGACGGCGCTCTCCCGGTTGATCGACAGGAGAAGGTTCCTTCGCTCCTCCCGCTTCCTCATCTCCTCCGAGCGCTGCTGCTCCGGCAGCCGGATCCCCGCCCGGTCGGCGAGCTTCTTCAGGGCCTCCTGGAAGGAGCAGTTCTCATATTTCATAAGGAATGTGAGCGCGTTGCCGCCCGCGCCGCACCCGAAGCAGTAGAAGATCTGCTTCCCGGGGGACACGGAAAACGACGGCGACTTCTCGCTGTGGAACGGGCAGAGCCCGAAGTAATTCGCGCCGCTTCTCTTCAGTTGTACATAAGGAGAAATGATGTCCACCACGTCATTCGCGCGAAGGACTTCCTCCACCGTCTCATCGGGATAATACATAACAAACGCCGTGCGCAGGTTCCTGTAAACTTGTGTCTTTCTGTAATTATTCTGCGCGCAGCTGCGATTTCCTTTTTTTATATATTTGGAGGGGACAGATCATATAACAAAGAAGGGCCTGCGCAGCAATCGCGCAGACCCTCTGTAATGGGACGGACGGGGATCGAACCCGTGACCTCTCGCGTGTGAGGCGAACGCTCATCCC
>DJXE01000043.1:0-3641 GCA_002449595.1 Lachnospiraceae bacterium UBA7012
CAGAAGGAGCGCTTCTTCAACGAGGAGGACTACGTCCGCCTGCGCAATTTCTACATCCTGGACAGTGAGAAGATGAAGAAGGCGAAGGAAGACATGTACGTGCTGCATCCGCTGCCGAGGGTCAACGAGATCTCGACCGGCATCGACAGGGATCCCCGCGCCGCCTACTTCCGCCAGGTGCAGTACGGCGTCTACGTGCGGATGGCGCTGATCATGACGCTGCTGGAACTCGTATGACGAAGCTTCTGCCGCCTTTTAAGAAAAGCAATTGGATCCCGGATCCAGATTGGAGACTGCCATGTTAAACGTAGGTAAAATTGAGGAAGGCTTTGTCCTGGACCACATTCAGGCAGGGAAAAGCATGCGGATCTATCATCACCTTGGTCTCGACCGGCTGGACTGCCCCGTCGCGATCATCAAGAACGCGCGCAGCAACAAGAGCGGCGTGAAGGACATCCTGAAGGTCGAGTGCGACATCGACACGCTGGACCTGGACGTCCTCGCATTCATCGACCACAACATCACCGTCAACGTCATCAAGAACGGCGAGATCGTCGAGAAGCGCCACTTAAAGCTCCCCAAACAGATCGAAAACGTCATCAAGTGCACGAATCCCCGCTGCATCACTTCCATCGAGCGCGGGCTTCCGCACATTTTCTATCTCTCTGACAAGAACCGCGAGATCTACCGCTGCCGCTACTGCGATGAGCGATACAGCGAGCACGACGCAGAGGCCTGGAACTACTGAGCATGAAGAAGGACGCGCCGTACAGCGGCATGATCATCATCCATAAAGAGACGGGATACACCTCGTCCGACGTCGTGGCGAAGCTCCGGGGGATCCTGCACATGAGAAAGATCGGGCACACCGGGACGCTTGACCCCGGCGCGACCGGTGTTCTTCCCGTGTGCCTCGGCAGCGCGACGAAGCTCTGCGAGCTGATCGCGGACCGGGACAAGGAGTACGTCGCCGTCTGCCGGCTCGGCGTCACGACGGACACCGAGGACATGAGCGGCGAGGTCCTGACGCAGATTTCGCGTGAGGAGGTGCTCGCGCGGATCACCGCGGCTGCGCTCTCCTCCGCAAAGGATGGCGGCGGGGAAGCCGCGATCCCTTCAGGCGTGCAAGAAGGCGGATCTTCTGTAGAAGCATTCGTCCGCAAGACCGTCTCCTCCTTCGAGGGGAGCTACGACCAGGTGCCTCCGATGTACTCCGCGATCTGGGTCGACGGAAAACGGCTCTACGACCTCGCGCGCAAGGGGATCACGGTGGAGCGGACGCCCCGCCGCGTGACCATACACGAGCTTGAGCTCCTGGAGATCCGGCAGGAAGATCCGGTCACTCTCACGCTCCGTGTCCGCTGCTCCAAGGGCACTTACATTCGCTCTCTTTGCCGTGACATCGGCGAGGCGCTCGGCTGCGGCGGCGCCATGGCGTCACTCGTCCGCACGAGAGTCGGCCAGTTCCGCATTGAGGACGCGCTGACGCTGGATGAGGTCTCCGCCGTGATGCATTCGGAACCCGAAAAGATCACGCAATACATTCAGCCGGTCGACAGCTTTTTCCCGGAGGCGCTCTCTGTGACCGTGCCGGACGATCTCCTGAAATACCTCGAGAACGGCAATCCGCTGGCCGCGAAGGAGCTGGGCCTTCCCGATAAGACGCGCGGGCAGCTGCGCATGTACGACGCGGCGGGCCGGTTCTACGCGCTCTATGAGATGAAGGGCGGACGGGCGAAGCCGGTCAAGATGTTTTTGTAATTAGGAATCGACATGGAAGACAGACAGGCACAGATCGAAAAAAGCATCCAGAAGAAATTTCACAAGTCCCTCTTCTCGAAGTTCACGAAGGCGATCGTCAAGTATGAACTCTTAAAGCCGGGGGACAAGGTCGCCGTGTGCATTTCCGGGGGAAAAGACTCGATGCTGATGGCAAAGCTTTTCCAGGAGCTGCAGCGCCATGACAAGTATCCGTTCGAGCTCGTCTTCCTGTGCATGGACCCCGGATACAGCGCGCCGAACCGGGCGCTCATCGAGTCGAACGCGGCGCTGATGGGGATCCCGATCCGCATCTTCGAGTCGGACATCTTCGACTCTGTGGACGAGGTCGGCGGGTCGCCCTGCTATCTCTGCGCCAGGATGCGCCGCGGGCACCTCTACCATCAGGCGCAGGAGCTCGGCTGCAACAAGATCGCGCTCGGCCACCACATGGATGACGTCATCGAGACCGTGCTCATGGGCATGCTGTACGCGGGGCAGTTCCAGGCGATGATGCCGAAGCTCCACAGCACGAACTTCGAGGGGATGGAGCTGATCCGTCCGCTGTATTTCGTGCGCGAGGAGGACATCCGGCACTGGTGCGCTTACAATGATCTTCACTTCCTGCGCTGCGCCTGCCACTTCACGGAGCAGAACCAGGAGGTGTGCGCGTCCGGCGACTCCGACTCAAAGCGCCTGGAGACCAAAGCCCTGATCGCCCGCCTCAAGGAGACCAATCCGCAGGTTGAGAAGAACCTCCTGAAGACGACGGAGAACGTCGTCATGAACAAGGTGCTGGGTTATAAATTCGACGGGGTGAAGCACGACTTCCTCGAGTATTACGAGGAGAAGAAGATCTGAACCGGCAGTTCGTTGTCTATATAGGCTTCCGATTCCGGCCGCATGTCTTCGAGGTGCTTTTCCTGCGCGCCCCGGATCACGGCGTCATAGTTCGCGAGCGCCGCAAACGGCGAGAACTGCGCCGCCCGGCTCTCCATGCTCAGGTGCGGATGCCGCTCCGACACGTGGTGCGGCAGGTCGATGATATCCGCGTATTTTTCTCT
The DNA here is from genome assembly GCA_002449595.1 of Lachnospiraceae bacterium UBA7012. GTDB lineage: Bacteria > Bacillota > Clostridia > Lachnospirales > Lachnospiraceae > CAG-791. The sequence goes on from DJXE01000043.1 coordinate 2,823, forward strand.
CGCGCTCTGTTCTTTCATATCGACAAGTATTTTCTCACGTTTATAATTCACTGTGCGCTCAGAAAGCGCTCATGCCCGATGATTCCGCTGCGCTCCCTGAAGGCAGGGCGTTTCAGCCTGCTGCCTGCATTACGCGCGGTGTCCCCCGATCTGCTGGTTGCGCTCCCGCGCGGTCGCGCCCTCCTGCAGGTCCGTGCCCTTTAAGATCGCGTTGCCGCCGTAGCGCTCCCGGATCTCCAGCATCGCTTCCTGGATCCTGCGCTCTTTCGCGCGCTGCTCTTCTCTCCTGGCCTTTTCCTGCTCTTCCTCTTCATGATCATCAAAGAGGCTGAGCTGCTCATAGCGGACTTCCTTCTCCGCGGAGGCCTCCGGCGCCGCTTCCTTCACGTGATTCGCGACGACGTACATGCGACGCACGAAGAGATCCGGGTTCACGGTCCGGTCATAGATGCTCAGGATCGCGTTCACGACTTCCTCCGTCGAGGAGGTGAACCCGCTCATGTTCTGGGAGCCGTGCGCGCTCTTCGGGACGGTCCTCCCGTAATAGTCCGTCTCGATGGGGCCGTGATACCTTTTCGCTCTCTCCGGATCGCGGAGATTGTCGATATCGTATCCGACGGTCAGAACCATCTGGTCGGCGACAAGCCTTTTCCTCACAAGTTCCATGGACATGAGGTCCGCCATCTCGCGCGCGATCACTCGCGCCTTGTCGAACGGATACGGTCCCTCCAGGACCTGCCCGGACGTGAGGCTGCTGTCCTTCGGCTTGTACGCCTTCACGTCGGCGATCCCGCAGGGCTCCCAGCCCCAGGCGTGGTC
>DJXE01000043.1:3701-13436 GCA_002449595.1 Lachnospiraceae bacterium UBA7012
CCCAGCCCCAGGCGTGGTCGATGAGCAGCTCCGCGTTCACGCCGAAGAGCCGGTACAGCAGCTCCTCGTTGTGGAACTCGCCGGGTCTCCCGAGGCTGCACCGGGCGACGTCGCCCATCGTGTACAGCCCGTTTTCCTCCAGTTTCCTGGCAGTGCCCCTGCCGACCCGCCAGAAATCGGTGAGCGGCCGGTGATTCCAGAGCTGTTCGCGATAACTCTTTTCGTCGAGCTGCGCGATGCGCACGCCGTCCTCGTCCGCGTCCACGTGCTTCGCGCCGATGTCCATCGCCACTTTGCACAGGTACAGATTGGTCCCGATTCCCGCGGTCGCCGTGATCCCGGTCTTGCTGTACACTTCCTGCACGAGCTTCTTCGCGAGCTGGCGCGGCGTCATGCCGTAAGTTTTAAGGTAGGGGGAGGCGTCGATCATCACTTCGTCGACGGAATAGACATGGATGTCCTCCGGCGCGATGAACTGCAGGTAGACGTCGTAGATCCGCGCGCTGTATTCCATGTAGAGGGCCATGCGCGGCCGCGCGGCGATGAAATCGATCTCCACTTCGCCCCGCGCTCTCCGCTTGCGGTTGACTTCCTTCACGCGCTGCACGACTTCAAACAGGCGGGCCCGCCCCGGGATCCCGAACGCTTTCAGAGCCGGCGAAACTGCGAGGCAGATCGTCTTCTCCGTGCGGCTCTCGTCCGCCACGACAAGGCGCGCCGTCAGCGGATCCAGGCCTCTCTCCCGGCATTCCACAGAGGCGTAAAAGGATTTTAAGTCGATCGCGATGTAAGCACCTTTTTCACTCATGGAACCATTATATGACATCGGTGCCCCGGCTCACAATTCACTACCTCTTTTCAGGTGGTTTGTCCACTGGTGAAATTTACTGAATATCGTGACGCAAATTATGTAATATTACCACTTGAACCGTAGGTTTGATAGGACTAAGATATATTCTGGTTTAGAAAATTTTAATAATTTTATTTCTAGCCAAAGGAGGTTTTTTTATGTTCAGTTTCATTCTCTGTCTCGCACTCATCGTGTGCGGCTACTTCACCTACGCAAAGGTGGTGGACAACGCTTTTGCACCGGATGACCGCGAGACGCCCGCAGTCGCCATCAATGACGGTGTCGACTTCGTTGTTCTTCCCCAGTGGAAGCTGTTCCTTGTCCAGCTTCTGAACATCGCCGGTCTGGGCCCGATCTTCGGTGCCATGCAGGGCGCACTGTGGGGACCTGTCGTGTTCCTGTGGATCACCTTCGGCACGATCTTCGCCGGCGGCGTCCACGACTACTTCGCAGGTATGCTGTCCGAGCGCAATAACGGCGCTTCCATCTCGGAAGTCACCGGCACTTACCTCGGCGGCACCATGAAGAATGTCATGCGTGTCTTCTCCGTCATTCTTCTGGTCATGGTCGGTACCGTTTTCGCAGTCGGCCCCGCAGGCCTTCTGGTCAAGCTTCTCACCGAGAAGGGTGTCAGCGGCCCGTTCGCTTCCACCACGGTCTGGCTTGCGATCATCCTCTGCTATTACTTCATCGCGACCTTCATCTCCATCGACGCGATCATCGGCAAGATCTACCCGATCTTCGGCTTCTGCCTGATCGGCATGGCAGTCGGCGTTGCGATCGGCCTTCCGATCCACGGCTATGCGATTCCTGAGCTCTTCGCGAATTTCCGCAACATGCACCCCGCGGGAACTCCCATCTGGAGCTTCATGTTCATCACCGTCGCCTGCGGCGCCATCTCCGGCTTCCACGCGACCCAGTCCCCTCTGATGGCCCGCTGCTTAAAGAGCGAGCGCCAGGGCAGATTCGTCTTCTACGGCGCAATGGCTGCAGAAGGCTGCATCGCTATGGTCTGGGCAGCAGCAGGCTGCGCGATCTATGAAAAGACCGGCGGCCTCAGCACCGGCCTTCAGGAGATCCTTGCGGGCGGCCAGTCCGTCGCGATCTACGACGTCTGCGTCAAGACCATGGGTTCCGTCGGCGTCATCCTCGCGATGCTCGGCGTTATCGCCTGCCCCATCACTTCCGGCGACACTGCTTTCCGTTCAGCCCGCCTGACGCTGGCTGACTGGATGAAGCTCGACCAGGAGACCTGGCAGAACCGCCTGAAACTCTGCGTCCCTGTCCTCGGCGTCGGCGCGTTCCTCGGCTTCGGCAACACGCTCGGCTTCCTGAGCTACCAGGTCATCTGGAGATACTTCAGCTGGTCCAACCAGACCCTCGCTATGATCGTTCTCTGGGCGGGTGCTTCCTACCTCGCTATGGAGAAGAAGAACTACTGGATCGGCGCGGTTCCCGCGACCTTCATGAGCGCTGTTACAGCGACCTACTTCGTGATGGCTCCCGAGTGCCTCGGCCTCATCCCGTTCTTCAAGAACAACTACGCAGTGGCATATCCGGTCGGCATCATCTTCGCCGTCTGCATGCTGGTGCTGTTCAAGTCCAAGGTCAAGAAGATGGCCTGAAGGTGAGCCTGCGGCTTGCACTGCAGAATCACTTGTATTAAAACAAAGGGCGGGGAGCACTGCTTCCCGCCCAATCTTTGTAAATCGGAGGCTCTATGTTCGCTCCAAAACAGATCGGAAACACAAAGCTCCAGCCCGATGAGCTGCGCAGGGACAAGAAGGCCTGCGTGAAGATCGGGCCCTGCGGCATCGGGGAGAAGGCGGTCTACTTAAACAGCTTCTTCGTCGACCGCACCTTCTACGCGGCGTTTACGGACATCCGCCGGGTCTTCAAGAGAGTCGCCATGTCCAAGGGCGGCTTCACGGGAAAAGGCGTTTTCGGCTCGATCCCGTATCTCGTCGTCCTGCTCTCTGACGGCACGGAGAAGCAGTGCAACTTCAAGTACGAGGAACAGGTCGACGAATTCCTCGCGCGGATCCGCCGCACCCACCCGGAGATCCCCACGATCAGTGAGCAGGCGCAGAAGCGGCTCGAGGAAGCGCGGCGCGCGGAGGAAGCCCGCTATGTGAAGGAACTCACGCCCGACGCGCAGAAGGCGCTGGATGAGTTAAACGCGGCGAAAACGTGGCTGGAGAAGCGGCCGGAAGTCCCGGATGCCCTCTCCTTCGCGGCGCGGCAGAAGCGCACCATCGACCGCATGAATCCCTACTACCGGTACGCGGCCGTGGCGGTCTTCCTGCTCGCGTTAGGCGCGCTCGTGGTCGGCATCGTCTCCCTGATCCGGCACGACGGATTCGCGGCCTATTTCATCCTGTTCGGCATGGCCTTCCTCTTCTACACCATGTCGTCGCAGATCCTTCCCACCGGCAGGAACAACAAGAGCTACGCGCAGAAGCGGTGGCAGGAGGCGCTCTCCCGCTCTTCTAAGCTCATCGCAGAGTACCACGGCGGAGCTAAAGATGGCGACGGCCAAAGTGCTTTTCCCCTGCCTGCGCAGTACGTGCATCCCGCAGTGCTGGCGCGGATGATCCGCGTGATCCGCGAGGGCCGCGCGCAGAGCGTGCAGGAGGCCTACGAGGTGATGAAGGCGGACCTGAAGGCGATGAATTCCGACGTGACGGTCTCCCAGGCGGAGTACGACGAGATCATGGCGGTGAAGCCGATGTTCCTGCTGTGCGGATACAGCGACGATCCCGCGTGAGTCCGGCGTGCGCGGCGGCTGCGGCGGATCAGTTGTTATGAAGATCACATTTTTCTTATGAAAAGGATCACAACACAATCATGACAGATCAATCATCTAAGATTTCGAGCGATACGGTCAAAACAGAATCACAGCAGGATCTCCTGCAGTTCCTCGCGGATGAGGGCGTGGACCGCGCGATGCTGGACGAGGTCCGGGCGTTCCGGGAGCGCTTCCCCGTGCAGGATCCCGCGCTCGCGCACAGGATCCCTGTGCCGGACTGCTTCTACTACGGGAAGGACGTCTGGGAGGATGCCCTCGCGGCGCTCCTTGCGGGCAAGAACCTGCTCCTCAGCGGGCCCAAGGCGACCGGCAAGAACGTGCTCGCGGACTGCCTGTGCAGCCTGTTCGCGCGCCCCTCGTGGAACATCTCCTTCCACATCGGGACGGACGCGGCCTGGCTGATCGGTGCCGACTCCTTCGACGGGGAGCGCGTCGTCTTCCGCCCCGGGCCGGTGTGGCTGTGCGCGAATCACGGCGGCTTCGGCATCCTCGACGAGGTCAACATGGCGAAGAACGAGTCGCTCGCCGTGCTGCACTCCGCGCTGGACCACCGCCGCATGATCGACGTGCCGGGGTACGAGAAGATCGACGTGCATCCGGCGGCGCGCTTCATCGGCACGATGAATTACGGCTATGCCGGGACGAGAGAGCTGAACGAGGCGCTCAGTTCCAGATTCACGATCCTTAATATGCCTCCCATCGCGGAGGCCGATCTGGACCGGCTCATCGCGCGGCGCTTCCCCGCACTGCGGGAGAAGATTCGAGAGCAGTTCGTAAAGCTTTTCATCGAGATCGAAAAGAAGGCGGAGAGCTCTGAGATCTCGGAGCGCGCGCTGGACCTGCGCGGCATTCTCGATGCGATCTCCCTCGCGCAGCAGGGCCTTCCGGCCGGCAAGGCGGTCGAGATGTGCGTCGTGAACAAGGTCTTCGACGCCTACGAGCGCACGCTCGTGCGCGACACCGTGCAGGCGCGGATCCCCGCGGAGCTCGGGCGCGCGGAGATGTTCGGGGACGGGCGGCCATGATCCGGCAGGGACATGCCGACGCCTCGGGAAGGGCGCGCAACCTCATATGGAACGCAGCGGGGAGATACGGGTTTGAGCCGGTCTTTGCCGCTTTTCACGCGAACGGACAGCCTGACGTCTACTTTGACACCGTGATCGGGCTCACCGAGAAATGGCTGGGACTGGAGAAAGTCGCGGCCTTTTTTGATTCCTTCCGGGCGCACAGGCGGTCGGAGGAGTTCCAGGAGATCCTCTGGCTCGGCATCGAGAATTACGTCTACGAGAAGGAGCTGCCGGAGCGGCCGGCGCTCCCGGCGCTGCGCAGGCGGCGGGGGGAGGCGTTCTTCGCGGAGATGCAGACGCTGTCGGAGCAGCAGATGGCGCTGCAGAGCATGGCGGTCTTCCGCCAGCAGCAGTACCGGTGGGCTTTGGTGACCGGCCGCGCTCTCCCGCTGCTGCGGACTAAAGATCGTCAGCTGGCGGAGGCGCTGTTCCTGCCGGCGGATCTGCCGGCGGAGAAAGTGACGGATGCGCTTCGCGGTATCCTGCGGGAGTACTTCGGATACGATCCCGCCGCGGATCCCCGCACCGCGCCAAGGCTGCCGCGACTGCGCGCGCTCGCGGGCAGGATCGCCTCGCACGAGTATGCGCGGAAGGACCTGATGATCATCCGCACCGGCACGGGCACGGGCGATCCGGACGGGGCGGTCGCGGTGCGCTGGGACGCGCGCGCGCAGTCCGGGCGGGCGCAGCGGCGCGCGGAGGAAGACATGGCGTACATCCGCACGGTCTTTGGGCCGAGCAGTCTTCCGGAGGAAGCGCTGCGGCGCGCGGAGGCCCTGCTCTGCACAGGGAGCGACGACGGCTGCCGCCTGTGGGCGGTGCGCGCGCCAAGAAGCGGGGAGCTGACAGTGATGGCTGACACATCCTCAAGGCCTGGTTCCCTGCAGGATCTTCCGCAGGACCTCCCGCACATGGAAGGAAAACTGCGGCGCGAGGCGCTCGACGTGCGGCAGCGGCGGGCGAAACAGAGAGAAAACAATCTCCGCTTCTGCCGGGAGCACAGCCTGCTTATTCGCGAGAGCATCAAGCGGCTCACCACCGGGCTTGAGGTCCTGCTCGCGTCCTTCCTGAAGGGACTGCCGGAGCGCAGCCGGGTCGGGCAGCTGCAGCCGGAGCGCGCCTTCCGCGCGTCTGTGCTGCGGGATCCGCGGATCTTCGTCCGCAGCGGGGACGACCTCGATCTCACGATTCGCGTCGATCTCCTCCTGGACGCCTCCCAGTCCCGTATGAACTCGCAGGAGCGGATCGCCTCCGAGGCGTTCATCATCGCGCGCAGCCTTGTCCAGAACCGCGTTCCGGTGCGCGTGACGGCCTTCCGGAGCCTGCGCGGATGCACGGTCCAGGAACAGCTGAAGGCGTACGATGAGACCGCCTGCGACGGCATCATGCAGTACTGTGCGGGCGGCTGGAACCGGGACGGCCTGGCCCTGAAGTTCATGGACCACCTGATGGTCGAGGACAAGAGCCCCGCGGACCTGCGGCTTCTCCTGATCCTGACGGATGCCAGCCCGAATGACGCGGTCGCGGATTCCGCGTTCGGAAAGAACTACGAGGGAAAGCCCGCCGTCGACGACGCCGCGGCCGCCGTGAAGCAGCTGCGCGCGGACGGCATCCTGCCCGCCGCGGTCTTCCACGGCTCCACCTCACACCTCGAAAACGTCTACCGCATCTACGGCGACGATTACGTCCGCGTCATGAGCCTGCAGCAGTTCTCCGCCGGCGTCGCGGACCTGCTCATCAAAATACTGCAAAAGAGCGGGGGATGATCTCCCCCGCTCTCTTCGTATCTGTTATCTGATTCTGATACTTGATCTCACCGTTTCTGCCCGATGTCCGGACGTACTATTCCTGTCTGATTTCTGATCTCACTGTTCCTGCGCCCGGAGCAGCTTCGCCCGCTCCGCCGCATCCTGCATCAGTTCCTCCGAACTCTTCACCTCGGTAACGAGCCCGTTCTCCAGGATCACCTTCTTTGCTGCTTCCACGTCGGCCTGCCGCACCCGGATATAGTACACGTCGTGGTCCGCGCGCCCCTTTTCACCGAAGTTCCTGGGATCCAGCTTCGCGCCGCACCCGCCGGCCATGACCGCGTCCTGCGGATAGTGTCCCGCGCTCACGCCGCGCATTCCCTGCTCCTTCAGCACTTTGCGGATGCTCTCCCAGGTCTCCCTGTCCTTCTTTTTGTAGATCGTCTCTTTCTTCTCAAACATGCTGACCACTTCCTCTCTCGATTTATCTCTTATCAAAATCGATCAACATCAGATCAATATCAAACATTGATCGGTGATCTTCTCACTTTGTATCGATCGTATAGATTGATGCTCTTCTCATCAACTGCTTTGGAGCATCCCGTTCTTCCGCCATCTGCAGCACCGCGCACTTCAGGATCTCGATTGCTTCCCTTATATGCCTCGGAACATCAAATACTTCACAAGCCCGATCACAGTAAGGTGCGCCGGATAATAGACGTAGAAGAACCACTTGTTCCACTTGCGGAACCGGCGCGGCTTCTCATCACCACTGAAGTACAGCACGACGACTCCGGACAACGCCATCCCGACGACGTACGCGAGGCTATGCAGCGCCGCGCCGAAGTACGTCGCGGCTGACACATCGGCAATCGGCATTCCCGGCGCCGCGCGAGCCTGCAGCTCCTGTGCCAGCATGATGAAAAAGTACACGACAATGATCTTCGCATAGGCCGCTGCAGTTTTCTTTTTGTCGCCGGCTGCACTTGCGAACAGCAGCGTTTCCGCCGGCAGGATCACCGCCCAGTCACAGAAAACGGACGTTCCGATCAGCAGCGCGATCTTCAGCGGCTTCAGGGTCGGGTCCTGCTCGCGGTCCCGCACGTACAGGATCCCGAAGCAGATCAGCAGCGTGAACATCACATTCAGCTGCTGAAAGCCGAACGCCTTGTAGTAGGGGATCTGTGAGAGCAGGGCGAATACCAGGAGGCGGAGCGCATATGCTTTTCTGCTGGAGGTATGCTGATAGCCTTCCACCAGGTAATAGCACATCGTGATCGCCGTGAAGCTGCCGATGTCCCGGAAGATCTCAAAGAGCAGGGTCCCCTCCTTAAGCAGCGCGAACGCGATGTGATTGAAGGTCATCGCGATGATCGCGATGTACTTGATCGCATCCCGGCTGAGGCCGCGCGCGCCGGTGCTCATGCGCCCCACACTTTCAGCAGCAGGAAGATGACGATCCCGAAGGCCGCGAGGTAAATGAGGCCGATCAGCAGCGCGGCGCCCATCGCGCCAAACACCGCCGCCAGTCTCTCCTGCCGCGTCATCTGCGTCTCCCAGGGCCTGTCCTCCCCCGGCGCACCTTCCGCACCGGCCTGCGCCTGCCGCTTCGCGGGGCGCCATCTCCGCTCCGGGATCGCGCTCATATCCGCCACTGTCCGGCCGTCGTCGTAATCGTCTCTTCTCATCGTCTCTCCACTCCGGATACAGCGCGGGCGGAGGGGCAGCCTGCCGGCGCGCTCTCCGCCCGATGATCGTTTACTTGTCGTACAGGTGGCACACCACGAAATGCCCCGGCTCGACTTCCCGCTGGACGGGCGCCTCCTCCATGCACCGCTTCGTGCAGTGCCGGCATCTCGTGTGGAACTTGCAGCCCGACGGCGGGTTCGCCGGCGAGGGGATCGAACCTTCCAGCACGATCCGGTTCATCTTCGCGTCCGGATCCGGGACGGGGATCGCCGAGAACAGCGCCTCCGTGTAAGGGTGCAGCGGATGGCGGAAGATGTCTTCCTTCTTTCCATACTCGACGAGATTGCCCAGGTACATGACGCCCACGGTGTCGGAGATGTGCTCCACGACCGAGAGGTCATGCGAGATGAACAGGTACGTCAGTTTGTACTCGTCCTGCAGCTCGCCCAGAAGATTGATGATCTGCGCCTGGATCGAGACGTCCAGCGCCGAGACCGGCTCGTCGCAGACGATGAACTGCGGATTCAGCGCAAGAGCCCGCGCGATGCAGATCCTCTGCCGCTGTCCGCCGGAGAACTCGTGCGGATAGCGGTCCTTGTGGAACGGCTGCAGCCCGCACTCGTCCATGATCTTGTCAATGTAATCCTCGTACTCGGCCTTCGGCACGATTCCGTGCTCCCTTACGGCCTCGCCGATGATCTCCCCGACCGGGAGCCTCGGCGACAGCGAGGAGAACGGATCCTGGAAGATGATCTGCATCTTCGTCCTCATGTGCCGCATCTCCTCATGAGAGAGGTCGTATACTTCTTTTCCCTCGAAAAGCACGTCTCCGCCGGTCTTGTCTCCCGCAAGGCGCAGGATCGTGCGGCCGGTCGTCGTCTTGCCGCAGCCGGACTCGCCGACCAGGCCCATCGTCGTTCCGCGCTCGAGGCCAAACGTCACGCCGTCGACTGCCTTGACCTGCCCGACGACGCGGTTCATCATGCCGCCGCGGATCGGGAAGTACTTCTTCAGGTCCCGGACCATCAGGATATTTTTGCTGTCCCACTGAAGGGGCTCTTTTGATATCTCCTGTTTATTCGCCATCTCAGCCCTCTTTCCTCGAATAGCTCTCGAGAATGATCTGCGACTCCGCCTTCGGCAGCGCTGCCGCCGCCTCCGCGTACTGCTCGTAGTACCTGTAGCAGGACACCGTGTGCGTCTCGGACAGCTTGATCTCGCAGGGATACTCGCCGTCGCAGCACGGCAGCTTCATCTCGCAGCGGTCCCGGAAATAGCAGTAGTCCGGCATGTTGATCGGATTCGGCACCTTGCCGGGGATCGAGTACAGTTTGTCGGTCCTTCGCCCGACGACCGGTTTCGAGGCCATCAGGCCGATCGTGTACGGGTGGGCGGGATTCGAGAAGATCTCCTTCGCAGTTCCCTTTTCAATCACGCGGCCCGCGTACATGACGACCACATAGTCCGCCATCTCGGCGATGACGCCGAGGTCGTGCGTGATCAGCATGATCGACGAATGGATCCGGTCCTTCAGGTTTCGGAGCAGGTCAAGGATCTGCGCCTGGATCGTGA
>DJXE01000167.1 GCA_002449595.1 Lachnospiraceae bacterium UBA7012
CCTCTTGACGGGTAGCACACCACAATGCGGGGGCGCTCTTTGTATGCGCAATCAAGCAACTGCCAAAGCCGAGAGTAGTCCCGAAACGCCTCTCACGGTATAATAGAGTCCGTACAAAACAGGCGGACGCCCGAACACAGAGGAACCAAACAGCACTGAAAGATACTGTTCCGCTGAACGCCAGGACTCCCGGAAAAGAGGCCCCCGAATGACACTATTTGACTGCATCCTGCAGAATACTATATTAAGCGACCCCGTCCCGCTCACCGTCGGCGAGGGCGACACGGTCGCCGACATCATCGAAAAAGAAGGCACCAGCGCCCTGCAGGGCTGGCTGGAAATGAAGTGGGAGCAGTTCCTGAATCTGGGCCTGCGCGTACTCATCGCGGTCGCGGTCTATTTCATTGTGAATCAGGTGCTGAAGCACGTCCTGGTCCGGCTGGACCGGCAGCTTGAGCGGCGCGGCACGGAGCTCACCGCGCGGCACTTCATTGTGAAGCTCATCCGGGCGGTCGTGCTCATCTTCACGATCGTCACGATCATCGTGCAGCTCAATATCGTGGCGGCGTCGTCCGTCGCGGCACTGCTGGCCTCCGCCGGCGTCGCGATCTCGCTCGCCATGCAGGGCGCGCTCTCGAACTTCACGGGCGGCCTTCTGCTCATGCTGAACAAGCCTTTCCGCGCCGGCGACTACATCATGATCAAGGGCTCCGGCATCGAAGGCACTGTCGAGAAGGTCGAGATCTATTACACGACCGTGAAGACGCTGATCGGCGACCGCGTCCTCATTCCGAATTCCCAGCTGACGAACCAGTCCGTGGACAATCACTCCGCGAATTACAGCAAGGTCCTCACCGTCAAGGTTGGCATTTCCTACGACGAGGACATCGAACGCGTGAAAAGGATCCTCCTCTCGATCCTGGAAGAAGACCGCCGGATCGATCCGTCCGTGCGCCGCGTCGTCGTCGACGAGCTCGGCGATTCCGCGGTCGTCATGATGTGTATCGCGAGCGTCGGCGTTTCTGATTATAATAATGTGCGGTTCGACCTGAATGAGAAGATCCGAACGACTTTCGCGAAGGAGAATGTCGCCATCCCGTACCGGCAGATGGATGTTCATCTCATTTCAGAAGCAAGCTAACAAAGCACTAAAAGGGGGACTACTATGGCCATCGGCAGAACACTTTTCCCGAAACTCGGATTCGGCATGATGCGTCTCCCGCGCCTTGAGGGCGGCGCAGTCGTCGCCAGACAGACGAAGAATATGTGTGGGATCATCGACCTCATCGCAGAGGCAGCGGAGAAATTTGAGTGATGATAGACGCAGTCATCTTTGACATGGACGGAACCCTCTTCGACACGGAGCGGGTGTATGAGGCGGGCTGGCTCGACGCCGGCGTGAGCCTGGAGCTGTACCACAGGTTCATCGGGCGCAGCAAGGGCGACATCGACGCGCTGATGCTGGGCGCGGGGATGGACCCGGAGGCGACGTGGGCCCACAAGGACGCCTATCAGTGGAAGGTGTTCGACGAGAAGGGCATCCCTGTGAAAAGGGGTGCCGCCGCCGCTCTTGCATTCATCCGCGTGCAGGGGATGGCGACGGCGATCGCAACCAGCTCGGCGCCGGAGGACGCGAAGGAATTCCTGGAGCGGACGGGATTCACGCAGTATTTCGACGCGGTCGTCAGCGGGAAGTACGTCCCGAACGGGAAGCCGGCGCCGGATATCTTTCTCTATGCGGCGGAGCAGCTGGGCTGCAGCCCGGAGCGGTGCGTCGTCGTGGAGGACGCGCCGAACGGCGTGCGCGCCGGAAAGGCGGCGGGCATGACGGTCGTGATGGTCCCGGACGTCATCGTACCGGACGCGGAGGACAGGTCGTTCGTCGACCGGATGATGGAGTCCCTCGAGGAACTCCCGGAATATTTGAAGGAACTGAACCAATAGAAGTATGGATATAAATCAAATCATAGCGAAGGAACTGAATTGCAAAAAGGGACAGGTGGAAGCCGCGGTCCGTCTCATCGACGAGGGCAGCACCGTCCCTTTTATCGCGCGTTACAGGAAGGAAGCGACCGGCGGCCTTGACGACGGCCAGCTCCGCATTCTGGAAGAGAGGCTGGGAAGCCTGCGCGCGCTCGAAGACAGGAAGGCGAAGGTCATCGCCGCCATCGATGAACAGGGCAAGCTCACGGAAGAGCTGCGCGGCAGAATCGCGGCGGCGCAGACGCTGTCCGTGGTCGAGGACCTCTATCAGCCGTACAAACAGAAGCGTCGCACCAGAGCCTCCATCGCGAGGGAAAAGGGCCTGCAGCCGCTGGCCGACATGATCCTCGCGCTGGCGAAGGAGCGCGCGCCGGGACAGCGTGCCGGCAGCACGCCGGAGGAACTCGCGGAGCGGTTCCTCGCGTCTGCCGCACTGACAGACAGTGCGTCCGCAAAAGCAGCAGACCCCGAAGCGGCCGATAAGTCAGCCGGCAGCGCATCTGCACTCACCGTGGAAGAAGCCCTGCAGGGCGCATCGGACATCATCGCGGAGCAGCTCTCCGACGATGCGGACATCCGCACGCGGGCGAGAGAACTGACCTTCGGCGAAGGAACTGTCGTTACCGCCGCGAAGAGCGGCGCGAAGGAAGCGGGCGGCAGCACCGGAAAAAGCAGCGGGAAAGAAGCGGGCGCTGCCTCCGCAAAGGATGCCGTCCGGAACGAGAAACTCGAGAAGCGCCGCGGCGTCTACGACATGTACGCTTCTTATGAAGAAGCTGTCCGGAAGATCCCCGGCCACCGCGTCCTCGCGGTCGACAGGGGCGAAAAGGAAGGTTTCCTCACAGTCAAGATCACTGCTCCGGAAGAAGAGATCCTGGAAGCGCTGTACCGGCAGCTCTCCGTGAGGACAAAGAACGGGGAGCCGGTCGACGCTTTCCTTCAGGCGGCGGCGCAGGACGCTTACAAGCGGCTGCTCGCGCCCGCGGTCGAGCGCGCGATCCGCAGCGACCTGACGGAAAAGGCGGAAGACGGCGCGATCAAAGTGTTCCGCGAGAACCTGCGCCAGCTGCTCCTGCAGCCGCCGATCGCCGGCCGCGTCGTGCTCGGATGGGATCCCGCATTCCGGACGGGCTGCAAGATTGCAGTCGTTGACGCGACGGGCAAAGTCCTGGATACGACGGTCGTCTTCCCGACGGCGCCGCAGCTGCGCATCGAGGAGGCGAAGCGCGAGATCAGGCAGCTGATCCACAAGTACGGCGTGACCCTCATCAGCCTCGGCAACGGGACCGCGTCCCGCGAGTCTGAGCAGGTGGTCGCGGAGATCGTCTCGGAAATCAACCGGGAGCGCCTGTCCGGGAAGGCACCGGCACAAGGCGCCGCTTCCGGCAAGGCAGCCGGAGGCGGGGCGGAAACTGCCCCCGGAAAACTCAGCTACATCATCGTGAACGAGGCCGGCGCGTCCATCTACAGCGCGAGCAGCCTCGCGGCGGAGGAGTTCCCGGATCTCGACGTCGGCAAGCGCAGCGCGGCCAGCATGGCGCGCCGCCTGCAGGACCCGCTCGCGGAGCTCGTCAAGATCGACCCGAAGTCCATCGGCGTCGGCCAGTACCAGCATGACATTAACCAGACGAAGCTCGGCGCCGCGCTCTCCGCGGTCGTCGAGGACTGCGTGAACCGGGTCGGCGTCGACCTGAATACGGCGTCCTTCTCGCTCCTTTCCTATATCGCCGGGATCTCGCCGGCAGTCGCGAGGAACATCGTCGCCTACCGCGACGCGAACGGCGGATTCCGAAGCCGGAGAGAGCTGCTGAAGGTTCCGAAGCTCGGCCCGAAGGCTTACGAACAGTGCGCCGGCTTCCTCCGCATCCGCGGCGGGAAGGAGCCGCTCGACGGAACCGCGGTGCACCCGGAAAACTATGAGGCGGTGAAAATGCTTTTCAAAGAACTTGGGCTGAGCGGGGATGCGGACTCCTTCCCTCTGGTGAACGCCCTGGTCAGGGAGGAAAAGCAGACCGCCGCGCATCTTGGCATCGGCGTGCCGACGCTCCATGACATCCTCGAGGAGCTGAAAAGGCCGGGGAGAGACCCGCGCGGGGACATGCCCGCACCGGTCCTGCGCAGCGACGTGCTCACGATGGAGGACCTGACGCCCGGCATGAAGCTGAAGGGCACCGTCCGCAACATCGTCGACTTCGGCGCGTTCGTCGATATCGGCGTGCACCAGGACGGCCTCGTCCACATCTCCCGCATGGCGGATCGCTATATCAAACATCCGCTGGAGGTCGTGCACGTCGGCGATGTCGTCGACGTGACCGTGCTGTCCGTGGACCTGCAGAAAAAGCGCATCGCGCTGTCGATGAAGAACGGAGACAAAGGATCGGCTACCTGAGATAGGACGGAGAGAAAAGCCCGGATTAACAAACAGCGCGGCGGCGGGAGAGGGATCCTTCCAAATGAGTGGGGGATCCCTTTTTTGCGCGGGGAGGCTGGCTACGGCCTGTCTGTCTGGCGAAGGGAATGGTGCTTTTCGGGACACAGGAAAAGGATTCCTTCAAATTGATGGTATAATACTTGGTATGATTACTCTATTACATGAATTTACACTGACAACGGTCCTTGTCCGGCTGCTGCTCGCGGTGGCTTCCGCGGGCGTGATCGGCATGGACCGCTCCTATAAGAAGAGAGAGGCAGGCCTGCATACCTACATGCTCATCAGTCTCGGCGCGGCGATGACCATCATGATCGGCATCTACGAGTATGAGATGCTGCTGACCCAGTGGGCTGACGCCGTCGCTGTCGTCGGGATGAAGTACGACGTGTCTCGGTTCGGCGCGCAGGTGCTGAGCGGGATCGGCTTCCTTGGCGCCGGGACGATCATTACGGTCGCACACCAGCAGAAGGCGGGACTGACGACGGCGACCGGCCTGTTTGCCACCGCCTGCATGGGAATGGCGGCCGGCGCGGGCTATGTCGAGTGCGTCGCGATCGCGTTCGTCCTGATCTTCGTCGTGGTCGCGATGATGCAGCCGCTTGAGACGGGGTTCAAGAGGAGACTGCGCAATATCACGATGTGCGTCGAATACCGCAGCGTAGAAGACCTTGCGGTCGTCACGGAGGCCATTAACCGCTGCGGCGCGCAGATCTTTGACATCGAGGTGGAGCGTGCCGCCTCGAAGAACGAGAAGAAACCCGCTTCGGCGATCTTCACGATCCAGCTCGCGAAGTCCAATCCCTCTCATTCCGACATGCTCTCCACGATCGCGGAGTTGCCGTGCGTGGAGTCTGTGCAGGAGCTGATCGCGTAGGGATGGAGGGAAGTCCGCACGGAAACCGGCCGCGCAGGAATGGCGCGGGCCCGTGCAGAAGATAATTGCGTAAGAATGGCGCGGAGCCCGTGCAGAAGATAATTGCGTAAAGAGGAGGTTCGGCAAATATGCTGGCTCTGTTTGATCCGCTGAGAAGAATCACACTTGTTTCGACGGCGTTCCGCCTTTTCCTTGCGTGTTTATGCGGCGCGGCCATCGGCCTCGAGCGCTCGGCAAAGAACCGGCCGGCCGGCTTCCGCACACATATGCTTGTATGTCTTGGCGCCGCGATCTCTACCATGACCGGTATCTACATGTTTACGGAACGGCACCTGCTGATGGATATCTCCCGCATGGGCGCGCAGGTCATCACCGGCCTCGGCTTCATCGGCGCCGGCACTATTATCGTCACCAAGAAAAACACCGTCAAAGGCCTCACGACGGCTGCCGGGCTATGGACCTGCGGAATCATCGGCCTCGCCATCGGAAGCGGCTTTTATGAAGGAGGCATCCTGGCGACGGCATTTGTTCTTTTCATCGAGACCGGGTTCGGCTTCCTTGGGAAGTTCCGCAGGCCGCCGGAGTTCCGCATCCTTGTCCACTACGAGAAGAAACAGGCGCTTGACCAGGTCATGCGCTTCTGCAAGGATAACAGGATCGTGATCAATAACCTGCGGATCCGCAGTGACGCGGGGGCAGGGAGTGAGGACGCGTCTCTTTACTCGGCGGAGATCGCCCTGCACCCGACCAAAAGCGTCGACCGGACGCTCCTGCTGGACCGCATCGTCAATATGGCCGGCATCGACGAAGCGGAGGAGATCTGACGCTATGAACGGCGTCGACAACGCGGAAAAGGACTGACCGACGAGAAAGGAGCTGCTATGAAGACAGTGCGTTTCCCTTACGCGGATACAGCGTTTACTCTTGAAGTGCCGGACGGCACGCCGGTCCTGACGTCCGCGGTCGATGCGCTCGCCTCCGGCCGGGACGGGCAGGCGATCGTGCGGGAGGCCATGGCGGATCCGATCGGAAGTCCGCGCCTTGCGCAGCTCGCAAAAGATAAACCGGACTGCGTCATCATCATCAGCGACCACACCAGGCCCGTCCCCAGCCGGGACATCCTTCCGCCCATGATCGAGGAGCTCCGCGAGGGCAATCCCGACATTCAGATCACGCTGCTCGTCGCGACCGGCTTCCACAGACAGACCACCGAAGAGGAGCTGCGCCGCAAGCTCGGCGACGACCTGTACGATGCGTTCCGGGACAGGATCATCATTCACGACGCGCATGATCCCTCGACGAACGTACGGCTCGGCGTCCTGCCCTCCGGCCCGGACTGCATCATCGACCGCGCCGCGGTACAGGCATCCCTCCTCGTCGCGGAAGGCTTCATCGAGCCGCATTTCTTCGCCGGCTTCTCCGGCGGCAGGAAAAGCATTTTGCCGGGCATCGCGGATGCCGTCACCGTCATGGGCAATCACTGCTCCAAGTTCATCGATCACCCGAAGTGCCGCACCGGAATTCTGGACGGCAACCCGATGCATGAAGACATGCTGGCTGCGGCCCGCATGGCAAAGCTCGCCTACATCGTCAATGTCGTCATCGACGAGCACCAGAAGACAGTCGCCGCGTTCGCGGGCGACTTCGAGAAGGCTCACAGGCAGGGCTGCGACTTCGTTTCACAGTACTTCTGCGTGCCGCCCGCGCCGGCCGACATCGTGATCACGACGAACGGCGGCCACCCGCTCGACCAGAACGCCTACCAGTCCCCCAAGGGCATGACCGCGGCGGAAGCGACCACCAAGGACGGCGGCGTCATCATCATGCTCGCCTCCTGCACCGACGGCACCGGCGGCGAGGACTTCTACCACCTGATCGCGGACGAGCCGGACATCGAGTCCGCTTATCAAAAGTTCCTGTCGACCCCGCAGGAACAAACCGCCCCCGACCAGTGGTGTTCCCAGATCTTCGCGCGGATCGCGAGGCGCTTCACCGTGATCTTCGTCGCCGAGCCCGCGCAGCAGAAGATGATCGAAGGCCTGAAAGTGACCTACGCGCCGTCCCTCGACGAGGCGCTGCGCATGGCCCGCGCCCTCAAGGGCGAGGGCGCTTCCCTGACCTGCATCCCGAATGGGATCTCGGTGGTGGTGCGCTGAGAAGGAGATACGAATGGAAAACTGGATCGTTCGCGATAAGATCTTTTCTGAAGAAAATATGTATGCGAAGATGATGAACTTCGCGAAGAACGAGAACCTCACACAGACAGCAAAGGCCCTGCCGTATGCGCGGGAGAAGCACACCGGGCAGACGCGCAAGTCGGGTATCTTTTCAGCCGGGAAGTCTTCCTCCGAGAAGATCCCGTACATCATTCATCCGCTCATGATGGCGTGCCATGCCCACGCGATGGGCCTGCGCGACGACGCTGTCCTGGCCTCGATCCTCCTCCACGACGTCTGCGAGGACTGCGGGATCGAGCCGGCGGAGCTTCCGTTTTCGGAGGAGGTGCAGCAGATCGTCGACCTCCTCACGCTCCGCCTCGACAAGTACCCGGACCGGGTTTCCGCGAAGGCGGCCTACTTCGCTCGGCTCTGCGGGCCGTGTGCGGCAGCAGGCGCGGATGCGGCGAGTGGTGCGAATGAGGTGAGTGGTGCGGATGGTGCGCAGTCATCTTCAAACGGTACGGCGCCTTCTGCC
This sequence comes from Lachnospiraceae bacterium UBA7012, assembly GCA_002449595.1. Classification (GTDB taxonomy): domain Bacteria; phylum Bacillota; class Clostridia; order Lachnospirales; family Lachnospiraceae; genus CAG-791. Next base: position 7,983 of record DJXE01000167.1, read on the forward strand.
GGTGACCGGGCTTCACATGAGCAATTGTATAAGGAAGAGATCCACAGAAAGGCCTGCTTCGTCAAGGCAGTGGACCGCTGCAACAACGTCTCCATGATGGCTTCCGGCTTCGAGCTTGAGAAGATCAGCGACTACATCGCCGAGACGGAGAAGTACATTCTTCCTATATTAGATATCATTAAGTTCCAGTGCCCGGAGTACCACGACGCTGCCTTTCTCCTGAAGTACCAGATTCTCAGTGCGATTGAGAGTGAGAAGATGATGGTGCTGAGGGGGAGGGACAGATCATAGCCGGGACTATCGCGGTAGGGCCTGGCTGCAGCGGGCAGTGCGATGATCTCTATAATTCGTCGGAAAAGGCGAAACAATGAACGAAAAATCGGATTGTACTTAAATTAGTACAATATTTTTTCTGTTGATTTGACCATTCTGTTGCAGTTGTGTTACAGTTGAGCCTGTAAAATAATGTCCGATACCGCTAATAGTATTCCGATTTGCAGGGCCATACCAGATTTAGTTCTCGGGGAGGGGCTTTGCAGACGATTTTTGCATGTATATAAAGGTAATTCAATTTAGGTACGGAGGACACCGTCATGAAGAAAAACCTTAAACTCAGAGCACTTGCATGGCTCCTGGCCGGCGCGATGTTCTTCACGGGAATGCCGAACGTTTCCGCGAAGGTCTACGCCGATGAGGTGACAGAGGACGTCACCACACAGGAGACGCAGGCGGAGACGACAGCGGAGACAACAGCCGTTGCCGAGACTCTCGCGGAAACGTCTCAGGAGACGACTGTTTCCGAGACGACAGCGCCTGCGGAGGAGACGATTCAGGAGAACACTGCGGATACTTCCACAGCGTCAGAGGAGACCGTCCCGGCCCAGTCGGAGACGACGGTTCCGGATGCTCCTGCGACAACTCCCGAGACGACGGTTCCCGACGTACCGGTGACCACACCGGACACGTCAGATGTGACGCCGGAGGAAACGACCGATCCGGTCAGCACGGATACGGAGACGGAAGAGACCACTGTTCCTGAGGAGACGACAGACATCACGGAAGAGACCTCTACCGAAACCGCAGAGCAGACGGACGAAGAGACGACCACGGAAGAGACGACAACTACAGAAGAGACTTCCGAGACCGCTGAAGAGACAACGGAAGAGACCGCCGAAGAGATCGTGATCACCTTCAAGGCAGAAGAAGGCGGTAAGGTCGCACTTGCTTCTGATAAAGAGAATGCTTCCTCCACTCTCGAGCTGAAGCTCGCGGAAGACGAAGAAGCAGAAGAAGTTGTCGCCATCGCTGACAAGTGGTTCGAGTTCGACCACTGGGAAAAGGACGGCGAGAAGATCGAAGGTTCTGAAGCCATCACAGTTGCAGCAGAAGAAGCTTCCTATATTGCATACTTCAAAAAAGCGGTCGAGATGCCCGCTGACTCTTTCTATGGTGCAGCGAATGATATCTCGGTCATCGTTAACGTGGAAGAAGACACCTTCCCGACCGGCACAGTGATGTCAGTCAAGAAGGTCGAAGAGGAAGAAGTCATCGACGCCGTCAAGGAAGCCATCGATGGCGAAGTTGCGAAGATCAACGCGGTCGACATCACTTTCTCTTATGAAGATGAAGAGATCCAACCCGAAAAGCCCGTCAAAGTCAAACTGACTAGGATGGGTAAGGTCGATGAGACCAAAGACACCTCGGTCCTCCACATCGAGGAGAGCGGTGAGGCCAAGGTCGTCGTCGAGAGCGAGGAGATGAACGGCGCGAAGGCGGAGCTGGAGGCGGAGCACTTCTCGATTTATATAGTGGTAGATGAAGATAATCCGGGCGATCATGAAGAGAATGCAGTTGCGACTTACAACTTCTATGTAGGCGACGAGATTGTTCTGACGCAGTATATGAAGACCGGGGACAAGCTGACGGATCCGGGCTCTTACGGTGACGACGGTGCGAACACTGTCTTCAAAGGCTGGTTCATTGGGAACGACCCGGTCAATTTCGGCGAGGAGCTGACTGTTGAAGAAGAAAAAACAATCAGAGTCGATGCCAAGATCGAGAAGACTTACTATGTGACATTCTGGGGAGAAAAGGACGCAGACGATAAACGCGGTATTACGGCTGTTAAGTCTGTTACGGTAGAAGGAGACGCTGCGGGTACGGTGACGATCTCCGATGTTACGATTACTCCTAAGGCTGACACCAGCGCATTTGACGGCTGGTCAAGAACAGACGGCGGGGAGGTCATAGAAGGCGATTCTATTGAAGTTACAGAGCATACGAATCTGTATGCGGCTGTCGTTAATGCAAACTGGATCCATTTCTATGAAAATATCGATTATGAGACATCGGACAGCGATGCAACATACACCGGACCGGTGTATGTGAAAAAAACTGACGATCTGTCGACAAAGAAGCCTGCGGATCCCACCAGAAAAGGTTATAAGTTCGACGGATGGTATAAAGAAGCAGATTGCACCACACCTTTTGAGTGGACCGGGACCGGTCTTGACGAGGATATCGATCTGTTTGCCAAGTGGATACCGGACAAGGCAAACTATACGATCGTTGTCTGGAAGCAGAAGGTGACGGATGCGAAAGATGCGGCTGACAGCGCAAAGACATATGATTTCGAATCAAGCGAGGTCAGACAGGATTCTACAGACAAGGAACTCAGCGAGGATGATTTTGCGGATTACACCGGCTTTACCTTTACCGGCTTCCATTATGGAAGGATTGAGATAACCCCTGAAAACAAAGTAAAAGCCTCCGGCACTACTGTAGTCAACGTGTATTATGACAGGAATCTGTTAACCATCAGATTCATTGACGGTACTACACTTGATTATGTAGTGGCAGATGATAATGACGGAACCCAGTATGGGCTTGTAGACGGCGAGTATATCACACTGACACGCCGCGGATCCAGGTGGACTTATTCTGAAGAGCACGTATATACAGGTACAAGATACCGCACGGCTTCCGGAAGCAGCGGAACCCAGTATGGTTTTGTCAATGGACAGATGGTCCAACTGACATATCATCCTTCGTCAGGAGGATGTGGCAGTTCCGCATACTGGACGGATCCCAATGGAAACAGGTACAACGGAACACGATATCTGGAAGGAGCGTCGAGCGGCAGCGGATATGGTGTCGTTAACGGTGAACTGGTCGGAATCCGGCAGGAAGGCGGCAGCTGGATCTATACAGAAGAGGTCACGTACACCGGGACAAGATATAAACTGGAGAATGTGCCAGCCTCAAAGGAATTCACCGGACTGTACGGATCTACGCTCACGGCAAATGATTACGAATGGCCGGATGAGAGGGCGTGGTATCAGAATCCCCGCGGCGGCGGCACCAGGCTCACTTTCCTTGATGCATTCAAGTTTGAGGGACTGAGCGGCGTGTCGGAAGATAATACGGTCCTGACGCAGTACGGCGCCAATCTTTCCGGCAACAACTACATCAGGTTTTACAAACAGAACATTGATGGAAGCTGGCCGGCATATAACAACGCTGCCAATACGATACGATCTTCCGGCGGTACATTTACGATTACTGAAAAATATGAGGGATTCAAGGCAGTTCAGTACAGGAACGGGAACGGAACATGGCATAACGGAGAAGCAGGAACAAGCGGAGTAAGTGCCAGCGACCTTCAAATCAGATTTGAGCGGCAAAAATATGACCTCACATATGTCTCCGATGGCGTAGAATATGAAACGAAGACGGGTATCCCTTACGAGGATGTCATGTCAACGCACAAGATCGACGATCCGGTAAAAAAGCATTACGACTTCGGAGGATGGTGCGAAGACCCGTCGGGCTCAAGACTGTTTGATTGGAGTTCCACCATGCCTGCCGCAAACAAGATGATCTATGCAAGGTGGACACCGAAGGAATACCACGTGAGCCTTGATCCGAACGGCGGCGAGTTCCAGAATGCGCAGGTCGGAGAATTCAATATCACTTATGGAAGTGACAATGACTCACTGAACAAGGACTCCCTGTTCCAGAACATCAAAAAGGACAGGTATGAACTTGTTGGCTGGTTCTACAGAAATGAGGATGGCACGGCAGGTGATGTCTATGACTTCGGAAAGATCGAAAGCAACGTCAATCTGATCGCGAAGTGGCGCTTCCCCGGCCAGATACAGATCAAGTACAATTTGGGTGACCATGGGAGTAACGGTCCTGAGGACCAGTATCTCTATGCAACGGATTCCTCTGTTGTCCTTGGCGCACCGCCTCAGACGATCGATGAAGGATGGGCATTCGTAGGATGGGAAGTGGGCGGCAAAAGGTACTATACAAATAACACCTTTGACATTACGGATGACCTGATCGAGAACTACGACGAAACAACCCAAAAAGGCACAGTAACGATCAAGGCGATCTATCAGGATACATCGACCGCATCATACGCGACAACTCAGATTACTTATAAGGCGAATGGTGGTACAGGTGATGATGTAATTGTATATCCTGCGGACTCTGATGATCCTCTGGTGGTCAACAAGCCAGTTATCTCACTTCCGGCAGATACATTTAGCAGAGATGGTTATGAATTCTTCGAATGGAATACGATGGCGGATGGTTCTGGCCTGTCTGTTCCTGCTGATACAAAGATAGCGGCTGACCTCAAGGATCTTGAGAATAATACCAAAATCAATACACTGTACGCTCAGTGGAGACAGGTCTACACAGTTGTCTACACGGATGGTGTGCCTAATGAGGATGTGTTTGAAGATCAAGCGACTTCTGGTCTACTTGTTGGAAATGATACGCCAGCGTTTGACGGAAATCCGAACGTCAGAACAGGATATGATTTTAAAGGCTGGAATCCTTTAGTAAATGAAAAAATTTCTGCTGATGATGCAGATGATGACGGCGTCATCACTTATACTGCGACCTGGGAGATCCACAAACACAAAGTTACGTACGAGTATACAGGAACTGTTCCGGAGGGAGCGCCTGCGGTTCCGGCTGAAGCAACATACAACTATGGAGCGACAGTTCCTGCAGCGACCGTACCTACGCTGGAGGGCTATACATTTAGCGGCTGGACAGGAGAAGTCACAACGATGCCTGACAATGACGTAACAGTTACTGGCTCCTGGACGGTACACAGCCATAAGGTGACCTATAAGTATACGGGACCTGTTCCGGATGGAGCACCTGCGGTGCCGGAAGAAAAGACATATGAGTATGGAGCGACAGTCCCTGCAGCGACCGTACCTACGCTGGAAGGCTATACATTCAGCGGCTGGACAGGCGAAGTCACAACGATGCCTGATAAGGACGTGGAAGTGACTGGCTCTTGGACGATCAACAGCCATAAGGTTACATACAGCTATACGGGAACTGTTCCGGATGGAGTACCTGCAGTGCCGGATGAAAAGACATATGAGTACGGCGCGGAGGTCCCTGCAGCGGCAGTTCCGACATTTGACGGCTATACCTTCATCGGTTGGGAAGGCGAAGTCGCAACGATGCCTGATAATGATGTAACAGTTACCGGCTCTTGGGTCGAATCCGGAGATACTCCTTATACTGTTGAGCACTATCAGGAGAATGCAGATGGGGAGTATCAACTCTTCGAAACACAGAAAGATCTGACCGGCAGAACCGGAGCAGAAGTAACCGCAGTTCCGAAGTCCTATGACGGCTACACATTCGATGATTCGGTCGAAGGAACAAAGCAGAGCGGAACGATTGCCAGAGATGGGAGCCTTGTTCTTACACTGTATTACACCAGAAACAGCTACGAGGTTTCCTACCAGTATACGGGCAAGGTTCCGGATGGCGCTTCTGAGCTTCCGAAGACAGAGAAGTATAAGTGGGGCACAAAGGTAACGGTTGCTGGTGATGCAACTGCAGACGGCTACAAGTTCAGCGGTTGGAGCGAGACGGGCAGCTTCGAGATGCCGAAGAAGGACGTGAAGATCACCGGCAGCTTCAAGTGCATTGATATCTCCAAGGATGATTTCTTCACAGCTTCCCAGCCTGAGGACGTCACCTACAACGGCAAGGAACAGAAGCAGAAGGTTACCGTCACTGATAAGGAAACCAAGAAAGAGCTAAAAGAAGGCACTGACTACACGATCGAGTACACGGCAGCAAAAGATGCCGGAACAGTCACTGTTACGATCAAGGGTGCTGGTGACTATACCGGAACGATCACACGTAAGTACGAGATCAAGAAGGCTCCGCTGACGATTACCACGGAATCTGCAGAAAAGGTCTACGACGGCACACCGCTGACGAACGACAAGTACACAGTCGAAGGCCTTGTAAACGGTGAAACGATTGAGGTCAAGGTGACCGGCTCCCAGACGGAAGTCGGAACAAGTGACAACACGGTAACAATTACCTGGGCAGCTACTGTGAAGGATGTTGCGACAAGATCGATTCCGACCAGCGTTCTTTCGACAAACAGGGCAGCCTATATCGGATCAGGGCTCGGAAGAGTGCTGGCCGATGTCAAGGATGCTAATGGCAATCCGGCTAAGGAAGCAAACTACGACGTGACGCTGAAACTTGGCCAGTTGAAGGTCACCGCGGCTCCTTCGCCGTCGCCTTCGCCTTCACCTTCACCGTCGCCTTCACCGGTAACACCGGCAACGAATCCGCAGGTGCTCGGAGCTACGAGAGAAATCTTTGTACCGCCGATGGAAAACAGCGGTGTCCTCGGAGCGTCGAGAGGAGTACTTGGAGCAAATCGTACTGGCGACGATTCCAACATGGCCGCACATGGGGCTGTGGCAGCGGCATCGCTGATGGGTATTATCGGATGCCTGTTCTACCGGAAGAGGAAGAAGGAAGAAGAGGAAGAAGTACAGTAAAGTCAGCCTGACTGACTGGAGGAGCATATGCTGCCAAACATTACGGTTTTTGGCCTGAACATCGACACGTACAAGATGTTTTTCTACATCGCTTTGCTGACCGTTCCTGTTATGCTGTTTGTCTTGAGAAAAAGGTTCGAATTCAGCGTAAAACAGACTGCGTTCTACAGCGCGTTCACGTTGGTGTTCGGCTATATCTCCGCAATGATGACGTCATGGCTGAAGCATATCATGCTGTCCTATGCAAGCGGCGGGGTATACACCGATGCGGAGAAATTGCGCAACTACGGAATTCCGATGTTTTTGCCGATCTTTCTGCTGGTGTACTGCCTGCTGCGCAAGGATGATTTCAGAAAACTGTCCGACTATATAGCGCCATGCGTATACAGCGTGATGACGTTTGTGAAGATCGGCTGTGTGTTCTGCGGCTGTTGTTACGGGGAACCGGATGAACACGGTATTTGGAACGAATCGCTCGGTTATAGAACATTTCCCGTGCAGTTGTATGATGCGATCACCTCAATGATCATCGTGGTGATCTGCCTGTATCTGGTCAGGAGATTCCGTGACGTTCGTTCAGGATACATATATCCTATCGGCGGGATACTTTTTGCGATCACAAAAGGCTTTTGGGAAAACTTCCGGGTCCATGAATCCGAATACGAGAGATCGTTCCTCGGTACCGGGTGGACGCTTTGGCAGTACTGGCTTCTGGTATTGTTTCTGGGGTGCGCCATATGGCTTTTCATACTGATGAAGAAAGATGGTGTCGGCCCGTTCAAAACTCCAGCAAAAGCTAAAGTTCCGGTAAATGCCAAGGTTGCGACAAATGCCAAAACTGCAGCAAGCACTAAGGCTGCGACAAATGCCAAGGCTGCAGCAAGCACCAGGTCCAAAGCAAAGTCAAAGTCCAAAGGAAAGAAACGCAAAAACGGTAGAAAACAGAAGAATTAAGAGATCAAGGGGGTTGTCGCACTAAAAGCGGCAACCTCTTCAATTTCCAAATATCAATTGACTTCAATAGTATGACAATTTAGACAATTTAATAAACTGATTGACAATAACTTCACGGCGGGTTATGATAAATACAACAAAAGAAAAGAAAAACTCCCCAAAGAAAGAGGGAGAAATCTAGGAAAGGGGGTACCCTCCAATTATCTAAGAAGCCTCAGAAGTATAAAGCCCAATCTGAATAAGGAGGTACGGTCCAATGGATGTATTCTTTGGATAAGACCTGTCGGGTGGTTAGCCGACGGGTCTTATTTTTTGCGACAAAGCCGAACGCGCAGATCATGCTGCATGTGAGGATAACGCACAACGGATGGGCTTCCCGTCTGATTTGTCAAAAAGGCTCATGAAACGTGAAAACCACGCGACAATTCCGTGAATCATGTGCATTGATTTTACACAATCGATTCTTTATAATCCTGTATTTGTAAGCAGTTCAGAAGGTACAGAAGAGGGAGCCTTTCATGGAAGAAAAGAAGATCGCACAGGAACAAGCAGACGCCGCGCAGCAGGAGAGACCGCGCGAGAACAAGATGGGCACGATGCCGGTCAAAAAGCTTTTGATCAGTATGGCCCTGCCGATGATGATCTCGATGCTGGTGCAGGCGCTGTACAACGTTGTGGACAGCATTTTCGTCGCGCGGATCGAAGAGGACGCGCTGACGGCAGTGACGCTCGCGTTCCCGCTGCAGAACCTGATGATCGCGGTCGGCGGCGGTATCGGCGTCGGCGTCAACGCGCTTCTGTCGCGCTCACTCGGAGAAAAGCGTTTTGACCAGGCCAACGACGCGGCCAACACGGGTCTTTTCCTGACCTTCTTTCACTATATTCTCTTCCTGCTGATCGCGATCTTCGCCGCGAGGCCGTTCATCCGCTCGCAGACCGCGGACCCCAGGATCATGGAGTACGGCGTGACGTACCTGACCATCGTCTGCGGCGCGTCGATCGGCCTGTTTTACCAGATGATGTTCGAGAGGCTCCTTCAGTCGACCGGCCTCACAGTGTACAGCATGATCTCACAGGGTACCGGCGCGATCATAAACATCATCATGGATCCGATCATGATCTTCGGGTTGTTCGGCTTTCCCCGACTTGGAGTTGCGGGCGCGGCATGGGCGACCGTCCTCGGGCAGTGCGTCGCGGCGATCCTCGGCCTCGTGCTGAACGTCAAGAGAAACCGCGAGATCACGATCTCCCTGAAGGAGATCCTGCACCCGAACTTCGCAAACATCCGGAACATCTACGCGATCGGCATCCCGTCCTGCCTGATGATGGCGATCGGCTCGTTCATGTCCTACATGATGAACCGCATTCTGATCACGTTTTCCACGACCGCGACCGCGGTCTTCGGTGCTTATTTCAAGCTGCAGAGTTTCTTCTTCATGCCGGTGTTCGGCATGAACAACGCCGTGACGCCAATCGTCGCCTACAACTACGGCGCGCGGAACCGCGACCGCGTCCTGGGCACCGTGAAGTTCGCTCTGAAGCTCGCCGTGTGCATCATGCTCTGCGGCACGCTGGCTTTTGAGCTCATTCCGCAGGTGCTGCTCGGCTTCTTCAACGCGTCCGGAGACATGCTCTCCATCGGCGTGCCGGCGCTGCGCATCATCGGCGTGCACTTCCCGATCGCGGCCTGCTGCATCATTCTTGGCTCGACGTTCCAGGCTTTTGGAAAAGGCGTTTACTCCCTGATCACGTCAGTCTTCCGCCAGATTCTCGTCCTGATTCCCGTGGCGTGGCTGCTCGCGAAGCTTGGCAATGTGACGTACGTTTGGTTTTCGTTCCCGATTGCTGAGCTGATGTCGCTGACGGTGACGCTGATTTTGTTCAGGAAGCTGTACAGGGAGGTCATTGCGAAGCTGTAACGCATAGAGGAAAAATACATATAATGGTGAGGGCAGAGCATCTTTTGGCGGCAACAAATGGTTTTCGGCAAAAGATGCTCTGCCCTCTTTATGCGCTGATACTATACACGTCACCGAGATGGAGGCGTAAGTTGCTGCCGCAATTGTAAACGAGATGCAACCCCTCAAACATGGATTAAAAACGGTTGAGAAAT
>DJXE01000065.1 GCA_002449595.1 Lachnospiraceae bacterium UBA7012
ACGGTCCCCGCCCGCATGCCGGGCTGAACGGTCTGGATCATCCTGTCCCTCACTTCCCGGCGCCGCCCGCGGAGAGCCACTTATGGAACTGCTCTCTCGGGATCGTCTCGATCACGCAGTCGCCGATCGCTTTGGGAACGATGACCCGCATGGTGTCCCCGGAATTCTTCTTGTCGGCCGCGGCAGCATTAAACAGGTCCTCTTCCGCGTCGTCAAGCGTCATCGGAAGCCCATACGCTTCAATCAGGTCGAGGATCCTCTGGCTGTCCGCCGGCGCGAGGTATCCGAGCTCCGCGGCCGCGCGGCTGATCGCCGCGAGTCCCGCCGCGACTGCCTGCCCGTGGGGCACCGTGTAATCCGAGCACACCTCGATGGCGTGGCCGATCGTGTGCCCCAGATTTAACTTCATCCGGAGGCCAAGGTCGAACTCGTCCTCCTCGACGTATTTTCTCTTGAAATCCACGCAGTAAGCGATGATGTCCTCATACTGCTCCCGGACGGGCGTCTTCCGGATCTTCTCGAAGAGTTCCTCCCCGTCCAGTACCGCGGTCTTAATGATCTCCGCGCAGCCGTTCCGGTACTCGATCTCAGGGAGCGTCTCCAGCACCTCGGGATCGATGATCACGATCTGCGGCTGGTAGAACGCGCCCGCCTGGTTCTTTCCGTTCTTTAAGTCGATAGCGGTCTTTCCGCCGACCGAGGAATCAATACAGGCGAGAAGCGTCGTCGGGATCTGCGCAAACCCAGTGCCGCGCTGGTAGGTCGCCGCCGCGAAGCCCGCCATATCTCCTGCGACACCGCCGCCGAGAGCGGCGATCATGTCGCTTCTCGTGAGGCGCGCCTCGCAGGCCGCCTCGAGGATCTGGCCGTAGGTCTCAAGGTTCTTGCTCGCCTCGCCGTGCGGGAAGACGAACGGAATGACTTCCGCCCCCGCGTCCGTGAAGGACTTCACGACCTTTTCTCCATACAGCGGGTAGACGATATCGTCGCTGACGAGAAGCACCTTTTTCGCCTTGGAGACAGCGAGGCTCTTCTCTCCTGCCTGCGCTAAGAGACCGGCCCCGATCTGCACTTCATATCCTTTTCCCGCGCGGATCTTAATCGTTCTCACAGGTCCACCTCTTCCTTGATCCTGCGGCCGTCATCGAGCAGCTTGATGAGCCTCTCACGATCCCTGTCCTTCAGCGCCTCGCGGTACTCGCGCAGGTGGTCCATCAGGATGTCGATCTCCTCGATCAGGTAATCGTCGTTGTCCAGAAACAGCTGCGTCCACATCTCCGGATTCAGCCAGGCGACGCGCGTCAGGTCGCGGTAGCTGCCGGCGGAGAGACCGGAGTGGATCTTTGCCGAAGGGCTTTTCACATATGCGTTTGAGACGACGTGGGCGAGCTGTGACGTGAACGCGATGACCCTGTCGTGCGTCTCCGGCGTCGTGACCGTAAAGCGGGCAAAGCCGGCCGGCGAGAGGAGCTGCGTCAGCTTGTCCAGAAAGACAATGTCATCGTTCTTCTCCGGGATCAGCACCATCGGCGCGCCGAAATAGAGGTCTTCCTTCGCGTATTTGAAGCCAGAGAACTGTGTGCCGGCCATCGGATGGCCCCCGACGTAAGTGAAGCCATATTTCTTCGCCAGTTCCCTGCCCTTGTCGACGATGTTGCGCTTCGTGCCGCAGCAGTCGATGACGACGGGCTTCTCGCCGAACAGCGGTCCCTTCTCTTCCATGAAGCGCAGCGCGGCCTCCGGATAGACGCAGATCAGGATGATATCGCAGTCCTTCAGGTTGTCGTCTGTGAGTTCCTCCTGTACGGCGTTCGAGAGCATCGCGAAGCTCAGGACCGTCTTGTCCGTGTCGAACGCGCAGACAGTGTGTCCGGCGACGCTGTAGGCCTTCGCGAACGATCCGCCGATCAGCCCGAGGCCGACGATCCCGGCCCTCATGCGATCACCTCCCGGATCGCGCGGACCTTGCCCGCGAGCTTGTCAAACTCTTCGGGACGAAGCGACTGCGGGCCGTCGCACAGCGCGCGCGGCGGGTCGTTGTGCACTTCGATCATCAGGCCGTCAGCCCCTGCTGCCGTGGCCGCCATCGCCATCGGCGGGACGATCCTTGCGATGCCCGTTGCGTGGCTCGGGTCGACGAGGACCGGCAGGTGCGTCAGCTCGTGCAGCATCGGAACCGCCGAGAGATCCAGCGTGTTCCTGAGGTAGTCGCTGTATGTGCGAATGCCGCGCTCGCAGAGAATGACGTTCTCGTTGCCGCTCGCCACGATGTATTCGGCACTCATCAGGAGCTCCTTCAGCGTGCCGGCGATGCCTCTCTTCAGAAGGATGGGCTTTCCGGTGTGTCCAAGTTCCTTCAGGAGGTCGAAATTCTGGGTGTTGCGCGCGCCGACCTGGAGCACGTCCACGTCCTCGAAGAGCGGCAGGTCTTCCACGTTCATGATCTCGGTGACGATCGGAAGGCCGGTCACTTCGCGGGCGATCTTGAGAAGACGGATCCCCTCGGCGTGCAGGCCCTGGAAGTCGTAGGGGGAAGTGCGCGGCTTGAAGGCGCCGCCCCGGAGCATGTTCGCGCCGGAAGCCTTCACGGCCTTCGCCACGTTCACGATCTGGTCCTCATTCTCCACGGAGCACGGGCCCGCAATCATGCAGAAGTTGCCGCCGCCGATCTTCACGTCCCCGACGGAGATGACCGTGTCCTCCGGATGGAACTTGCGGTTCACGCACTTGAACGGCTCCGTCACGCGCGTGACGTTCTCGACGATGTCCAGGCTCTCGATCAGGGAAGTGTCGACGCGGCTCGTGTCGCCGATCAGGCCGAGGACCGTCTGGTACTCTCCCGTCGATACATGCACGCCGAGCCCGATGCTCTTCAACCACTCGATCAGCTGGTTCTCCCGTTCCTGCTCCACGTGGGGCTTCAATACTACGATCATTTCTCTTCCTCCCTGCCCTGCCGGGCTTTTGCCGATGTGCTGTGCTGTTTCCCGCATGCGTGAGCAAGCTCCCGATGCCTTCAGACATCTTGTCCACGCA
>DJXE01000128.1 GCA_002449595.1 Lachnospiraceae bacterium UBA7012
AATCTTGCTCGTCTGCCAATTCCGACACTTCCGCGCGTTCCCTCTCAGGGAATGCAGGAGATGGGACTTGAACCCACACGACATTGCTGCCACAGGCACCTGAAGCCTGCGCGTCTGCCAATTCCGCCACTCCTGCAAGCAAATGCTATCTTATCTTTTTTTATATGCGGTGTCAAGAGCAAATTATATTTAAATTTTTACTAATTCCTATTGACACGCTATGGTTTTGTAACTAAAGTAAGTCGAAAAGAAAGGAGGCATAAATCATGGCAGCACAGAATTCAAAACCTTCCACCACGCAAGGGGCTGTGTCCGTCAGCAATGACCTCACCGTCCGCAAGCTGGTCTTCGCCGGCGTCTTCGCCGCGCTGACCTACATCGTATTCATGTTTCTCTCGATCCGCATCCCGACGCCGGGCGGCGGGCAGGTCTCCGTCCACCTCGGCAACGCGTTCGTCGTGCTCGGGGCGCTCCTTCTGGGGAGCCTCTACGGCGGGATCGGCGGCGCGATCGGCCTGACCCTGGCGGACCTGTTTGACCCGGTATACGTCGTGGAGGCGCCGATCACGTTCGTGATCAAGTTCCTGATCGGCGTGATCGTCGGGATCATCGCGCACAAAGTGTGCCATATCACGGAGGAGGCGGGCACCGCAAAGGTCCTGCGCGGCGTCGTCACGGCAACGGTCGCCGGCCTTGCTTTCAACGCCGTCTTTGATCCCCTGCTCCGCTATTTCTATAAGATCCTGATCCTCGGAAAACCTGCGGCGGAAGTTTCCTTCGCGATCAACCTCGTGGTCACGCTGATCAACTCCGTCGTCTCGGCGGTGATCGTCGTCGTCCTCTACATGGCGCTGCGGGAGCCGCTAAAGCGCGCCGGACTCTTCTTCCGCCTGTAACCACGCAGGCGCAGCTGTTCCCGCGGCAGCGGCCGTCCGGAGCAGATCAATACGAACATAGCGAAAGGCTGTCCGGCAGCGATGCCGCGACAGCCTTTTCTTATTCTCTCATCTATGACGGGACGTCCTTTGCTCAGCACGTGATGTTCAGCAGTTCCAGCCGTCCCTCGAGTTCCATTCCCTGCAGGTCCGCCGGCACGAAGATGCAGCCGCCCGCGGAGAACTCCAGCTTCTCCTCCCCGCTCCGCAGCGTCCCCGCGCCCGCGAGGCACAGAAGGATGCGGAAGGAATTGCGGTCCGAGGAGAAAGGAACAGGCGCCGCGGATCCGGTGCTTCCCTCTCCCGCGTTCACCAGCATGCGCTCCGTCTGGAAATAGCGGCAGCGGCACAGGAGCTCCGTCGCGCACCCTCTCTCATAGCGCAGAAGGCGCATCGGCTGGCGCGGCGACGCCGCGCTCTTAAGGTCCGCAACGTCCATCGCCCGGTCGATGTGGAGCGGGCGCTCCTTCCCGTTCTTGTCCACGCGTCCGTAGTCGTAGAGCCGGTACGTCAGGTTGGAGCTCTCCTGGATCTCTGCGATCAGCGCGCCGGCCGGAATCGCGTGCACGGTCCCCGCCTCGATGAAGAACACGTCGTTCCGGTGGATCGGGATCCGCTGCACGAGGTTCAGGATCGTTCCCTTCCGGATCGCGTCCCGCACCTTCTCCTTCGACGTGTCCTCGTAGAATCCGTAGATGATGGCGCTGCCCTCGTCGGCATCCATCACGTACCACATCTCGCTTTTCCCCCGGGAGCCGTTCTCATACTTCGCGGCGTAGGCGTCGTCAGGATGTACCTGCACGGAGAGGTCCTTCTTCGCGTCGATGAATTTCACGAGGATCGGCAGGCCGCCCTTTTCATCCATCCGGGGATGCGTGCCCAGATACTCCGGGTGATCGCGCAGCACGTCGGAGAGCAGCTGCCCCCGGTGCCGCCCCGTCGCGACACGGTTCGTGCCGTCCGGGTGCGTCGAGCACTCCCAGGACTCCGCGAGGGGGTCCATGTCAAGATCCTTGCCGTATTCTCTTTTCAGCTTGTCGCCGCCCCACAGGTAGTCCTTGCCGACCGGCTGCAGGAGGAACGGCGCCTTCCCGCCCTGACTGAGCATCGCCTCACCGGTCCAGTTCAAATTTGTGCTTGTCGTGCACGGAGATCTCGTGACCGAGCTGCACCTCGATGAGCTTCAGCTCCGTGTCCGCGATGATCGTGTGCCGGCAGCCCGCCTGCATCGTGATCACGTCGCCCGGCTTTACCGGCTGCTCCATGCCGTCCACGATCGTGCGGCCCCTGCCCTCGATGATCGTCCAGACTTCATCCCTGTGGTCGTGGGAGTGATAGTTCATGCTGTGGCCGGGCAGCAGCGTCACGCGGATCGTCATGCTCCCGTCCTCGACGTCGATGACCTGGTAGCTGCCCCAGGACTTCTCCGCGAACATGACCTGCTCGTCGAATTCGTCCACATAAGGCTTGATATAGCTCGACTCTCCTTTGTCCGAGACGAGGATGCCCTGCGGGCTCGCCGAGACGATCACGTTCTTCAGGCCCATACACAGGATCGGCATGTCCAGCTCGTTGAGGACGTGCACGTCCTCGCAGCTGTCCGCGATCACGGCCTTGCCGATGACCGGCTCCTCCATCGCCTCCGTCAGCGTGTTCCAGGTCCCGAGGTCCTTCCACTCGCCGGCGAAGCGCATCACGCAGATGCTCTCCTCCTTCTCCGCGACGGCGTAGTCGAAGCTGATCTTCTTCAGCGACTCGTACTTCGCGTAGAGGTCGTTGTAATCCGTGAAATCGATGAGTTCGTGCGCCTTGTCGAGAAGGTACTGCAGCTGAAAGGCGAAGACGCCCCCGTTCCAGAGGCCGCCGGCATCGATGTATTTCTGCGCCGTCGCCGCGTCGGGCTTCTCGCGGAAGGTGCTGACGTCCGCGACAGGGTCCGCCGACGTCGGGATGATGTAGCCGTATTTTTCGCTCGGATACGTCGGGTCGATGCCGAGGAGCGACAGGTTCGCTCTTCCGCTCTCCGCGATCTCCGAGAGTTCTTTCAGCGCGACGAAGAAATCGTCGTTCACACAAGGGTCGACCGGACAGACGACGACTGCTTCCTGCGCGCCGACGCCTCTCACGTCGTGAAGGTAGGCCGCCGCGAGCGCGATCGCGGGGAACGTGTCCCGCCTGCAGGGCTCGACCGAGATCCCGGTCTCGTCCCCGACCTGGTTGCGGATCGCGGAGATCTGCGCCTTGGCCGTCGCGATCGTTATGTTCGCGTCCGGGTCCACGCCGCGGATCTGGCGGAAGACGCGCTGCAGCATGGACTCATAGCTGCCGTCCTCCTTCCGGAAGATCTTGATGAACTGCTTGGAGCGGACGTCGTTGGAGAGGGGCCAGAGCCTTTTTCCCGAGCCGCCGGACAGCAGTACGATGTTGAGGTTTCCCATAATGCCTCCCTCCGGTCAGCGCTCCGCGCGCATCGGATTGTTCAGGAAGTCCTGGTACGTCAGGCGGATCCCGTCCTCGAGCTCCGTGCGGTAGGTCCAGCCGAGGCCGGCCGCCTTGGAAACGTCAAGGAGCTTGCGCGGCGTTCCGTTCGGCTTCGTGGTATCCCAGAGGATCTTTCCCTCGTAGCCGATGACGCGCGCGACGATCTCGGTGAGTTCGCGGATCGTCACTTCCTTGCCGGTGCCGGCGTTGACCGTCTCGCTGCCGCTGTAGTTGTTCATCAGGAACACGCACAGGTTCGCGAGGTCGTCCACGTACAGGAACTCGCGCAGCGGGCTCCCGTCGCCCCAGCAGGTCACTTCGGATAGACCCTGCTCCTTCGCCTCATGGAAGCGGCGGATCAGCGCCGGAAGGACGTGGGAGTGCGTCGGGTGATAGTTGTCGTTCGGGCCGTACAGGTTCGTCGGCATCACGCTGATGTAGTCGGTGCCGTACTGCCCGTTCAGGTACTCGCAGTATTTGAGGCCGCTGATCTTCGCCAGCGCGTAGGCCTCGTTCGTCTTCTCGAGGGAGCTCGTCAGCAGGCAGGATTCCGGCATCGGCTGCGGCGCGAGGCGCGGGTAGATGCAGGAGGATCCCAGGAACTCCAGCTTTTTGCAGCCGTTCATCCAGGCCGCGTGGATCACGTTCATCTCGAGGATCATGTTGTCGTACATGAAGTCCGCCTTCGCGGCGTCGTTCGCGGCGATGCCGCCCACCTTCGCGGCGGCGAGGAAGACGTATTCCGGCTTCTC
>DJXE01000174.1:0-6402 GCA_002449595.1 Lachnospiraceae bacterium UBA7012
CGGATCGCCATCTCCTCGCTGTTGACGAGGCAGGCCGCGGAGACCATCCGCGTGTCGTCCTCCGCGTGCGCGCAGGCGGCGAGCGCGCTCATGAAAGCGAGTCGCTCGTCGGTGTCCGCGTTTTCGTTGCCCACGGACCAGATGATCACGCTCGCGCGGTTGTAATCGCGCCCGATCAGCTCGCGCAGCTGGTTCTGCGCGTCCTCGTACGTCGCTTTTCTCGCGAAGCGGATCGCCCAGTACACCGGAATCTCCTCCCACAGAAGGAGCCCTTCCCGGTCCGCGAGCTGCGCCATCTTCTCGTTGTGCGGGTAGTGCGCGAGGCGCATGAAATTGCAGCCGAGCTCCTTCGCGATGCGGATCGTCTCTAGGCGCTCCTCATCGCTCGGTGCCTTGCCGTTCTTCACGCTCTCCTCGTGGCAGCAGATGCCGCGCAGGTAGACCGGCTTTCCGTTCAGCAGAATATCGTGGCCCTTCACCCGGATCTCCCGGAATCCGACCTCGTCGCGGACGGTGTCGTCACCGCAACTGAGCACCGCCTCATACAGATACGGCCGCTCCGGCGTCCAGAGTTCGACCGGCATCTCGAAGATGGCCTCTCCTTCGCCGCCATGAATCACGATTTCTATCTCTGCCTCGTCTTTCGAAGCTGCTTCCCCGGCTCCGGTCCCATAAATTCCGGCGTTCTCAGCCTTGATCCCGTCGATTCCTTTTTTCCCGGCTTCACTCGCGCAGATTCCCTCTTTGAGGATTCCCAGCCCGCGCAGCTGAAGCTTCGCCGTCACATCCACCGGCTCCGAGAGCCGGACCTGCACTCTCACTTTTGAGAAGGTCCCGTCCGGAACGAGCGCGACGCGAAACTGCTTGATGTGGACCGCCGGCACGCGGATCAGCTCGATGTCGCGGTAGACGCCGCCGTAGTTGAACCAGTCGGTGTTTTCGGTCGGCACCTGTTCCGGCCGCCTGGTGGAGTCCGCCTGGATGATGATCCGGTTCTCCTCCCGCAGCGCGTCCGTCACGTCGAAATAAGCCGGCGTGGAGCCGCCGCGGTGCATGCCGAGATACTGTTTGTTGAGGAAGACGCGGCAGATGTAATTGACCGCCCCGAGCTTCAGGAAGACGCGCTCTCCCTCTCTGCTCACGGCAGAGCGGAACGTGCGCGTGAAGACCATGCTTCCCTCGTAGAGCTCGAACTTCTCCGCCTGCGTGTTCCAGCAGCACGGGAGCTGCATCACCGGCCACTCGTCGAACGAGTAGTCCACGGGCAGCGTGTTGCCCTTCGCGTCGAAGCGCCGCTCCTCGAACCAGTGCTGGCGGATGCACGTGTCGTACTGGTCGACCGCGTAGTGCCACAGGCCGTTCAGCAGCTCCTTTCTGCGGAAGCGGTCGTACCGCATGTCGTCCACGGTCGCCTGCTTGCCCTCGTACTCTCCCAGGTAATCCTCGAGATTAATGTCTGAAATGCTTTTCTGCTGATATGCCTTCATTCCGCCCCTCCGATGCCGCACTCCGAACGCTTTATGATCGATGTGTCGGCACACGTCATCTTCTTAAGTTTTTACATACAGTTTGCTGCCGATGCGAAGAAATTTCGCGCTGTATTCTATAATTCCAGATACAGTTCTATAATAGTAAAGAGGACTCATCCATACAACGGATACAGCCGGTGAAATACAGGGAGGAACTACCAAAATGAGCGTTCAGAAAAAGCAATTCTTCTACCCTTCCATGGACGGAAAAACACAGATCCACGCCATCGAGTGGGCTCCGGACGGCGCGCCGGCGGCGGTCCTGCAGATCGCGCACGGCATGGTCGAGTTCATCGACCGCTACGACCGGTTCGCGCGGTTCCTGGCGGAAAATGGCGTCGCGGTCGTCGGCAACGACCATCTCGGCCATGGAGAGTCCGTGAATTCCAGGGATGACCTCGGATTCTTCGCGGTCGCGAACATGAATCCGAAGCAGCTCTCCACCTACGGCAACAGCTGCGTGATCGGGGACATGTACACCCTGCAGCAGAGCACGATGGAGAAGTTCCCCGGCGTCCCTTATTTCTTCCTGGGCCACAGCATGGGTTCCTTCCTCGCGAGGCAATACATCCAGCTGCACGCGGACGAGCTCCGCGGCGCGATCATCATGGGCACCGGCCAGCAGAGCCCCGCGACCCTGAAGGCCGCAAAGGCGATCTGCCGCGTCATCGCGCGCAGCAAGGGCGAGCGGTTCCGCAGCCCGCTCCTCACGAACATGGCGCTCGGCTCCAACAACAAGAAGTTTGAGCCCGCCCGCACCGCCAACGACTGGCTGACGAAGGACGAGAAGATCGTGGACGCGTACAACGCGAACCCGCTGAACAACTTCAAGTTCACCGTCAACGCCTTCTTCAACATGTTCTCCGGCATCGAGATCTGCAGCGATCCCGCGAACATCGCGAAGATCCCGAAGGCGTTCCCGATCCTCATCGTGTCCGGCGCGGACGACCCCGTCGGCGGCTTCGGCAAGGGCGTGAAGCAGGTCGCCGACGCATACAAAAAGGCCGGCCTCACCGACGTACAGATGAAACTGTACGAAGGAGACCGGCACGAGATCCTGAACGAGCTGGACCACGACGTCGTCGACGACGACATCCTCTCCTGGCTCAACCAGAAGATGCCGTAATTATTGCTCAAGAAGTTTTTCTCTGACCGGCGGAATGAGCTGCTTCTTGCGGCTCACGATCGCCGGCAGGAAGACGCTGTAGACGCCGGCGTGCGTGTCGTCCGCGGGAACCGGCTTCACGCCGAACGCCTCCTGCACGATCTCTTCCGAGCCCTCGCCCGCGAACAGAAGGCGCGTGCCCTGCTTGGGGATGCTCGTGACCATGTAAAAGACGATGTCGACGCCCGCGCGGGCCGGGATGTCAGCGAGAATTCCCGAGATCAGCTGTGAGGCTTCGTCAAAGGCCTTTTCACTCATGTAGAAGCCCTGTCCGGCGCTCACCTTGTATTCTCCGAGCGCAAACTCCTTGAAATCCGTGTAGAGGACGTCCTCCGCGCTCTTGCCGCTGAGGTCCTCGCCCGCCTCGAACATCTGCCGCCCGTAGGTCGGGATGTCGACGCCGGCGATCTTCGCGAGCGCCTCCGCCGCGTTCCGGTCGACCGAAGTGCAGGTCGGCGAGTGGAAGATCAGCGTGTCGGAGAGGATCGCGGAGAGCATGAGGCCCGCGATGTCCTGCGGGATCTCGATGTTGTTCTCGCGGAACATCGAGTAGATGATCGTCGAGGTGCAGCCGACCGGCTCGTTCCGGAAGTAGACGGGCATGCCGGTCTCGAGATTGCCGATCCTGTGGTGATCGATGATCTCCAGCACTTCCGCCTCCTCCAGGCCGTCGATCGCCTGTGTCTTCTCGTTGTGGTCGACGAGAATGACCTTCTTGCGGTGCAGGTTCAGCAGGTTTCTGCGGCTGATGACGCCGATGTAGTGATTTTCCTTGTCCACGACCGGGAAGTAGCGGTGCCTGGTGGACGCCATGACGCGCCGCGCCTCCTCCACCGGGGTGTGGATGTTGAACGTCATGAGGTCGTCCGCCTTCATGAAGTAGCGGACCGGCGCCGCCATGCTGATGAGGCGCGCGGCACCGAACGTGTCGAGCGCCGTCGAGATGACGGTGATGCCCTTTTCCTTCGCGCGGGCGAGCATGCCGTCGGACATCTTTGCACCCATGCACAGAATCAGGTATCCGACGCCATTGTCGATCGCGCACATCTGCGTCTCATAGCGGTTCGTCACCATGATGATGTCGCCCGGGTCGATGAAGCCGTCCATGACCTCGGGGCTCGTGCCGACGCCGAGCTTGCCTCTCGTGATGACCGCGTCGGGGTCGCCGGTGAGGAGCTTGCCCTTCAGGACCTCGATGAGGTTGCGGCAGCTCGTCCGGGACTTGGAGAGGACCTCCGTGTCGAACAGGTCCATGTTGGCGTTCGCGATGTCCTTGATCGTGATGAGGCCCTTCAGGTTCTGCTGTTTGCCCTTGTCCGGCCCTTCCGCGTCTTCATCCGGCTCCGTGATGCAGAGCGTGTCGATGTCCCGCTCCACCATCTGCTGCCAGGCGTCGCGCAGGCTCATCTCGCCGCCGATCCCGGGCTCCTCGCGGATGTCGATGTTGCCGATCGCCGGCGCGGCGTCGACGGACATGCGGGGCTTGCGCACGTCGAAATACTTCAGCACGAACTTCGTCTCTTTGTTGATGTGCCCGGCGCGGCGCGGCTCGTGCGGCGCGTCGCTGATCTGGTTCTTGAGGTAGGCGTACGCGATCGCCGAACAGATGGAGTCCGTGTCCGGGTTCTTGTGTCCGATGACGCGCACGATGCGCTGCTTCTTCAAATCAATCATTCTGCTGCTCCGCTCTCATGATTCCGGGCTGGCGCAGCGGGCCTGCTGCGCCCGCTGTGCCGGCTCATAAACTGTTATCTGTTCGCTGCAGGTCAATAGACCTTCGCTTCCTCCTCACCGGTCATGACGCGGATCGCGCCCTGCGCGAGTGCGAGGAGCTCGTCCTCACCGGGATAGACGGAGACCGGCGCGATGAAGCTCACGCGCTCCTTGATGTGCTCAGTCACGTACTTGTCGTACGCGATGCCGCCGGTGAGCAGGATCTGGTCGACCTTGCCCTTTAAGACCGCCGCCTGCGCGCCGACGTCCTTGCAGATGCAGTAGATGAACGCGTCGCGGACCTCCGCGGCGAGGGCGTTGTGCTCTTCGTCCGCGAGCCGGTCGACTTCGCGCATGTCGTTCGTGCCGAGGTACGCGTTGAATCCGCCGCCGCCGACGAACTTCTTCATGACTTCCTTCTCGGTCAGGCCGCTCTCGAAGCACATCCTGATGAGCTGGCCGCTGGGAACGCGCCCCGTTCTCTCGGGAGAAAAGGTTCCGTCACCGTCCAACGCATTGAATACGTCGATGATCTTGCCCTTCTCGTGCGCGCCGACGGAGACGCCGCCGCCGAGGTGAACGACGATCAGGTTCAGCTGGTCGTAGCTCGTGCCGTGCTCCTTCGCGTAGCGCCGCGCGATCGCCTTCTGGTTCAGCGGGTGGGAGATCGCGGTCCTGCGGATCTCCGGCAGGCCGGTGTATCTCGCGAGCGGCTGCATCTCATCCACCGCGACCGGGTCGACGATGAACGCGGGGACCTTCACGCCGTCGGCGCGGGCCGCTTCCACTTCACTGGAGACTTCTCGCGCGAGCAGGCCGCCGAGGTTGCTCGCGTGCTGTCCCTGCACGCCGATCTCCAGGTCCTTCGCGAGGACGTCCGTGACTTCATAGGTGCCGCCCTCGATCGGCTTCACGAGGCCGCCGCGGCCGACAATGACATCGAAGCTCTTAAGGTCCTCTCCCGCTTCCTTCAGGGCTTCCAGAATGATGTTCTTGCGGAAATCCATCTGGGAGAAGATGGTCGGGAACTGTCCGATCTCCTCGCTGCTGTGGCGCAGCGTCTTGTCGAACACCTGCGTCTCGTCCTCAAAGATACCGATCTTGGTGGACGTGGATCCCGGGTTGATGATGAGGCTCTTGATCATGTTTTTCTCCAATCCAAGCGCTGAGAGTCCGTGCGGATGGTCGGCGTTCGCCCGCCTCCGCTGTGCCTGCCGCGCTTATCCCGCAGGCCGGACGGTTTCCATAATACCGACACAGGACCCGGACGCGTTCGTCCGGATCCTGCTTCGCTCTTCTTTTTTCCGTATTCTATTGTAACGTATTTGCGCCTGCTCGGCACGGGAATTTCACCGCGGTTTACGGCTCCCCGATGCGGGCCAGGGCGTCGCCGCCGCTCGCCATGCGCACGTACTCGGCGCGCTTGCCTCTCGTGTACTTCTCCGCCTCCTTAAGCAGCTTCTCCGCCTCTTCCGGGAATTTCCGGTACAGGGAGGCAAAGCGGACTTCGCCCATCATGAATTCCTTCAGTTCCATCGTCGGTTCCTTGGAATCCAGAAGGAACGGATCCTTGTTCTGCTTCGTGAGCTCCGGATTGTAGCGGTAGAGGTTCCAGTAGCCCGATTCGACCGCGCGCTTCATCTCGATCTGCGCCATGCCCATGCCCTTCACGAGGCCGTGGTTGATGCAGGGCGCGTAGCAGATGATCAGCGACGGGCCGTGGAAGGCCTCCGCCTCCTTCATCGCGCGGACGAACTGGTTCTTGTCCGCACCCATCGCGCACTGCGCGACGTAGACCGTGCCGTAGGCCATCGCGTGAAGGCCCAGGTCCTTCTTGTTAGTCTTCTTGCCGGATGCGGCGAACTGCGCGACCGCGCCGATCGGCGACGCCTTCGAGGCCTGTCCGCCGGTGTTGGAATAGACTTCCGTATCGACGAGCAGGACGTTGACGTCCTCGCCGCTTGCGAGCACGTGGTCCAGTCCGCCGTAGCCGAT
>DJXE01000174.1:6469-8094 GCA_002449595.1 Lachnospiraceae bacterium UBA7012
CCGCCGTAGCCGATGTCGTACGCCCAGCCGTCGCCGCCGTACATCCAGATCGACTTCTTGGTCAGGTGCTCCTTGTGCAAAAGCACGTCCTCGCGGATCTCGTTCGCCTCACCGGAGAGTTCGGCGCGCTGCAGCCGCTTTTCCAGGTCCTCCGTCGTCTGCAGGGACTTCTCGCCCTCGTCGTAAGCGTTCCACCAGATATCGATCGCGTTGTTCAGCGCCGGATCGCCGCTGATCTCCTTCAGCTTCAGGAGCTGCTCCGCGAGGCGGGCCCTCTGCTGGCCCTCCGCGAGCGACATGCCCATCGCGAATTCCGCATTGTTCTCAAACAGCGAGTTGGACCACGCCGGGCCGAAGCCCTTGTCGTTGACCGTGTAAGGGAAGCTCGGCATCGCCGCGCCCCAGGCCTGCGTGCAGCCGGTCGCGTTCGCGATGATGAGGCGGTCGCCGAAGAGCTGTGTCAGCGTCTTCACGTAAGCCGTCTCGCCGCAGCCGGCGCAGGCGCCCGAGAACTCGACGAGCGGCTGCTCGAACTGGCTGCCCTTGACGGTGAACTTGTCCATCGGGTTGTCCTTGTGCGTGATCGTCGTCGCGAACTCCCAGTTCTTCACTTCCTTCTGCTCGCGCTCCAGATAGGAGAGGCTGAGTGCTTCCGCCGGGCACGCGTTGAAGCAGACGCCGCAGCTTAAGCAGTCGAGCGGGGAGACCTGGATGCGGTACGTGTAGGCCTCCATGCCCTTGCCCTTCGCGCGGACGGTAACGAAATCGTCCGGCGCCTCGGCGGTCTCCTCGTGATCCAGGAGGAACGGGCGGATCGCCGCGTGCGGGCAGGAGAAGGAGCACTGGTTGCACTGGATGCACTTGTCCGGGTTCCAGACGGGGATCTCGACGGCCGTGCCGCGCTTCTCATACTGGGAGGTGCCGAGCGGAACCGTGCCGTCTTCCATGCCCTTGAAGGCGCTGACCGGAAGGTCGTCGCCGTGCAGGGAATCGATCGGCTCCACGATGTTCTTCACAAAGGCCGGTACCTTGCGTTCTTCCTTCTCCTCGTCGTCCGGCAGGTCCTTCCAGCTCTCCGGGATGTCGATCTTCACGATGTTCTTCACGCCCTGGTCGATGGCCGCGTTGTTCATGTTAACGACCTTGTCGCCCTTGTGGCCGTAGGACTTTAAGACCGCGTCCTTCATGTAGCCGACCGCGTCCTCGATCGGAATGATGTCCGCCAGCTTGAAAAAGGCTGCCTGCAGGATCGCGTTCGTCCTCTTGCCGAGGCCGATCTCCTTGCCGATCTTCAGCGCGTCTATCGTGTAGAAGCTGATGTCGTTCTGCGCCAGATACCTTTTCACCTTATTGGAGAGCTTCGTCTCGAGCTCCTCGGGCGTCCACATGGTGTTCAGGAGGAAGGTTCCGCCCGGCTTCAGTTCCTGCACGATGTCGTACTTGTCCATGTAGGACTGGTTGTGGCAGGCGACGAAGTCCGCGTGCGTGACGAGGTAGCTGCCGATGATCGGCTCGTCGCCGAACCGCAGGTGGGACCGCGTGATGCCGCCCGACTTCTTCGTGTCGTACTCGAAGTACGCCTGCACGTACTTGTTCGTGTTGTCGCCGATGATCTTGATGGAGTT
>DJXE01000174.1:8147-27230 GCA_002449595.1 Lachnospiraceae bacterium UBA7012
CCGATGATCTTGATGGAGTTCTTGTTCGCGCCGACGGTGCCGTCCGAGCCGAGGCCCCAGAACTTCAGGCTCTTCGTGCTCTTCGGCAGAACGTCGACCGGCGCGCCGAGTTTGAGCGAGGTGAAGGTCACGTCGTCGTCAATGCCGACCGTGAAGTGGTTCTTCGGGTTGTACTTCTTCATGTTGTCGAAGACGGCGACGATCTGGTTCGGCGTCACGTCCTTGATCGAGAGGCCGTATCTGCCGCCGTAGACCTGCGGCTTGTTGTCCACTTCGTTGAAGGCGCCGCAGACGTCGAGATAGAGCGGCTCGCCGAGGGAGCCCGGCTCCTTCGTGCGGTCGAGGACCGTGACCTTTTTCACCGTATCCGGAAGCTCTTTCAGGAAATGTTCGATCGAGAACGGGCGGTACAGGTGGACTTCCAGGAAGCCGACCTTCTCGCCCTGGCTGTTCAGGTATTCGACAGTCTCACGGATCACACCCGCGGAGGAACCCATCGCGATGATGATGCGGTCGGCGTCCGCCGCGCCGTAGTAATTGAACAGGCGGTAGTCGCGGCCGGTCATCTTATTGATCTTGTTCATGTAGTATTCCACGATGCCCGGAATTGCCTGATAGAACGGGTTCGCGGACTCCCGCGTCTGGAAGTAGACGTCGGGATTCATGACGATACTGCGCATGACAGGGCGCTCCGGGTTCAGGCTGCTCTTGCGGAACGCGTCGAGCGCCTCCTGGTCGATGAGGCCCTTCAGTTCTTCGTAATCGATGACGTCGACCTTCTGGATCTCGTGGGAGGTCCGAAAGCCGTCAAAGAAGTGTATGAACGGGACCCTGCCCTTGATCGCCGCGAGATGGGCGATCGCCGCGAGGTCCATGTTTTCCTGGACGGAGTCGGTGCAGAGCATCGCCATGCCGGTCTGGCGGCAGGCCATGACGTCCGAGTGCTCGCCGAAGATCGAGAACGCGTGCGTGCCGACGGTTCTCGCGCTGACGTGCAGGACGCCCGGCTTGAGCTGTCCCGCGAGGCGGTAGAGCGTCGGGATCATCAGGAGGAGTCCCTGTGAAGACGTGAAAGACGTCGTCAGCGCGCCGGTCTCAAGAGAGCCGTGCATCGCGCCGACCGCGCCCGCCTCCGACTGCATCTCGACGAGCTTCACGCGCTGGCCGAAGAGGTTCAGCCTCCCGTTCGCCGACCACTCGTCGACCGCCTCCGCCATCGGTGAGGACGGCGTGATCGGGTAGATCGTCGCTACCTCGGTGAATGCATATGCAATATATGCAGCCGCCTCGTTGCCGTCCATGGTTTTCTGGATCCGCTGTTTTTTGCCTGCCATTTCCCCTTTTCCTTCTTTCTCAAGATTTTCCAACATTTGCCGCGAAGCCTTTTCTTATCCCCCATAAAGGCTCCGCGGGAAGATCTGTTTCTCAGTTAATATTTATACAAAAAATATTCATATAAGCACTGAGAATATCCTTTTGCTATCATTATACGTCTGCTCTCCGGCCGCCTCAATAGCCTGCATGTATGATTCATCATATACTTTTCCTATCATATTTCGTATCGGATGGTCCTTCGGATAAGCCTGGCGGCCGCTTTGCGGCCTGATCACGGAAAAAAACAGCCGGCGCTGTTCGCGCCGGCCATGCACCGAAAACCAGAGAATAATTATGAACTATGACTGGCGGGATACTTCCTCCCGCAGCGCGAGGATCTCCTCCGCACTGTAGTGGTATTTCTTTCCGCAGAACTGACAGGTGAGCGTCGTGCCCTCCTTCTGCTTCGCAATCTCGGAGAGCTCGTCCTCTCCGAGCAGCATCAGCGCCCGCTCGGTGCGCTCCCTGGTGCAGTTGCAGAAAAAGCGGACCGGCTTCGTCTCCAGGATCTCCAGGTCGAAGCCTTCCAGCACGCGCCGCAGCATGTCCTCCGGAGAGGCTCCTTCGCGCTGCATGTCCGTGACGTACGGGATGTGCTTCAGGTTCTCCTCCAGCTTCGTGATCACCGCGTCGTCCGCAAACGGCATGACCTGCACGATAAATCCGCCCGCACAGAGCACGGAGTGGTCTGTGTCCACCAGGACGCCCAAGCCCACGGAGGAAGGGATCTGCTCGGACTCCGCGAAGTAATGCGTGATGTCCTCGGCGATCTCGCCGGAGTAGATCGGCGTCTGTCCCGCGTAGCTGTCCTTCATGTTCAGGTCGCGGATGACCGTGAGCGTCCCGCGCCCGACGGCGCCGCCGACGTTCAGGTGGCCGTCCTCCTTCAGGGGCAGCATCACCAGCGGGTTCTTCACATATCCCTTGACGCCTCCGTGGCTGTCCGCCGTGACGACGATGCCCTGCAGCGGCCCGTCTCCGTCAAACTGAATCGTCAGAAGGTCCTTTTCCCCCTTCAGCATGTACGCCATCATCAGCGCCGCGCTCATCGTGCGGCCCAGGGCCGCCGTCGCGACCGGCGTCGTGCCGTGCGCCTTCCTGGCCTCCTCCACGAGTTCTCTCGTCGTCACCGCGAATACGCGCAGCTGCTCATTTGCCGCCACGCCGCGGACCATATAATCACTCATTAATTACTGCCTCCTGCCTGCTCTATCTGAAAAAGCAGGGCGGATGGCCGTCCTGCTTCTCTCATCATCCCGCCGCTGCGAGAAAACTGCATCTGTCTTTCAGCGCGTGATCGCCGCGCCTGTCACTCTGAGCACGAAAGCCGGACGCGCCGCACTATATGAACCGTTGTCAGTTCTCGTCATCGCCCTTTAAGGTGGTGTCGCTGCTCGCCGCGCTGCTGACAGCCGCCGCCGCAATGACCGCGGCAATGACCGCAATAAGCACCATCACACCGAATGCCGCAATGGCGATGATCACGCCGATGTTCGCTCCCTGCTCCATTTATGCCTCTCCCATGTTCTGAAATACGGACCCGCACGCGGCGGCAGCCGCTGCCACGCCTTTATGATCCGTCAAAATCGTATATCTGCAAAAACAAGTATATTCTATCCTCGCCCAAAACACAAATTCCCGAATACTATCTATGCGGCTGTTCCCACAGCCTGTGGAGCAGGACCTGCATGCGGCCTTGCCCGCCGTCCGGAATATCTTCAGATCTCCAGATCCTCAAACCCGGTCGCCATGGAAAAGCTCTCCGTCCGCACCCGCATCATCTCATTCAGCAGCGCGGATGAGAGGTGCTCCTCCCCCGCGGTCCGGATCAGGCTGCTCACGTCGCCCGCCGTCAGGTCGCCCGTCTCCATCAGCGCCGAAAACAGCGCCGCGAACGGATCCGGCTGCTTCGGGTCCTCCGGCATGAACTGCGGCGCCTGCGCGAAGTGGTCGATGAGCAGGCGGATGTACCACGCCCGGTACTCCGGCAGGAGCGCCCCGTCATAGCGCAGCCGTCCCAGCGCCATCCGCGCGGAAAAGTCGAGCCGGAACACCTCCTGCGCCAGCTGGTCGAAGTAGACCGCCTTCTCCGTGAAGAAGTCCTTCGGGATGTGTGACAGCCGCCCGAACGTCCGGTCCGCGATCAGGATCTTGTCCCGCGCGGCGGGAAGCCCGATCCGGTAAGCGGTCCTGCCGCTCCTGTCCAGCTTGTCCATCCACTGCAGCGACGCGGCGTGGTCGAACGCGTTGTCCGCGATCGCGTAGTCCGCATCCGCCGCCCTCGCCTTCTCCTTTCCGGGAAAAGCTTCTTTCGTCGCGATCCTGAGCTTCACCAGCCCGCTGCTGTTAAAGGTGTGCGCCCCCAGCACACGCAGGCTCTCCGGAAGGACGAGCTCCTTCAGGCTGTGGCACGCGTAGAACGCGCCGACGTCCGGCATGCCGCGCAGCATCTCGCCGGAGATGCAGTTCTGCACCCGGTCCTGCAAGGCGCCTTCGTCGCAGAGTCCGACCGCGATGAGCGAGTCCGGAAGCGATACTTTCTTCAGGTTCACGCACTCGCCGAACGTCCCGGCGCGGATCAGTTTTACGCCGGCGGGGACGTTCACCTTCTTCAGGTTGTGGCAGTGCCAGAACGCGTACGCGCCGATCTCCCGGACCGTGTCGGGGAGCACGACCTCCTCCGGGCCGCCCTCATCCGTCTTCTCGTGCGTCACCTTGCCGCCCGACATCAGGATGAACATGTTGAAGCTGTAGGGCGGGCGGAAGCCGGAGACAAAGTCCTTCTCCTCCATATGGAACGGCGCGAAGGCCATCGGCGCGATCCGCGTCACCGCGCGGCCTTCGACCTGCGCGGGGATCACCGCCGCCTCCTTCGTTCTGGGCCAACGGACCAGGGTCAGCGTCCCGTCCGCGTTCTCTGTATATCTGCCTTCATTCATTGGTCAGCGTCCCATCCTCTGTCTCACTGAGCCTGTGCTCTGTCAAAGCTCGATCCGGATCTCCCGGAGCAGATCCTCCTCCCGCTTGTGCAGGAGCAGTTCCCTGCTCTCCTCAAAGTAGTCCATGCTGAGGAACTGGCCGATAAACGCCGTCGCGCGGCGTGACACGGACAGGTCATTGACCGCGATCGAGAGCTCAAGTCCTTTTCCAAAAGCATCCTTCAGGAAGCGCAGCATGTTTCCGATCTCCTGCTGCGTGCGCGCGACCTCGGACTGCAGCTGCGCCGTCTCCGCGCGGACCGCGTCCCTGCGCTGTGTCCACTCCGTCTCGGAAGGAAGGCCTTCCTCCGCCGCCCTGGCGTCCATCTTCGCGCGCTGTGCCTTCAGGGCAGCAACCTGCCCCGCCAGGTCATCATGCTTTTTCACGCACAGGTCCATGTCGCCCGTGACCTGCTCGAGCAGGAGGCCGACCAGCGTGATGCGCTCGTCCGTGCGCGCTTCCTTCGCCTCGTCGAGGACTTCCTCGTCGTACAGGCCCTGCAGGATGCGGTCGGTCTGCCATGCCTTCTTGTACTTCTGGTAGAGCTGGTAATAGAGCGCGAAATCGCGCGCCGTGTCCGGATCCTGGAGATACTGGGAGACGAGCGCGTCCGTGACGGGGATCCCGAGCATCTCGTGGTAGCGGATCATCTCGGAGAGGTCCTCCCACGCGCGGGGCGTCACGACGTTCATGCCGTTCACCTGCGTCGTCATCTTGTAGAAATCGTCGGGGCGGATGTCGAGATAGCTGATCACGCAGCGCTGCACGCCGTTGCGGATCGCGTATTCCTTGAATGCTGCGTAATCCGGCTCGATGTTCATGACCTTCAGGCGGTCCCTGGTCGCGGCGTCGAGCTCGTGCGCGCTCTTGTTGAAGCGCGGCGGGTTGCCGGCGGTCACGATGACCCATCCCGGCGGGACCTGGTGTCCGCCGAACACCTTATACTGCAGGAAAAGCAGCATCGCCGGCGACAGCGTCTCACTGACGCAGTTGATCTCGTCGAGGAAGAGGATGCCCTCCCGCTTCCCGGTCTCCCGCATGCAGTCGTAGACGCTCGCGAGGATCTCACTCATCGTGTACTCGCTCACCTGGTAATGCGTGCCGTCGAACTCCCGGTCCACGATGACCGGCAGGCCGAGCGCGCTCTGCCTCGTGTGGTGCGTCATTGAGTAGCTCACGAGGCCCAGTCCCATTTCATCCGCGATCTGCTGCATGATGGCTGTTTTTCCCAGTCCGGGGGGGCCCATCACAAAGACCGGGCGCTGGTGCACGACCGGGATCTGGTAGGAGCCGTCCGCGTTCTTCTGCAGATAGATCCGCACTGCGTTTTTGATCTGTTCTTTTGCGGTTGCGATGTTCATATATTATTTCCTCGTTTGGGCAAAATCCGTGAATGCGGTTTTGCCGAATGCGGCACCCGGCGTGTCAGCGCCGTTGGTGCAGTTTGAAAGTGCTGCATCGGCAGTGCTTTCAAACTACTCCTCAACTTTTATTGTCCCAGCAGTTTGATCGTGTCCGTGGAGAGCACCGCGCGGATCGCCCAGGAGGGCACGCGCGGGCTGATGTGGTCGTCCCGGTTGAAGATGAACGCGGTCTTGTAGTCCGGCGCCGCGGCCGGATACTCGCCGACGCCGTCCGTGAAATACAGGAGCCCGTCAGGCTTCTCCATCTTTCCCTCGTCCCGCAGCTGCTGAACGTAGGAGAAGACCGGGCGGAAATCCGTCCCGCCGAAGCCGCGCAGGCGGAGGTCCTTAATGACGTCCTCCAGCTCATCCATGTCCTTGATGCGCGTCACGCTCTGGACCTGTGCGTCGCACTGCATCAGCAGGATGTCCACCCTGCGGGTGAAGGAAGTCGTCGAGCGCAGCACGTCGCAGGTCTTCTGGAGGAAGCTCTGCACGATGTCGCCCTGCACGCTGCCCGACGTGTCGATCGCGATGACGAACGTCCGGATCCTGTGCTCTTCCGCGTATTCCAGCGGCTCGATCAGAGGAATGTTGCCGTAGATCTCCAGTCCGTACTTGTAGTAGGCGATGTCGAAGGCCTCGTCCGAGACGTGCAGGATCTCCTGCTCCGCGCCGAAGTTCCGCAGGAATTCGCCGTAGTCGATCTCCTGCCACAGGATCGGCTGCAGCTGGTCCACGAAGCGGCCGGCCTTGTGCCCGAACCGGTTCTGGAACGACGTGAGCTCCATCTGCGCCTGCCGCGCGAGCTTCTGCCACTCGCGCTTCAGGGCCTCCACGTCCCGCTGCTCCATCTCTGCCGCGAGTTCGTCCTCGTCCCCTTTTCCGGGGCCGGTCTCCTGCTGCGTGTCCTCGTCGTCCGTCTCGTCCGGAACAGCGATGAGGACGCCGCCGCGAACCTTTTTCCTCCCGGACTTCGCACGGGAAGTCCACAGGCTGTGGTCGTCGCGCATGAAGAGCTCGCGCCAGCGCAGGATCTCCTCCCGCGCGGAGGCGTCGCTGACGACCGCGTTGTAGATCTCCTCCGCGGTCATGTGCGGCGCGCGGCTGCCCACGCGGAAGAAGATGTCCTCCTCGTGCGCGTCCGCCGGCCGGAAGGCATCTCCCATCCCGCCGTCCGCGGACAGGTCCGCGATGATCTTGCCGACCGCGATGTCGCAGGCCGCGTCCCAGAGCTCCGAGTCCGCGATCTGCTTCCGGTACGGGTGCCCGAACAGGCAGTGCAGGAGCATGTGCATCAGCGTGCCTGCCGGCGACTCCGGATCCGCGGAAAAGGATCTCAGCAGCTCCTCCTCGTTGTAGAAGACGCTGCGTCCGTCCGTCAGCGGCATGCTGCCCGCCGCGTCCGCGGAAACAAAAGAGAGCCTCGCGGTCGCGTTCACCAGAAAATGAAACGCCGACAGCACCTGCTCTCTCGCGAGTTCCCATATTTTCAGGCATTGCTGCTGCCTGTTCCTGTATTCGGATGACTGCTCCGCCATGGTATACCCGTTTTAGCTTTGCTTAGCGCAGAACAGGCCGCCGCCGCAGCGGCAGCCTGAACTGCTTCCCACAAACTTCTTCTTTCTTCCTTTTCTTCCGTGTGCGCTGTATTACAGCTCACCGTCCTCCACATGGATCTTCATGCGCATGACCGCGCTGCCCATGGACTTGCCAAGGCTGTCGAGGCGAAGGCTCATCGTCGCGCCGCCGCCCAGTGCGTGCTTCATCACGAAGTTGAAGCCGCCGAGGCTGGGAACGTCATAGCGTGTGATCTCACCCTTCACCATGTCGCCGAAGTATGCTTTCAGCTTCTCCGGTGTGACTTCGCGCTCGATGATCTTGTAATATTCCGGCTTGCGGGCATAGACGCAGACGTTTGAAGTATCGCCCTTGTCGCCGCTTCTGCCGTGCGCGATATCATTCAGATAGATTTCTGCCATTGTATTATCCTTTCCTTAATTTCCACATCCTGAACAGAATCGGAACCTCTTCCCTGTCTGTGATCAGACGGTGAGAATGCGGCTCTCCACCTGTACCACGTCACGCGGCACGGTCGTCGGCCAGAGGGCCATGACTTCCTGGACGTGAGAACGGCCGCCGAAGAAGGATGCTCCTGGAGGTCCGTTGAGCTGCAGCGGGGAGATCTCGGGAATGATCTTCGCGCACTCGCTCTTGTCTTCGGAGAAGACGGCGATGCGCAGGACGCACTCGTTGAGGTTCTTCAGCGCTTCTTCGCTCATGTCCGCAACGCCCAGATGCAGGCTGTTGAGGCCGATGTAGCTGATATGGATATCGTCCGCCTTCATACCGCGGCGCTGCATCTTCTTCATGATGACTTCCGCGCAGTACTGAGCCTTCTCGTAAGCATCCGGCCATGCAAAGCTGAGCATGCTGACGGTCTTCCAGCCCTTGTGGTAACCGACGCAGAGCTTTAAGGTGTCCGGTCTCTTTTTGCCCTTGATGCCGCCGACGCGCACGCGGTTGTCGCCAACCTGCGTGATGGTCGCCTGGCTGATGTCGACGTCGACGTCCGGCGTCCAGTAGTTCGCGGGATCGTGGACTTCGTACAGGAACTGCTCCTTGACGCTCTGCTCGCTGATCAGGCCGCCGCAGTCGGGAGCCTTCGTGACTTCGAGCGTATCTTCCGTGACTTCCGCGATCGGGAATCCGAGCTCATCCATTCTCGGAACGCTGCGCCAGTCGTACATGAAGTTGCCGCCTGCGCCCTGGCCGCCGCACTCAAGCATGTGGCCGACCATGATGCCTCTGGCGAGGTTGTCCCAGTCATCCGCCGCCCAGCCGAATTCATACTTCAGCGGAGCGAGGAACAGTGCGGAGTCAGCCGCACGACCGGTGATGACGACGTCTGCGCCCTGCTCGAGGCAGCCTTCGATGCCCTCGTGGCCGATGTAGACGTTGCAGTTGTAGATCTTGTCTACGATATCTTCAAAATTGCCGTCGTAGTCAAAGTTCGGGAAGGTCCAGCCGTCCGCGAGGAGCTGCGGGATCTTGTCCTTGATATTGTCGCCGAGGACGTAGCCGATCTTGTAGCCCTTCATGTCCTCGCCTTCGGCCCAGTTCTTGATCCCATCCACACAGCCGGTCACGTTCATGCCGCCGGCGTTCGTGCAGATGCGGATGTTCTTCTGCCAGGCTTCCTTGCCCGCTTCTTTCAGAATGCGGGTCTGGAAATCGGGCGCGAATCCCTTGGAAGGATCCTTCAGCTGCTGCTTGGCCATGATGGACAGCGTCAGCTCCGCCAGATAGTCACAACCCATATACTGGATATCCGCATTGCGGATCATATGGATCGCGGCATCCGGAGAGTCGCCCCAGAAGCCCTGGCCGCCTCCGATTGCAATCTTCTTCATGCTTGTTGTCCTTTC
Source organism: Lachnospiraceae bacterium UBA7012 (assembly GCA_002449595.1). Lineage (GTDB taxonomy): Bacteria > Bacillota > Clostridia > Lachnospirales > Lachnospiraceae > CAG-791. The sequence continues at coordinate 17,332 of DJXE01000174.1, forward strand.
TCTAATTTATTTAAAATATTTATTTGCTATTAGATCACTTTCTTTTCCGCGAGTTCTGCGAATTCCTCATCCGATAATCCGATGAAGCCCTTCAGGATCTCCTCGTTATGCTGTCCGAGCGTCGGTGCAGGATAGTTCACGCGAGGCATCATGTCCATGAGCTTGATCGGGTTGCCGTTGACGACCATCGGGCCGATCTTCGGGTGATCCACTTCGATGAACATCTCGCGGGCGTTCCGGATGTGGTCGTCCTCGACGATCTGCTTGACGTTGTTGATCGGGCCGGCCGGGATGCCGTGGCCGAGGATGATGTCGACGACTTCCGCAACCGTGTGCTGCATCGTCCACTCCTCGATGTACTTCTTCTGGATCTTGTTGTTCTGCACGCGCAGCGGAACCGTCAGGAACCGCTCGTCCGTGATCATCCACTCCATGTCGAGGACTTCGCGGCAGAGCTTCTCATACAGCTTCTGGTTGCCGCAGGCGATGATGACCTTGCCGTCCTTTGCCTGATAGGAATCGTACGGCGCGATCGACGCGTAAGCGTTGCCCATGCGGACCGGGAGCTTGCCGGACTCGAAATAGCGGATGTAAGCGTTCTCAAGGCTGGCGACGACGGAGTCGACGAGCGAGACGTCGATCCTCTGTCCCTTGCCGGTCTTCTCTCTCGCATAAAGCGCCATCACGACGCCCATGACCAGGTTCATGCCGCCGAGGATATCGCCCATCGCGTTGCCGGAGCGGGTCTCTTCGCCGCCTTCTGCGCCGGTGACGCTCATGAGGCCGCCCATCGCCTGGGAGATGATGTCATAGCCGGGTCTCTGGGAATAAGGGCCATAGGAACCAAAACCGGAAACCGCGCCATAGATGAGGCGGGGATTGATCTCCTTCAGTACATCGTAGCCGAGGCCGAGCTTGTCCATGACGCCCGGACGATAGTTCTCGATGACGACGTCCGCCTTCGCGACCAGCTTCTTGAAGACTTCCTTGCCCTCGTCCGCTTTCAGGTTCAGCGTGATGCCCTTCTTGTTGTGGTTCAGGTTGGCGTAGTAGACGCTCTCGCCGTTTCTGTACGGCCCGTAGCCTCTGGCGTCATCGCCGCGGCCGGGCACTTCGATCTTGATGACCTTCGCGCCGAAGTCGCCCAGGATCGAGCCGGCATACGGACCAGCGACGACGCGCGTCAGGTCAAGTACGACAACGTTTTCCAGCGCCTGCGGCTGCAGTGCTCTCTCGTTCTCCATTCTTCCCTCCTACAGTGCTTGTCTTCTGCAGATTCCCTTCGAAAAGCCTTTTCCCGCGCATCCACTCCACTGCGCCTTTGGCTTATGTCAAAATTATCTCATCTGCAGCTGTATTATTCAAATTACTGATAATTATCAATTCATAATTTCATCTTATCGTGAACATTCACAAAGCGATGATGCTAGGTGCAAAACCTTTTCACACAGGCAAGTTCTGATAAGAAGAAATGCTGCAGAGCCGGAGCCCTGCAGCATTCAGTTTCATGTGATGGCTTAGGCAGATGCCAGCAGACCGCAGAAGAGGCAGCCGACCACGACCATGACGATCGAGACGAGCCATGCCAGCGGCAGTGTGTGCTTCTGGTGATCGCCGAGATCCTGTCCGGCAAGGCCGAGCAGAAGGAAGGTCGCGCCGGTCAGAGGAGACAGCGGGAAGCCCAGTGTCATCTGGCCCATGATGGAAGCCTTCGCAACTGCGACAGCGGAGCCGCCCATCGCTGCGACCGCGTTCGCGATAACGGGCATGACGCCGTAGTAGAACGAATCGGGGTCGAACAGGAGTGACAGCGGAACACTGAAGATACCAACGACCGGAGCCATGATCTTGCCGACGGAGCTCGGGATGATGGCGACGAGAGCGTCAGTCATCGCGGTGAGCATGCCGGAACCCTTCATGATGCCGGTGAACGCGCCAGCCGCGAACACGATGGAGACCATCAGGAACGCTGCCTTTGCGTGGCTGTTGATGATGTCATGCTGCTGCTTGACATTCGGATAGTTGACGATCAGCAGGATGCAGAAGCCGATCATGAACGTCGCAGCGGGAGAAAGCAGGCCCTTGATCAGGACGAACAGCAGAACGATGATGAGGCAGATGTTGAAGTACCATCTCCAGCCGGTACGGACGAGGTCGCTGTTGCCAGTTTCCGCTTCGTTGACCATTTCCACTTCGCAGGGATCTGCGGGGATGCCGGCTGCCAGTCTCTTTGCTTCCTTCTTGCCGAGCCATGCGGACAGAAGCAGGCAGCAGATGATACCGACGATCCAGGAAGGCATGATGCCGACCCAGAGCTGTGCCGCGGTGATCTCGTAGCCGAGGCCGGAGATCGCGGTGGCTGCACGGATGGTCGGGCCGCCCCAAGGCATGACGTTCATGATACCTGCAGCCAGTGCGACGATCGTCGCCTCGACCCAGAAGTTCATCTTCATCTTCCTGTACAGAGGCATGACAGCGGGGATCGCGATCAGGAACGTGGTCGCGCCGGAGCCGTCGAGGTGGCAGATGCAGCCGATGATGAAAGTGCCGATCGCGATCTTCACCGGATCGTTGCCCGTCAGCTTCAGGATCTTCGCGATGATCGGATCGAAGACGCCCGCGTCAGAGCAAGTGGAGAAGAACAGGATTGCGAAAATGAACATGACGCCGGTAGCGGCGATGCTCGTGAGGCCGGAGCCCATCCAGCCGGTGATCGACTTAAAAGTCTGCTCCAGCTGTGCGCCGAAAGTAACGGTCGGCGCGACGAATTCCGTGCCGGCTTCCGCTGCTTTGGCCGCGGCCGCGTCGATAATCGTCTGCGGAGCCGTGACGAAAGCTGTGATGAAGCCCGTGATGACCGGGACGATGATCAGGGCAATGAGCGTGGAGCTCTTCTTGCTCATGATCAGGGCCAGGACCAGAATGATGGTTAAGAAACCAAGAAACGCTAACATAAATCATCCCTCCTGATTATGTGTTAGTTATGCCGCCCCTGAAGGACGGCTGCAGCATTTTCGGGGCGCACTTGCCCCTTTCCCTTAATTTGAATTATGTAAGAGTCCTATATATAATTCAAATTAGAGATTTTTATGATACAATAAGGCATGCTAATAATTGTCTGTGCATCTTCATTTCGGCATTTCGAAAATTGCGCATACATTTTACTTAATTTTAGCTAATTTTCCTGACAGTTCCGAATCCATAGTCAGCTGTTATTCGTGGTGGATTCGGGGGATAATTCTGGTGTTTGGGGGAAATTCGGGCGTTTCCGGATATTGATCGATCGTTTGTAGAATGTTTTTGGGTCACTCCCTGGAGGAGCGTACATGATTTCAAATTTAGAATATTATCGTGTGTTTTTTGCTGTTGCCAGTTTCCGGCACTTTACGCGTGCGGCGGAATATCTCTGCGTCAGTCAGTCCGCTGTCAGCCAGTCCATTCGCAAGCTGGAGACGGAGCTCGGCTGCCGCCTGTTCGAGCGGTCCGGCAAGGGACTCGTTCTCACGGCTGAAGGGGAAGAGCTTTTCACTCATATTAAGAAGGCGATGCAGGAGATCCACACCGGCGAAAACAGCATCAGCAAGCTGGCTGCGATGAAGACCGGCGAACTGCAGATCGGCGCGACCGAGACCTCGCTTCGCTTCTATATTCTTGAGCAGATCCGCGCGTTCAAGGAGGAGCATCCCCAGATCCGCATCACGTTCCACGGCACGACCATGCAGGATCTGTGCCACCAGCTCCAGAATGAAGAGATCGAAGTCGGATTCCTGATCTCTCCGATTCCCGAGGGATGCGACTTCAGCCTGCAGCACCTTTGCGACATCCAGGACATCCCGGTCGCGTCGGCGGAGTTCCCGATCGACTTCGACCGCACCTACGAGCTGAAGGACCTCCTGAAATATCCGATGATCACAACCTCCGCCGACAACACCGTGCGCCGGCACATCGACGACTGGTTCCTCGAAAACGGCGTCGTCGCCGCCTCTGACTACACGGTCCGCGCGATGGGCCTCGTGACGCCGCTCGTCCGCAGCCGCCTCGGCATCGGCATCCTCGCGGAAGAATACGTCCGCGACGACATCGAGAGCGGCAAACTCATCCAGATCAAAACCACCAGCCTGCCGAAGCCCCGCTCCCTCTACATCGGCACCAACCACCAGACCGCACTCTCCGAGGCGGCGCGGGAGTTTATCCGACACTTCGTGTGAGGCTTGTCAGCCTCAATCTGTGGCCAGCAACCGCATTCGATGAAACTTGCCTTTGCGGTTGCTTGGTTTTGTGAGCTTTTCTACCGCATTTTTTCAAACTCGCCTTTGCGGTTGCTTGGTTTTGCGAATTTGCTACCGCATTTGTTCAAACTTGTCTTTGCGGTTGCTTGGTTTTGCGAATTTGCTACCGCATTTGTTCAAACTTGTCTTTTGCGGTTGCTTGGTTTTGCGAGCTTGTCTACCGCATTCGATAAAACTTGCCTTTGCGGTAGCCTGATTCTGAGGACTTGTCTACCGCATTTGATATATTCTGCAATTGCGGTAGAAAGGACAAGAGAAGGATATCTACCGCATTTCGCAAAATATACAATTGCGGTAGACAGGGCTAGAAAAATAAAGCTCCCTTCCAGGAAGCAAGCAGTTCAAGCGCTTGTCCGCGAGGAAGGAAGCTGTTTTTTGTGGGTTAGATTTAGCTTAAAAGAATTATTTATTCCCAGATAAAGGAATTATTTCATCCCAGAGACCGCTGCAAGTGCGGAGACTGCGCCGTCGGCCGCAGCTGTGGTCAGCTGATGGACCTTTTTCTTGCGGCAGTCGCCGGCGACGTAGACGCCGTCTGTGCCGGTGAGGCATTCTTCGCTGGCGACGACATAGCCCTTTTCATCGAGAGAAAGGACATTGTCAAACGCGGCGTTGTCGGGCGCCTGTCCGATCGCGACGAAGAGGCCGGATACGGGAAGCGTTCTCTTTTCGCCGGTGACCTTGTCGGTGAGTTCGACGGCTTCGAGCCGCTCTTCGCCGATGAGGCCTGTGACTGCGGTGTTCAGGATGAACTCGACGTTGTCGCGGTCTTTCAGCTTCGCGACGTGCACTTCGTCCGCCGTGAAGGCGTCTCTGCGATGAATGATGTACACTTTGTTGCAATAATTCGCAAGAAAAGCCGCATCCTCAAAAGCCGTGTCGCCGCCGCCCTGCACTGCGACGTCCTTCTTGCGGAAGAACATGCCGTCGCAGGTCGCGCAGTAGGAGATACCGCGACCGATCAAGTCCGCTTCGCGGGCGAGGCCCAGCGCGCGGCTCTTCGCGCCGGTCGCCACGATGACCGCGCGGCCTTCGAAGTCGCCGGAAGTCGTGTGGACGATGAAGCGGTGCTCATCCAGCTTCTCGATGCCGGTCGCCGTCGCGTAGACGAGCTCAGCGCCGAGCGCGGTCGCCTGATTGTAAAGCTTCTGCGCGTACTCAAACCCGGAAATATGCTCAAATCCCGGATAGTTCTCGATGTCAGGCGTGTTGATGATCTTGCCGCCATACGCTTTGGCCTCGATCATAAGGGTGCTCTTGCCCGCTCTCTGCCCATAGATCGCAGCGGTCATGCCCGCCGGCCCCGCGCCGATGATGATGATATCTTTCTGAATTGCATCGCTCATGATGTCTTCTCCGTTTAGTCAATCAGAGCAGGGCGAGGATCTGCTCCTTGGATGCTACGCCGACGCTCTTGTTGGCGACTTCGCCGTCCTTGAAGACGAGCAGAGTGGGGATGGACATGATGCCGAACTGCATCGCGATCTCGTCTTCCTCATCGACGTTGACCTTGCCGACCTTGAAGCCTTCTGCCTGGTCCGCGATCTCTTCGACGATCGGGGAGACCATGCGGCAAGGGCCGCACCAGGATGCCCAGAAATCCACAAGAACCGGGACGTCCGACTTCAGAACTTCCTGCTCAAAATTATCTTTCGTGATCGTGATTGCTGCCATGATATTGCTCCTTTCGTGATTGCGCCGCCGCTTCGGCGGCTTTCAAATACTGGTTTTTATAGTTATGTTGTTGTTTACTGTTTTGTGCTGGCTCCATGTTCTGTGGAATCATCGATGATGAATTTGACTTCTTTCAAGCCACCCGCATAGCGCTGGATCGCCAGCTATGTACTTGCTTATTGTTTTCTTACCTTGCATAGCGCTGGATCGCCAGCTATTTACTTGGTATTACTTTCTCACCTTGTAATGCTTCCCAGAAGCTTGTACAGCGTATTGTAGAACCGCATCGCTTCCTCCGGCTCGAGCTCGATGCACTGGCTCATCGCCTGCGGGATCAGGACCGCCTCCTCGCGGAGATTCATTCCGGTTTCGGTGATGTGGACGATCAGGTTGCGCTCGTCCTCATCGGAGCGGTGGCGCGTGATGTAGCCTTTCGCCTCCAGTTTCTTGAGGAGCGGCGTCAGCGTCCCGGAATCAAGAAAAAGACATTCGCCCAGCTCCTTGACTGTGCAGGCCTCTTTTTCCCAAAGGACCATCATGACGATGTACTGCGTGTACGTCAGATCGATCTTGTCGAGATAAGGCTTGTACCTTCTCACGATCTCCTTCGCGCACGCGTACAGCGGGAAGCAGATCTGATTCTTAAGCTTCAGTGCCTCAAACCTGTCATCTGATTCCACAGCATTGTTGTTCTCTCTCGTTTTGCCCATGATTCGCACTTTCTACCGGTATTACTCGCACTCTTTAATTGTGCCATATTCGATTGTTTACAATTTAATTATACATTTTGATTCTGCTCTGTCAACCCTTTTCACTGGTTGCAAAATCTATTGGGCAATTGCATGTACTTTGGTTCTGGTCTGTCAGTTCTTTTCGCTTTCTGGAAAGTGTGTGTGTTGATTGCAGGCGATCGGTATCAGGCGTTTTTGCGTTTTACGAGATTGGGAAGCAGGATGCCAAACAGGATCAGGGCTGCGCCGCTCAATTTCGCACCGGTGCTGCGATTATTCCGCGTCGTTCATCGTCACGCGGACGGTGTAGGTCTTGCTCTCGCCGGCTGCGAGGAACTTGAGGATGCCCTTTTCGCGCATGATGTCGCGGCCGTCGGGCGTGCAGTTGCCGCACTCGAGGCCGAGCGCGTAGTCGCGCGTGCGCATGCTCTTCCACTCGCAGAAGCAGTCGAGGTCGCGCGTGTCGAACGTGATCGTGAGGCCCATGCCGAGCTTGGGCTGGAAGATCGACGCACTGCCGTTTTCGTCAGCGAAGGTGTGGTAGTAGCACTTTTCCTGGTAGCCGTCCTGCGGCTTCTCCATGTTCATCCAGTTCGCGATGTCGTTCGCGGCGTGGTCGTCGCGGCCGACGACCTTCGCGGACGGGATCGTGACCACGCTGTCCTCGTCGAGCAGCGGGTAGCCCATATTCATATGGTAAAGGACTTCATAAGGCTCCGTCGTGTCGCCGGTGTTGGTGATCGTGTCGCGGATCTCGAAGACGTTCTCCTTCGTGGAGACCGCGATCGTGCGGTCGAGCTTGAACTTCCGGCCGAACAGAGTGCCCTGGGTCGTGACGACGCGCACGCAGAGCATGTCGCCCTCTTCCGTCCAGTAGCTCTGTTCCGCGGGCTGCATGCAGATCGAGCCGTGCAGGCCGAGCTCGTCGCCCTGGTCGCCGTTCGGGCTGCCGACGTTTTCAAAGCCGCAGGTCGTCAGGAAGCCTGCAGTGAAAGCCTTGAGGAAGCCAGCGCCGACGTGGTCGTAGTAAGCGGGACGCGCGTAGCCGGCCGCACTCATGAAGTTCATGTTGATGCCTTTGTAGCGCAGTCTCGTGATGTCGCCCGCGCGGTCCGGAGAGACCGTGAGGTCGAGGCCCACGCCATTGTGGATCTCGTAGAGGCGCTGGCCGTCGCCCTTTCCGCCGATCAGGCGGTGCTCTTCGACGCCGTAGACCTGTGTTTCGTGACCGATATACTTGTTCATTGTTCTGTCCTTCCCTTATTCTTATGATCTGTTTTCAGACCGCGATTCACGCACTCTGCCCGCAGACCGCATCCCATGTGCTATGCCGCTGTTCACACCTTCTGTTATCGATCTATGTGGTCTGCCGCCCCTCACTTCAGATTGAGGTAATCGTTCTCTTCCGGCGTGATCTCAATGTCCAGCGCGTCGATGTTGCTCTGCATCCGCTCGGGGCTTCCGGTGCTGATGACCGCAAACTCGTTGAGTCCCTGGTGATAGAGCCACGCGACCGCGAGCTGCGGAACGGTGACGCCCTTCTCCGCGGCGAGCTTCTCGCAGCGGCGCAGGCGCTCGTAGTTTTCGGGATAGTCGAAGCCCTTGATGCCGAACTCGTCGAGGATCCGGCTGCCGCTCGTCTCGTCGTTGCCGTCGAGGCGGCCGGACAGGAATCCGTGCGCGAGGCTGGAGTAAGAGACGACGGCCATCTGGTTTTCGCGGTACCAGCCCTGGACTTCTTCCGCATCTTCACCACAGATGGAGACGCAACCGCCGCCGTACGGGTCGACGACCTGCCTCGCCAGCGAAAAGTTCGGACTCGACACCTCAAACGGGATCAGGCCGTGAGCGGAGGCGTAGTCGTTTGCTTCCTGAATGCGCTGCCAGGTCCAGTTGGAGCCGCCGAAAGCGCCGATCTTGCCCTGTTTGTGCATGTCGTTGAAGATCTCGACGATCTCACCGACCGGCACTTCCGGGTCGTCGCGGTGCAGGATGTAGATATCGATGTAGTCCGTCTGCAGAAGGCGGAGCGACGTCTCGAGGTCCTCAAACATTTCCTTGCGGTTGACGCGCTTGCGGAACGTCTCGGTGTCGTGGTGCCCGCACTTCGAGAGAAGCACGACCTCGTTGCGGTTGTTTCTCGCGTGCAGCCACTTGCCGAGCGACTCCTCGGAGTCGCCGTACACGCGCGCCGTGTCCAGCGTCGTGACACCGAGGTCCAGCATAGCGTCGAGAAGCTCCATGCTGCCTTCCCCGCTGTTGTTAAAAGGATGGATCGCCGTGCCATAGATGATCCTTGAGACCGGCTTGTCCACGTGGGAGATATTTGCATACTTCATAGATGTCCCTTTCTCTTTTCGAATTCAGTCGAGACTGCTTACATAATTATAACAGGTCCCGCGCCGATTACCGCACGGGACCCGCTGAATTCCTACGCTTACAGAAGTGGACGAACTGCGCCGTAAACCTTTTCATAGCGGTCGTAGATCTGCATGTATTTCGCATGCATCTCGGGACGGGGCGTGTAGGTCTCCGCCTCTTCGACCATGTGCGCCGCGGCGTCCTTCAGGTCCGCGAAGATGCCTGCCGCGATGCCCGCCATCATGGCGCTGCCGACGGTTCCGGCGTCGGAGGTCTTCAGGGCGGTGATCGGGAGGTCCAGGACGTCCGCCTTCATCTGCATCCAGAGGCGGCTCTTCGCGCCGCCGCCGGTCGCGACAAGTCTCTTCGGAGAAAAGCCTGTCTCCATGAGGCCGCGGAGGTTCAGAAGCATCTCATAGACGACGCCCTCGAGGCAGCCGAGGTAGATCTGGGAGACGTCGCTCGCCGTGGTGAGGCCGAGGATCACGCCCTTTGCGCCGTTGTCCATGTAGGGCGTCGCGGCGCCTGCGAAGTGCGGGAGGACTAGAAGGCCGGACGGGTCGCTGCCCCAGGTCTCCTGGTACTTCTTCTCGAGATACTCATTCACGGAGATGCCTTGATTGGCGGCAAGTTCCTTTTCCTTCTTAGCAATTGTTTCTACGCACCACTGCACCAGCGCGCCGCCGGTGTAGGAGAAGCCGTAGGAGACGTACGCGCCGCTCTTGATGTAAGGCACGATCGGGTAGTGGCCCTTCGTGAGGGTGTCCACGTCGGGAAGCTCGTCAAAGATCTGCGTGATGCACTCGACGGTTCCCGCGCCGTCGACCGCGATCGAGGCGTCGGA
>DJXE01000175.1 GCA_002449595.1 Lachnospiraceae bacterium UBA7012
CGATCCGGTCCTCGCCGCGCTCGATCGCGTCGACCTGGACGCCGATGACCTTGACGCCGTAGCGGTCAAGAACGCCTGCCTTGTAGAGCTCCGAGCAGAGGTTAAGGCCCGACTGGCCGCCCAGATTAGGAAGAAGCGCGTCCGGCCGTTCCTTCTCGATCACGGCTGCAACGCGCTCCACATTCAGGGGTTCAATATAAGTCCTGTCCGCCATCTCCGGATCCGTCATGATGGTCGCCGGATTGGAATTGACGAGGACGATCTCATAGCCGAGGCTCCTGAGCGCCTTGCACGCCTGGGTCCCGGAATAATCAAACTCACAGGCCTGTCCGATAACGATCGGGCCGGAGCCTATGATCAGTACTTTGTGGATATCCGTTCTCTGTGCCATATGTGTCTCCTCAGTGTTTGCTTCCACGCTTCACCTGTATAAACATATCCTTAAGATAATACATGGAATCCTCCGATTTTTCCACTATCAAAATTGTCTAAAAAAACATATCGAATTCGACCCCCTTTTGTCTGCGGGTGCGGCGGCATCTTTGGTTGACACGAAAATTGTATACATGTATTCTATATAAAATGTGTATAATTATTCAGCACATCCCGGTGCGGGGAAACGGAGCGCGTGTGCCCGGAATCCTTCTGTGCCGGAGGGAGGGGAGACATTATGACAAGTGCACAGATCACAATGCTTGCCGCCATGGCCGTCTATTTATTCGGTATGGTCGGCATCGGAATCAAGCTCTCGGAACAGAACGAGACCATGGGAGACTTCTACCTCGGCGGAAGGAAGCTCGGGCCGCTGGTCACCGCCATGAGCGCGGAGGCCTCCGACATGTCGAGCTACCTGCTGATGGGCCTTCCCGGACTCGCCTATCTCACGGGTGCCGCGGACGTCGGCTGGACCTGCATCGGCCTCGCGGCCGGCACGTATCTCAACTGGCTGATCGTCGCGAAGCGCCTGCGCCGGTACACCGAGGCCACGTCCTCCATCACGCTGCCGGAATTCTTCTCGAACCGCTATGCCGACAGGAAAAACATCCTGACCCTGATCGCAGCTCTCTGGATCATCGTCTTCTTCGTCCCTTATACCGCGTCAGGCTTTGCTGCCTGCGGAAAACTTTTTCACTCGCTCTTCGGCGTTGACTACCACGCTGCAATGATCATCAGCGCGATCATCATCATCTTCTACACGGCGATGGGCGGCTTCCTCGCGGCCAGCACGACGGACTTCATCCAGAGCATCGTCATGTCCTCCGCACTGATCATCGTCCTGCTGTTCGGCGTCGCGAAGGCCGGCGGCCTCGGCGCCGTCCTCGACAATGCGCGGTCGCTTCCCGGGTACCTGAGCCTGAGCCAGACCTACGACCCGGTGTCCGGCACCGCCGCTCCTTACACCGTACTCACGATCTGCTCCACGCTCGCATGGGGCCTCGGCTACTTCGGCATGCCGCACATCCTGCTCCGCTTCATGGCGATCGAGGATGACAGGAAACTCGCGCTCTCCCGCCGCGTCGCGTCCATCTGGGTCGTCATCGCGATGGGCATCGCGATCCTGATCGGCATCGTCGGCCTCGGCATGTCCCACGCCGGCGTCGTCCCGACGCTCACCGGCAACGACTCCGAGAATATCATCGTCAAGATCTCCGACCTGCTCTCGCAGTACGGACTTCTGCCCGCGCTGATCGCCGGCGTCGTGCTCTCGGGCATCCTCGCCTGCACGATGTCCACGTCCGACTCGCAGCTGCTCGCCGCGTCCTCCTCGGTCTCGAATGACATCCTGATCAGGACGCTGCACCTGAACGTCACCAAGAAGGCCGCGCTCATCATCTCGCGCGTCAGCCTCGTCATCATCGCGGTCATCGGCATCTTCCTCGCGTGGAATCCGGACAGCTCCGTCTTCCAGATCGTCTCGTTCGCGTGGGCGGGCTTCGGCGCCTCCTTCGGCCCGGTCGTCCTCCTTGCGCTCTTCTGGAGGCGCTCCAACCGGCAGGGCGCGATCGCCGGCATGCTGACCGGCGGCGTCATGATCTTCTTCTGGAAGTTCCTCGTTCGTCCGATCGGCGGCATCTGGAACATCTACGAGCTGCTGCCCGCGTTCATCGTCGCCCTCATCGTCAACGTCGCCGTCTCGCTCTCGACGCCCGCGCCGGAGCAGGAAGTTACGAAGGTGTTTGACAGCCTGCAGGCAGGAAAAGACGCGAATTAAGTTTCGCACCAAAATTCAATAAAACTGATCCGCTCCTCCCTCCTGTCCGCAGGAGGGAGGAGTTTTCTTTGCTCCGGCGTGCTACAATGAATGGAAGGTAATGCGATGTGCGGACCGGTGTCCGCGCCTGAAGCGGAAGTGTGATTTTCATGAGTACAGACCTTCGCCCGGCAAAGAGGCGGATCCGCGCGATGTCGCCCGGCTGTTTCCACGCCGCGGCCTTTCTTCTTCCACTACTTGTCACCGTCGGCATGATGGCGCTGCTGCACGTCACGCCCTTCGGTGAGCGAACCTTTCTCCTGCACGACATGAAGCGGCAGTACGTCGCCTTCTACGCCGAATACCGGCGGATCCTGCGCGGGGACGGGAGCCTGTTCTACTCGCTGCGCCGCGGCCTCGGCGGCAGCGTCGCCGAGCTGTTCGCCTACTATCTCTCCAGCCCGTTTCTCTTCCTTCTCCCGCTGTTTCCGGAAGAGCGGCTGCCCGAAGCCGTCAGCCTTATCCTGGCGTTCAAGACCGGCGCGTGCGGGCTGACTTGCAGCGTCTTCCTGCGGGGTATTCTGCTGCCGAAGAGTGACGACGACGGCATCGCCGCGCTTTTATCGCAGGCCGTGATCATCGCCTGCGGCGCGTCCTTTGCGCTGAGTTCCTTCATGGTCGCCAACATGACCAACACCATGTGGACGGACGCGATCCTGCTGGCGCCGCTTCTTTTCCTCGCCTGCTTCCGCCTGTTCCAGGGGCGCTCCCCCCTGCCGCTGGCGATCCTGACCGGACTGGTCCTGTATACCAACTACTACATCGCCTTCATGATCTTCCTGTTCGAAGTGATCGCCGTGGCGGCGCACCTGCCCCAGCTGCGGCGCGAGCATCGTCTGCGCCTCGTTCCCCGATTCATCGTGTCGAGCGTCCTGGGTGCCGGTCTGGTGTCCTTCATGATCCTGCCGGCCTACTTCCCGCTCACGGACAGCCTCCGCGAGCGCGCCTTCGCCGAGACCGGCGGCCTGCTGACCGGCCTCACCACGGGCCAGATCCTCTCGAAGCTGTTCTCCCTTGCCTTCGACTCCCTGCAGGTCTTCGAAGGCAGCCCGCACCTCTTCGCGGGCATCCTCCTGCTGCTGCCGCTTCTGCTCTACTTCACCGACCGGGCACTGCCCCTCGAAGAGCGCCTGCGCAGCCTCCTGCTCCTCGCGATCCTCTGGATCAGCTTTGTCCTCGAGCCGCTGAATCTCCTGTGGCACGTCGGGACGCAGCCGTCCGGCTATCTCTACCGATATGCATTCCTGTTCGTGCTGCTTTTCGTGACGTTCGCGGCGCGCGAACTACTGCAGATCATCCGCAGATTTTCCGCTGATAGCTACGTAACGGCGGAAGGTCATGCACCCCAAGCTACAGGACCCGCGTCCACATCGGCAAACGACGACGCTCTCACAGTCCGTCGCAACCTGTACTTGAGAATCATCATCTCATGCATCGTGCTCGCGGCCGTCGCCGCCTACGTCTTCACTCGCTATATCCCGTACCTCTCGTCCGGGAAAAAGGCTTACAACACCGCCCTCCTGTACATCCTCGCCGTGAGTGCCCTCGTCCTCTGCCGGCTCTCCGCGGACCGCAGACACAGGATCCCTGCCGCCTGCCTCGCCGTGCTCCTGCTCGTCGTGCACTTCGCGGATCTGGGCCTGAACGCCTCCGTCATCTTCCTGCAGGAGGACCTGCAGGGCATCTCGCGCAGCGATTACCGCGCGGCCTGCGCGCGCATTCCGGGCCAGCTCGAACAGCTCGAGGAGGAGAAAATAAAACACGGACTCTTCCGCACCGAATCCCTCGCGCCGCTGGAGCAGAACGACGCGCTGCTGTTCGGCTATCCCGGCGCCACCTACTACAGCTCCGATATCACCGACGAGGCGCGCACGTTCATGCGCAGGCTCGGCTACGCGTATGACGAATTCAGCTACAGCTTCATCGAAGACGGCACCGCGTCCGCTTCCGCCGCCCTCGGCATCCGGTATCTCCTTACCGCGGAAGGCGCGCCGCAGGCGCGGCCGGCCCTTCCGATGGCGCTCCGCATCCCGGCGGATGCCTCGTCCGGCGCCCCGGCGGACACCTCCGACCCGTTCGCTTTCACACAGGCTCTGCTGCGCGCGGCCTCCGGGACCGATGCCGAGCTGTTCCTGCCGGCCGCCATCACAGATCTCGAAGACGGCGCAAACCAGCTCCACCACCTCCGCATCACTCCCGCCGCCGATGGCCGCGTCTACTTCTGCCTGACCGGCGTGACTGAGCCGCGCAACCTCACGGTGGAGGCCGAAGATCTCGCCCCGCTCCAGTACGCGAACTACGAGCACGACCACATCATCGACCTCGGAGAGCACAGCGCCGGGGAGGACTTTGTCCTGACGATCCGGATCTACGACGACCTCCCGCTCACGGAGCAGCCGGTCGCCGTCACCGAGGACACCGGCGCGCTGCAGGCACTCCTGCAGTCATTGGAAGATACCGGCCGCAGCGGCGGACTGTTCTGCCGGAGCGGACGCGACGCGGCTAATCTTTATGCATCATTTGATGCGAACAGCAGCGTTCCTTCCGACTGCCTGCTGCTCCTTCCTCACTCCGAGGAATGGGAAGTCCGCAGCGGCGGCCAAACCCTCGCCACAGAACCTTTCTTCGGACTGTTCACGAGAGTACACCTGCCGCAGGATGCCCCTGCGCCGCAGTGGATCGATCTTTCCTTCCATCCAAAAGGACTGCGCGGCGGCCTCCTTCTGAGCGCCGCCAGCGCAGTCCTGCTGACATTCTATATTCTCTTTCTTCGCCGCCGCAGCGCGCCGCGCGAGCACTGACCGCCCCGCGGCAATCGAGCCTTACCGCAGCGAATGAACCGCACCACGACGAACAAATCGCCGCGGGCTCGTATGCGGTCCTCTATTTCTCATATCGTCCCAGTCCCTTATATTGTCCGCATTCCCCGATTTTGATAATATAATTGTATATTTTCGATTTTGGAGGAACTATGGCGACGGTATCTGCTTTTCCCGTGGCACCTTACTCTGCCCCGGTGAGTTACGACATGGAAGGGATCCCTCTCTCCGTCCAGGAAGACGCCCTGTCCTACTATCCCGAATTCCGGATGGTCTGCGGGTGGCACGAGGACCTGGAGGTGCTCCTCGTCGAAGAGGGTGAGATGGATTTTTACGTGGACGGAGAAGCGGTTGCGCTCTCCGAAGGGGACTGCCTGCTCATCGGCCCCGGGAAGATGCACTTCGGGCTCAGCCGGGACGGAAGTGACTGCAGCTTCCTGTCGGTGCTCTTCCACCCCTCCCTGATCACGGCGAACCGGAAGATCTACAGCGAATTCCTTCAGCCGGCGCTCACGGATCCGGCGTTCGCGTGCGTCCGCTTCCCAGCGGAGACGGATGCGGCGGCGGAGATCACGCAGCAGCTGGAGGAGATCCTCTCCATGAAGGAGGAGGAAGTGTACGGCTATCCGCTCATCGCCGCGGGGATCCTCAGCGGGCTTCTCATGAAGCACGCGGTCCCGGCAATCGACACCGACCCGGTCTGTGCGGAAGTAAGGGCGCGCACGCCGGCGGTAAGGACCAGGGTCCGCTCCGTGCAGCAGATGCTCTCCTGCATCATCCAGAACTACACGGAGGAGCCCTCTCTCGATGAGATCGCGGAGAGCGGGGCGCAGAGCAAGAGCACGTGCTGCAGGCTTTTCCGCGCTTACCTCGGGCAGTCGCCCGTCGATTACCTGAACGCTTACCGGCTGCAGGCGAGCTGCAAGCTTCTCGCGGAGAGCAGCCTGAAGATCAATGACGTGGCGGCACAGTGCGGGTTTAACAACACCAGCTACTACATCCGAATGTTCCAGAGAAGCTACGGCATCACGCCGCGGGATTACCGCATGCAGGCGTGGGAATAAAATGTGAAACAAATGCCCCGAAGCATTGACTTCGTGGGCATTTGTGCTATATTGGTATTGTTATCGGTAACGTTACCGATAACGATACTGACATCATAAAGGGAGGTATAGGAAAATGTTAAAGAAGTCATTGTCAGTTCTTCTTGCATCCGCCATGGCGGCGGCTGCTCTCGCAGGCTGTGCTGCCGCTCCGGCTGCTGCTCCTGCAGCAGAAGCGCCGGCTGAAAAAGAAGAAGCTACCGCTGAAGAAGCGGGGGATGCAGAAGAAGCAGAAGAAACAGAAGAAACAGCAGAAGCAGCACCGGCATCCGATTATACCGGCACGATCCGCTGGCTGAACTACAAGCCTGAAGTCGCAGACCAGATGAATGATCTCGCGAAGGCTTACACAGAGGAGACCGGCATCAAGGTCCAGATCGATACCGCGGCTTCCAACACTTATGAGCAGACCCTGACTGCCCGCATGGACAGCACGGATGCACCGGCCATCTTCGTGGTTGACGGCGTCAACATGCTGAACACCTGGAAGGATTACTGCAGGGATCTGTCCGACACAGACCTGTATTCCTGGGTCACGGACGATGCATATACGATGAACGACGGCAACGGCACCATCTACGGCATCTCCTACGCACTGGAAGGCTGGGGCATCATCGTCAACAAGGGCATCACGGACGCATACTTCGCATCTCCGAACAAGTCCACAGAGTACACTTCTCTGGATGACCTTTACACCTTTGACGCCCTGAAGGCGGTTGTCGAGGATATGCAGTCCATGAAGGACGAACTCGGCATCGAAGGCGTCTTCGGTTCCACATCCCTCAAGTCCGGCGATGACTGGCGTTATCAGACACACCTGATGAACCAGCCCTGCTACTGGGAATGGGGCGGCAACGAGAACATCGACCTGAACGGCGAAGTTCCGGAATTCAAATTCGAGTACAACAAAGAGTACAAGAACATCCTTGACCTGTATCTGAACAACTCCGTCATCGAGCCCGCTCTGGTTGGCACAAAGACCGTCGATGATTCCATGGCAGAGTTCGCGCTCGGCAAGTGCGCAATGATCCAGAACGGCGACTGGGCGTGGAACACCATTGCTAACACGGACGGCAAGGTAGTCGAGGACGAGAACGTTGTCTTTATCCCGATTACCACCGGTGTCGAAGGTGAAGAGAACATGGGCCTGAACGTTGGTGCTTCTCAGTACATGTGCATCAACAGCGAGCTTCCTGAGGAAGATCAGCAGGCAGCCATCGCTTTCCTTGAGTGGCTGTTCAGCTCCGACAAGGGCAAAGAGATCGTCGCGCAGAGCCTGCAGTTCGTCACACCTTTCTCCACCATGGCGGACGCTGTCTACACGAACCCTCTGTTCGCAAGCGAGAACGACATTGCCTCCAAGGGCAAGACCGCTTACTGCTGGGCCGCAAACCTTCTTCCCGATCAGGTCTGGAAAGACACCATGGGCGCAGATCTTCTGATGTATGCGCAGGGCCAGATGGAATGGGATGACCTCGTATCCGATGTTGTCGAAGTATGGGCGACAGAGAGAGAGATCACAAACAGCGCAGCGGAATAACAAGGAGTAAAAGCCTGTCGCAGAATATCGTTTCGCGGGACAGGTAACAAGGTGCCTTGCTCTGTGACTATCAGAGCAAGGCACTGTTTTTTAACAGCAAGCATTCCCGGGGGTATCAGCAATGCAGAAGTCCTACAAAAAGTATTTTGCACTGTTCGTGCTGCCGACACTGGCCGCCTACATGGTGGCCTTCGTGATCCCGTTCTTCATGGGACTCTATCTGTCCTTCTGCAAGTTCAAGACGCTGAAGAACGCGAAATTTGTCGGCCTTTCCAACTATGCCTATGTATTCGGTGACAGCAAGGGATTCCTCTCTGCGCTTTTGTTTACCGTCAAGATCTCCGTCGTCGGCGTCATCTCCGCCAACGTCATCGCGTTCGCTCTCGCTCTTCTCCTGACCAGGAAGATGAAGGGCAGAAATGTTTTTCGCACGATCATCTTCATGC
>DJXE01000053.1 GCA_002449595.1 Lachnospiraceae bacterium UBA7012
TATCGAAGCCGCCGGTGTTTCTGTAAGCGTCGATGAACGCGTCATCAAACTCTACATAATCGTTCTTCAGAAGTCCGTCCGGGCCGCCCTTGAAGCCGAGAAGGACGTTCTCGCGGTCGGTGGCCTTCAGCGCGTCATAGAGGCCGGAGATGACGTTGTGTCCGCCCGGCGCCTGACCGCCGGAAAGGATCACGCCGACGACCTGCTTTTTGGCAGCGGAGGTGTTGCGGCCCTTCTCGAAGGTGATCTCCGGTTTGCCGTAGGTGTTCGGGAACAGAGCAGCGATCTTGTCCTGGTCCGCGACACTGGCAGTTGCCGCGCCTTCTTTGACGCTGATTTCCGCGATACCGTTCCTGAGCATGCCCGGAAGCTTCGGCTGGTATTCGTATCTTGCTTTTTGAAGTGGCGAAAGATTCATATTATTCTCCCTTCCTATTGTTATTGTAACAAGAAAAATGCTAAAGCATTTTGAGGATAAAGTAAAGAGACTTGTTTGAGACTTTACGCATTTCATGGCGTCGCCAATCCTGTCGTCGGGGTGAAGCCGGGTAATTTTCCCGAAAGAGATCTGTAAATCAGGATCGGGGGCCGGGGTCCTGCGTTGTTGAAAATGCACAAATCAGAGTGAGACTTCTGCCTGAGATATGGTAAAATTCTTTACAGAGATGCTATTCCAATTTTATCATTTCCAAGGGGGATTATTATGGGCGCTGTGTTGAATGCTTTTAAGAAATGGAACTCACTCAGTCTGATCATCCGGATACTGGTGGGCCTTATCATCGGCGCGATCCTCGGCCTCGCCGTTCCGGGCGCATCGTGGATCGGGGTGCCGGGCGAACTGTTTGTCGGCGCGCTGAAGGCCATCGCGCCGCTCCTGGTCTTCGTTCTGGTCGCGGCGTCGCTCGCGAACGCGAAGGGCGGCAACGCGGAAAAATTCCGGACCGTCATCGCGCTCTACCTGTTCAGTACGCTGTGCGCGGCCGTCGTTTCGGTTCTGACCAGCTTCGCATTCCGGGTGACGCTGCCGCTCGCGGGAGCGACGGCGGCGGAAGGCTACTCCGCGCCGCAGGGCATGGGCGAGATCGTCATGAACCTGCTTAGAAGCTTTGTCATGAACCCGGTCTCATCGATCGCCAATGCCAACTATATCGGCATTCTCTTCTGGGCAGTGATCTTCGGCCTGGCACTCAAGGCCGCCGGAGAGGGGACCAAGCACATCATGAATGACCTCGCGGACGGATGCTCTACGGTGGTTCGCTGGATCATCAGCTGCGCTCCTTACGGTATTCTCGGCCTCGTGTTCACGGCGGTCTCGACGAGCGGTCTCGACATCTTCCGCGTCTACGGGAAGGTCGTCGCGCTCCTCGTCGGCACGATGCTCCTTGTGGCGCTGGTCTTAAACCCGCTGATCGTCGGGCTTACGCTCCGCCACAATCCTTATCCGCTGATCCTGTACTGCATCCGTGAGAGCGGCCTGACCGCGTTCTTCACCAGAAGCTCTGCGGCGAACATTCCGGTCAACATGGAACTGTGCAAGAAGCTCGGCCTGGACGAGGACCTGTATTCGGTCTCCATCCCGCTCGGTTCCACCATCAACATGGACGGCGCGGCCGTGACGATCACGGTCTATTCGCTGGTCGCCGCCTTTACGGTCGGTGCTAACGTCACGCTGCCGATGGCAATCTTCCTGAGCTTCATCGCGACGCTCTCGGCGTGCGGCACGTCGGGTGTCGCGGGCGGCTCGCTCCTTCTGGTCCCGCTCGGATGCTCGCTGTTCGGTATCCCGAATGACATCGCGATGCAGATCGTCGGCATCGGCTTCATCCTCAGCGTGATCCAGGATTCCATGGAAACGGCGCTGAACTCTTCCGGAGATGCGATCTTCACCGCGACGGCGGAGTTCCTGGACTGGAAGAAGCAGGGAAAGAAGCTTCCGATGTGAGTCTGAGATCAGACAGAAAGGATCCGGTTTACCATGAAGAGTATCAAAGGCGTATACAAGATCGGCAACGGACCGTCCAGCTCACACACGGTCGGTCCCTACCACGCGGCGCAGATCTTCGGGGAGAGATACCCGGAGGCGGATGCGTATAAAGTGACGCTGTACGGCTCGCTCGCTTTTACGGGCGAGGGACACGGAACCGGCAAGGCGATCAAGACCGGGCTTCCCGGCGCGGAAGTCATCTTTAATCGCGAGGAAAAGGATCTCCCGCATCCGAACACGATGCTGTTCCAGGCATTTAAGGACGGGAAGGAGATCGGCCGGAACCGCATTTTCAGCATCGGCGGAGGATCGATCCGGATCGAGGGAGAAGTCTCGGACGAGGAGATCGAGATCTACCCGCAGAAGTACTTTTCCGAGATCCTGACGCTGTGCAAGGAGCGCGGGATCGGCCTCGCGCAGTTCATCTACCGCATAGAGGACCCGTCGATCCGCGAGTATCTCGCGAAGATCTGGAGGGCGATGAAGGACGCCATCGAGCGCGGCCTGCAGGCGGAGGGAACGCTGCCCGGCGGGCTCGGCGTCGCGCGCAAGGCGAAGCTTCTCTACGAGAAGCGCTGCTACAACGAGAGCGCGGACGTCACGATGAACCGCGTGATCGCGGCCTATGCCTACGCGGTCAGCGAGGAGAA
>DJXE01000039.1 GCA_002449595.1 Lachnospiraceae bacterium UBA7012
TCATCGGCGGCGCTGCGCTGAAGCCCGACTTTGGCCAGATCGTCAACTACAACAAGTAATTTAAGGCTTTTTGTCTTGAGATGTAGAGTGCTGCCGGGATACCGGCAGCACTTTGCGCGTTCCCTCGCTGTCTGTATGGTTCATTTTTTTATATAAGAACTGGAAATAATTATGGCCTGGAGAAGCAGAAGACTCCCGCAACTGAATACGGGCGACACGGAAGAGAGAGCGCAGTCCGGCGCACAGGAGACGGCGGCGGTCGGACCGGCATCTGACCAGACGCTGAAGCGGACGATGTCCGCGAGAGCGGTCCGCGCGCGGGCGCCGGAAGAGAGCGTCCAGGACCGGATCGAGCGTCTCTATCCGACCTTGTCGCGGTCCCAGAAGAGGATCGCCTCCTACGTGACGGAGCATTACGACAAGGCGATGGTCCAGACGGCGAAGCAGATCGCGAAGGCGACGAAGGTGAGCGAGTCGACGGTCGTCCGATTTGCGGCGCGGATCGGCTACAAGGGCTACCCTGAGTTTCAGGAAGCTCTGCAGCGCAGCGTCCGCAAGAGCCTGAACCCCGTCCGGAAGGTGACGGCGCGGTTCGGGAGCAGCTCCGACATGGAGATCCTGCAGTCCGTGATGACTGCGGACATCGAGAACGTCAGGAACACGCTGGTCAATCTGGACGGCGAAGCCTTTACCAAGGCGGCGGACATGATCGAAGAAGCTGCGCACGTCTACATCGTGGGCTTCCGCAGCTGCGCCCCGCTTGCGCAGATCATGGCCTTTTACCTGAACCTTTTCCGCGGCGACGTGATCACGGTCACGGCCAGCGACGCGAGCGAGATGTTCGAGCAGATGATCCGCCTGAACGAAAAGGACGTGGTGATCGGGATCAGCTTTCCGAGATACTCCATGCGCACCCTCAAGGCACTGGAGTACGCGAATGACCGGAACGCGCGCATCATCGCGATCACGGATGGCGTCCACTCGCCGATGAATCTCTACTCCTCCTGCAATCTCTTCGCGGACAGCCGGATGGTCTCGGTCGTCGATTCCCTCACGGCTCCGGTCTCCCTGATCAACGCCCTCGTCGTATCCCTCTGCGTGCGGCGGCACGCGGAACTGAGCGAGACGCTCGGCGCGCTGGAGCAGGCCTGGACCGGCTACCGGATGGAGGAGATCGACGAGATGAACTACATCACGGACCGCGAGGTCAGCGATGAGAAGCTCTGGCGGGCGAAAGATCCGGAGGCGTCGTCATGAGCAAGGTCGTCATCATCGGCGCCGGCGCGGCGGGACTCATGGCAGCCTGCGCGGCACTCACGCAGGGACATGAAGTCCTCGTTGTCGAGAAGAACGAGAAGGCCGGCAAGAAGATCTATATTACGGGAAAAGGACGGTGCAACCTGACGAGCGCCTGTGAGACGGCGGAGTTTTTCGGGCATGTGGTCACGAACCCGCGCTTCCTCTACAGCGCGGTGTACGGGTTCGACAACACGCAGGTGATGCAGTTCTTTGAGGAGAACGGCTGCCCGCTCAAGATCGAGCGCGGAGATAGAGTGTTCCCGGTCTCCGACCACGCGTCGGACGTGACGGACACCCTCGTTCGCTTCATTCGCAGGAACGGTGGGAAGATCCTTTTCCATACAGAAATAAAATCTCTGATCATCCGGGACGGCAGGGCCGCCGGCGTGCGCTGCGCGGACGGAAAGAGCATCTCCGCGGACGCCGTCATCGTCTGCACGGGAGGCAGGTCCTATCCGACGACGGGATCGACGGGCGACGGCTGGCGGTTTGCGAAGGAAGCCGGGCACACGGTGCGCGAGGCGAGACCTTCCCTGGTGCCGCTCGTCACGAAGGAGGACTGGTGCCGGCAGCTGCAGGGGCTGGCCCTGAAGAACGTCGCGCTCACGGTGAAACCGACGGAGAGCGATAAAGCGCAGGAGATTGATTCCGGCGAAGCTTCCGCGGACAGCGGCAAGGATGCGGCCACTGGTTCCGGCAAAGGCCGCGGAAAAGGAAAGAAAAAGAAGAAGGGACCTGTCTACGACGGGTTCGGGGAGATGCTTTTCACGCACTTCGGCGTGAGCGGCCCGCTCGTCCTTACAGCGTCCTGCAGTATGGACTTCGCGGAGTATCCCAAGGGATTTGACCTGACGCTGGATTTGAAGCCGGCGCTGACGAAGGAGCAGCTCGCGCTCCGGATCAAGAGGGAGATCGAGGCGTCGCCGCTGCGGCAGCTGCCGGGGCTCATGCGCAGGCTCTTTCCCGCACGGCTCAGCGAGATCATGGTGCAGCTCTCGAGACTGGATCCGGCGCGGACCGGAAGGAGCCTCACGGAGCAGGAGATCTCCGCGCTGTGTGACCTCACGAAGTGTGTCGTGATCCACGCGGTCTCGGCACGCGGGTTTGCGGAAGCAATCGTCTCTTCCGGCGGCGTGGAGCCGAAGGAGATCGATCCCTCCACGATGGAGTCCAGGCTGGTTCCGGGACTTTACTTTGCGGGAGAGGTGATCGACGTGGACGCCGTGACCGGCGGGTTCAATTTGCAGATCGCATGGTCCACCGGGCATCTGGCAGGGTCGAGCATATAGAAAGAGGAGTTATATAAATGGTAAAAGTGATCACAGCGGAAAACGCAGGATTCTGCTTCGGCGTGAAGCGGGCGGTCGAGACCGTCTACGAGGAGGCAAAGAAGCAGCAGCCCGTGTACACCTTCGGGCCGATCATCCACAATGACGTGGTCGTGCGGGACCTCGAGAAGAAGGGCGTGCGCGTCATCCACTCGGTGGAGGAGGCGGCGAAGCTCACGTCCGGGACGGTGATCATCCGGTCGCACGGCGTCTCGAAGGAGACGCTGGAGGCGCTGAAGGCCAATACCGCCATTCATGTGGTCGACGCGACCTGTCCTTTTGTCCAGAGGATCCACGACGTGATCGCGGAGCAGAGCGCCGCGGGACGGAAGATCGTCATCATCGGGAACAAGGGACACGCCGAGGTCGAGGGGCACATCGGATGGTCGTCGAGGGGCGCCGAGGTCATCGAGACGGAAGAGGAAGCGAGAGCGTTTACGTGCGCTCCGGAAGAGCCTTTATGCGTAGTCGCTCAGACCACTTTTAATGCTAAAAAGTTTGAAGAACTCGTTGCCATTTTAAATGAAAGAGGATACAATAAGTACGTTATGAATACTATCTGTAATGCTACCAGTATCCGTCAAGAGGAGGCACGGCGCATCGCCTCCGCGGTAGACATTATGATAGTGATAGGTGGTAAAAACAGTTCTAACTCTGCTAAGCTTTTCGACATTTGCAGTAAGGAGTGTGACAACACCTTCTTCATAGAAACGCGGGAGGACCTGGAACTGCACTTGACCGGCAGTGAGACGGTAGGTATCACCGCGGGGGCATCGACCCCAAACATTATTATTGAGGAGGTTCAAAGTTATGTCAGAACTTGAACAGACATTTGAACAAATGTTGAACGAATCGTTCAAGACAATTCACACAGGGGAGGTTGCAGAGGGAACTGTCATCGATGTTAAGCCCGACATGGCGATCCTTAACATCGGCTACAAGTCAGACGGTATTCTTACGCGCAATGAATACACGAATGATAATTCCGTAGACCTGACCCAGGTTCTCGAAGTGGGTCAGACTCTCGAAGTCAAGGTCCTGAAAGTCAATGACGGTGACGGCCAGGTTGTCCTTTCCTACAAGCGCCTTGCGGCTGAGCGCGGCAGCAAGCGCATCGAAGAAGCTTACAACAACAAGGAAGTCCTGAAGGCGAAAGTCACGCAGGTTCTTTCCGGCGGCCTGAGCGTTGTCGTGGAAGAAGCGCGCGTGTTCATTCCTGCGAGCCTGGTTTCCGACACGTACGTCAAGGATCTGAGCAAGTATCTCGGTGAAGAGATCGAGTTCGTCATCATTGAGTACAATCCGCACAGGCGCAGATATATCGGCGACCGCAAGCAGCTGCTGCTCGCGAAGAGAGCCGAGCTCCAGAAGGAACTGTTCGAGCGCATCAAGGTCGGTGACATCGTTGACGGTACCGTCAAGAACATCACTGATTTCGGCGCGTTCATCGACCTCGGCGGCGTAGACGGCCTGCTGCACATCTCTGAGATGAGCTGGGGCCGTGTCGAGAATCCGAAGAAGATCTTCCATATCGGCGACGAGCTCCGCGTCCTCATCAAGGACATCAAGGGCGAAAAGATCGCCCTGT
>DJXE01000080.1 GCA_002449595.1 Lachnospiraceae bacterium UBA7012
CGCCGCATGGGACGGATCCTGCAGCCGGCCGCGGGACGTCGCCGGTTCATTTTGTTCAGTTTTCGAGATATCGAATCTCATAGTCAAGGGTTCCGTCATCGTCAACGTTCAGGATGATATAGGAGGGCTTCCTCCCGATCTGGCGGGGGTAGGTGAGGCTTCCGGGATTCAGGAGGAGGACTCCGTCCTCTTCCCTGGCCACGGGGCGGTGGGTATGGCCGAAGATCGCGATCCTGGCCGGGATCGCCTTTGCCTCCTCCAGAAGGGTCTCTTCGGAGGTGGAAATATAGAAGCGGTGTCCGTGGGTCAGGAAGGTAAAATGAGGGCCCAGCATGAAGGCGTCCTCGGAGGGGCACAGGGAGAAGAAGTCGTTGTTCCCGGCAACACCTCGCATGGGAACGCCGGCAGCCCGCTCCATTTCATCTTCCGTGCCTTCGGAGTCGCCTGCGTGGATCAGAAGGTCGATGGGTTTTTCCATCGCCAGGACTTTATAGAAGTTGTCGTCTCTGCGGTGCGTGTCGCTGTCGATCAGTACTTTCATGCGTTAAGCCTGCTTTCCGTATTCTTTCAGACGTTCCATCATGGCGCGCACGGCCTTGCCCCGGTGGCTGATGGCATTTTTCTCCTCCCGGGAGATCTCGGCGCTGGACTTGCCGTATTCGGGGAGGTAGAAGAAGGGGTCGTAGCCGAAGCCGTTAATGCCGGCGATGGAATGGCCGATCCGGCCTTCCATGGAGGCGGTCAAGACCAGTGTTTCGGATTCATCGGAGGAAGGATTAAGGCCCTTCGGGACAACGGCTGCAACAGCTGCCGTAAAACGGGCCGTCCGTTCTTCTTCCGGAACATCCTTCATTTTCTCCATGATCCGTTCCATCTTGAGGGTATAGGAAGTCTCATGTCCCATGTACCGGGCGGAATAGATGCCGGGAGCGCCGCCGAGGGCATCGATGACAAGGCCGGAGTCATCGCTCATCACGATAACGGGCGTTTCGGGATCATCGCGCAGGGAAGGTGTTTTTCTGACAAGGTCATACACGGCTTCTGCTTTGATGACGGCATTCTCTTCGAAGGAGGTGCCGTTTTCCTCGGGGTCCGCGGCAACGCCCGCTTCTTTCATGGAAAGGAGCGTGACTTCCGGATCTTCGATGATCTCGCCGATCTCTCTTAATTTGTCGCGGTTGCCGGTGGCGAAAATAATTTGTCAGCCCGTCAGTCAACGCCCTCCGGCACCGTGATCTTCCCGGTCAGCGCGCAGGTCGCCGCGGTGATCGGAGAGGAGAGATAGATCTGCACTTTGGAGGTGCCCATCCGGCCGAGGAAATTGCGGTTGTTGGTTGCGACGACGACTTCCCCGTCGGTGAGGATGCCGCCCGTGCGGCCGCAGCACAGGCCGCAGGAGGGATGCGTCACGATCGCGCCGGCTTCCATGAGGACGTCCAGGATGCCCGCGTCCGCGGCTCTCCGGTAGATGCTCCGGCTCGCCGGCGTGACGATGAGCTTCACGAAAGGCGCGACGTGCTGCCCGTAGAGCACGGCAGCAGCGGCCTCCAGATCCTCGAGGCGCCCGTTGGTGCAGGAGCCGATAAAGACCTGATCGACGGCAATATCCTTTTCCGCGAGTTCGCGCACAGGGTGGATGTTGTCGACCTGCGAAGGGCACGCCATGACGGGCTCGAAATCCTCCGCGCGGTAGTTCAGGACGCGCGCATAGACGGCGTCGTCATCCGGTATGAGGGCCTCGAGGACCTCGTCATCCTCCAGGCCGCTGTAGAGCGCGGTGCGCAGGTCCGGCTTGAACAGCCCGCACTTCGCGCCGGCCTCGACGGTCATGTTCGAGATGGTCATGCGGCTGTCGACCGACATGTGGTCAAAGGTGTCGCCGATGAACTCGAGGGACTGGTAGGTGGCGCCGTCCGCGCGCAGGTCGCCGATGATCGTGAGGATCACGTCCTTCGCGGTCACGCCGTCCGGCAGCTGACCGTTCACGTTGACGCGGATGGTTTCCGGAACGCGGATCCAGAGCTTGCCGGTGCCGAGGATGCTCGCCATCTCGGTGTAGCCGATGCCGGTCGAGAAGGCGCCGACGCAACCGTAAGTCACGGTGTGGGAGTCAGTGCCGAAGACGACGTCGCCCGGCTTCACATAGCCGAGCTCGGGCATCAGCTGGTGGCAGATGCCGTCCGAGCGGTGCACGTGGATCGGCCCGTACTTCTCGGCGAACGCGTCGCCGACCTTAAAATGTCTGGTATCGTCGATCTGGCTCGCGGGCACCAGGTGATCGTAGATCAGGACGACCTTGTCCGGATCCCAGATCTTTTTGAAGCCCATCTCCTCAAACTTATCCGCGACGAAGGGAATGAAAATGTCGTGGATCATGACGCGCGAGGCGTTCACCGTGACGATGTCGCCCGCCTTCGCGGTCCCGATACCTGTGTTTCTGCGAATGATCTTTTCTATTAATGTCGCACCCATCTGATTGCTCCGTATTTATCTGATCCCGTTAAGTTTCTGCATCGCCTTCACGAGACCGCCCGCTTCCAGAATGTCCAGAAGATTCTGGGGCAGCGAACTGATCGGGAAGGACCTGCCGCCCGCGAGGATCTCGCTCCCCACGCGCACTTCGATCCGGTCGCCTTCCGCGACGGCGTCGTGCAGATCGGCGTTCTCGATGAGAAGCAGCCCGTTGTTGATCGCGTTGCGGAAGAAGATCCGCGCGAAGGAACCCGCGATGACGCAGCGGATGCCGAGCGCCTTGATGACTTCCGGCGCCTGCTCCCGGGAGGAGCCGCAGCCGAAGTTCTTGCCCGCGACGATGATGTCGCCGGGCGTGATCTGCCCCGCCAGCTCAGGCCGCAGCGGAGAAAAGGCATATGGCGCCATATCCTGCACGGTCTTCAGCGCGAGGTATTCGGTGGGGATGATGATGTCTGTATCGATGTCGTCTCCGAGGAGCCAGACTTTTCCTTCAAAAGTTTCCATAATCAGTCTCTCAGTATTGAATGTGTTCCAAAGCCTCAGCAACGTGACCGCCCGCTTTTACAGCTCATCCGCAGTCACAATTTTGCCTGCGATCGCCGACGCCGTGACCGTCGCAGCGGATGCCAGATAGACGAACGAGTCCTTGTGCCCTGCGCGGCCCTTGAAGTTGCGCGTGCCGGTGCTGACGAGGACCTCGCCCTCGCCGATGACGCCCTGGCAGCTGCCCCAGCAGACGCTGCAGTTCGGGTTCATGACGATCGCGCCGGCCTCCATGAAAGTATCCAGGATGCCTTCCTCAAGCGCGTCGCGGTAGACGTCGCGGCTCGCGGGAACGACGAGGAAGCGGACGCCGGGCGCGACCTTCTTCCCTTTGATGATCTCCGCGCCGAGCCGCAGTTCCTGCAGCCTGCCGTTGTTGCAGGAGCCGAGGAACGCCTCGTTGATCTTCACTTCTTCTTCCAGCTCGCTGACCGGGCAGACGTTGTCGACGAAATGCGGCTTCGCGACGACCGGGACGATCTCGCCCAGATCGATGTCGTAGACCTTTGCGTATTCCGCGTCCTCGTCGGGAGCGAAGCACGCCTTCGGCGCGCGTCCGCCGTGTTCCTCGAGAAACGCCATCGTGGCGTCGTCGACTTCCATGAGCGCGGTCTTCGCGCCGGCCTCGACCGCCAGGTTGCAGATGGAGAACCGGTCGCTCATGGTGAGAGAGTGGAGGCCCGCGCCGCCGAATTCCATCGCCATGTAGTTCGCGCCGTTCGCGCTGATCCGACCGATGATCGTCAGCATCAGGTCGCGCGCGGTCACGCCGTCGCGGAGTTTTCCGTGCAGGTTGAAGCGGAGCGTCTCGGGCACCAGGACCCAGGAGGTCCCCGTGACCATGCCGTACAGGTAGTCCGTGCAGCCGACGCCCGTGCCGAACGCGCCGAGCGCGCCGTAAGAGCAGGTGTGCGAGTCGGCGCCGAAGATCAGCTGTCCGGGCGCGACGTACTTCTCCGCCATGACCTGGTGGCAGACGCCCTCGCCCTCATAGAAAGTGATGCCGTTCGCCCGCGCGAAATCCCGCATCTTCTTCTGGGACGCGGCCGTCTTCACGCTGTCGCAGGGGACGTTGTGATCCACGATCCAGACGAGCTTCTTCTTGTCCGCGATGCGCGGATGCTTCAGTTCGTTGTACATACCGACGGTCAGGTGCGTGGTGCCGTCGTTGCTCATCAGGTAATCCAGTTCCACGGTGTGGATCTCACCGGCCTTTGCCGCGGGAACGCCGGCGGCAAGCGCGATGATCTTCTCGGCGATCGTCATGCCCATAATATTCTTCCTCCTATTTTCACTCGTCGAGCGACGCGATGAGGCCGCCCTGGTCGAGGATGCGCTGCAGATGTTCGGGCAGCTTCGTGCAGGAAAAGCTCTTCCCGCCTGCCGTCACAACTCCTTCCGAGAGGTCGAGGGAGATCTCGTCGCCGGTCTCGACGCTGTCATAGAGCTCTTTGCAGACGATGGCGGGGAAGCCGATGTTGATGGCGTTGCGGTAGAAGATCCGCGCGAAGGATTTCGCGAAGACGGCCTTCACGCCGAGCGCTTTCAGTACGCTGGGCGCCTGCTCCCGGGAGGAGCCGCAGCCGAAATTCTCGGCAGCGACAACGAAGTCGCCCGGCTGCACGCTTTTCGCAAAATCCGAGTCCAGAGACTCGAACGCGTGCTCTTTCATTTCATCAATGCTTGGAAACAGGAGATACTGCGACGCGATGATCTGGTCCGTGTCGACGTCGCTGTGGAATTTGTAGACTTTGCCCATGGCCATCCTTTCTCCGGCCGGCAGATGCTTCGCCGGCACAGCGGCATTTTTTCAATTCTATCACATCGGGGCGCCGCGGGATACGCCGGTCTGCCTGTCGCTTTCACAATCTGTTATAATAGGTTGACTGTCGGGATAGGCTGCGCCGGCGGCGCGGGAGAGAGCAATGAATAAATACTGTCTATACTGCCTTCTGCTGGGATATCTTCCCGGATGTATTCTGACGGCGGAGATCGTCTGCAGGAAGCTCACGGGAAAGTCCGCGTCCGAGCTCGGCACGTCCGGAAATCCCGGCATGGCGAACGTGATGGCGCACCTCGGATTCAAGCCGGGCCTCATCGTGCTCGCGGGCGACCTGGGGAAATGCGTCCTCAGCTGCCTCGCCGCCTGGCTCCTGTTCGGAAGGGACGGCGCCCTCGCGGGCGACCCTGGCCTCGGAAGGGCAGCAATCCTCTGGGCGGGACTCGGCTGCACCGCGGGGCACGACTTCCCGTTCTGGAGAGGATTCCGCGGCGGCAAGGGCGTCGCGGCGAGCTGCATCGCGATGTTTCTGGGAGATCCCCTGACGGGCCTCATCGCAAATATCGCCGGCATGCTGACCGTCTTCGCGACGAAGTACCTCGCGCTCGGCGGCCTCGTGATCCCCACCGTGTACGCGGTGCTGATCTACCTGTGGCGCGGCGTTGACTGCGCGGTGCCGGCGCTCGGGTTTCTCTTACTCACGCTGATCACGCATCGGAGATCGCTGATGCAGATCCCGGCGGGGACGGCCGAAAAAGTCGACGTTCTCGGAGCAATCAAGAGAAAATTCGGTGGGAAAAATAAGGCCGAAGATCTGAAACAGTAAACAGCAACAGGCAAATAGCAGAAAAGTAAGGAAGCAACAGGGAAAGAACATGAGTGGATTCAAAGATTTTCTGAAACGGAAAAACATTGTGATCTCCGGCCGGAGATACGGCGTGGACGCCCTCGGCGCGATGGCGCAGGGCCTCTTCGCGTCGCTCCTCATCGGCACGATCCTGAACACGATCGGCAAGCAGCTCGGCATCGCCGCGCTGACGACGATCGGCGGGTACGCGTCGTCCATGAGCGGCCCCGCGATGGCGGTCGCGATCGGCTACGCGCTGCAGGCGCCGCCGCTCGTCCTGTTCTCCCTGGTGACAGTGGGCTACGCCGCCAACGCGCTCGGCAGCACGACGCTGTCCGGCGGGAGCGGTGCAGGAGGCCCGCTGGCAGTGCTTTTCATCGCAATTCTTGCGGCGGAGATCGGCAAAGCGGTCTCGAAGGAGACCAAGGTCGACATCCTCGTCACGCCGCTCGTCACGATCCTGACCGGCGTCGGGCTCGCGGCGCTCATCGCGCCAGCGATCGGCACCGCCGCCTCCTCCGTCGGCAGCGTCATCCGCTGGGCGACGGAGCAGCAGCCGTTCCTGATGGGCATCGTCGTCTCGGTCGTCATCGGCATCGCGCTCACGCTTCCGATCTCCTCGGCGGCGATCTGTGCGGCACTCGGACTGACGGACCTTGCTGGCGGAGCCGCAGTTGCGGGCTGCTGCGCGCAGATGGTTGGCTTCGCGGTCATGTCGTTCAAGGAGAACAAATGGGGCGGCCTCATCTCCCAGGGCATCGGCACATCGATGCTGCAGATGGGCAATATCGTAAAGAACCCGAGGATCTGGATCCCGCCGATCGCGGTCTCCGCGATCACGGGCCCGCTCGCGACCTGCGTGTTCCATCTGCAGATGAATGATCCCGCGAGCGCGGTCGCGTCCGGCATGGGGACCTGCGGCCTCGTCGGACAGATCGGCGTGTACGCCGGCTGGGTCGCGGACGTCGCGTCCGGCGCGAAGGCGGCGATCACAGGGTTTGACTGGCTGGGGCTCATCCTGATCAGCTTCGTGATCCCCGCGGTACTGACGCCGCTGTTTGGACAGTTCCTCCGCAGGATCGGCTGGATCAAAGAGGGAGACCTGAAGCTTAGTTAAGAATTATGAGGCGGGCCGGGATCTGTTCAGGGCCACAAGGCGGAGCAGGTCTCCGGCCCGTTTTCCAGTAAAGAGAGGGTATGCATGTTTCACGTCGTCGTTAACCCTGCCGGCGCATCCGGCAGGACAGGCAGGATCTGGGCGGAGCTGGAACCGGTGTTCCGGGAGAGCGGGAAGCCCTATGAAGTACACTTTTCCACGAAGAGGCACGGACTCGGTGAGATCTGTGCGGAGCTCACACAGAATGCGGACACGGAATATACCGACATCGTCGTCGTCGGCGGCGACGGCACGATGAACGAAGTGCTGAACGGGATCGGGGACCTGAGCCGCGTGCGGCTCGGCTACATCCCTGGCGGCTCGGCGAATGACTTCGGCTTCGACATCGGCCTTCCGAAGGACCGCGCGCAGATCGCGCGCACGATCCTGGAGGGCAGGGTGCACCGTGAGGAGAACGTCGGGGAAGTGCTTTTCCATAACGTCTTCTCCGAATTCGTCGGGAACGAGAGGAGAGTCATAGAGCGCCGGGAAGAGAACAGCGGGTTAACGAGAAGGTTTCTCGTCAGCTGCGGGATCGGCTTCGACGCGGCGGTCTGCGAGCAGGTCGAATCGAGCAGGTTCAAGAACGTCCTGAACAAGCTCCACGTCGGCAAGCTGATCTACATCGCGGTCGCGATCCGCATGATCCTCCGGTGCCCGATGCAGACCTTCAAGATCACGCTGCGCGGCAGGAGCGCGCTGCCCGGCGCGGCGGACGTCCCCTCGCCCGAGCTTGTCATGGAAAAAAAGAACACCCTCTTCGCCGTGGGTATGAACCACAGGTACGAGGGTGGCGGATTCCAGTTCTGTCCGCATGCGCGTCCGGACGACGATTCTGTTGACTTCTGCATGGCGTCTCCGGCGAGCCGCCTCCAGTTCTTCCAGGTCTTCCCGAAGGCCTACAGCGGCGACCACGTGAAGTTCGACCTGATCACGCAGGACCGCGCGGAGGAGATCACCATGGAGACGGAGCTTCCGTCCTGGGTCCACACAGACGGGGAGATCCATTTCACTTCTACAAAGATCACACTTCGGACTCTTCCCCAGAAGATCCGATTTCTGATGTGAGCTGCCCGCGGGCGGCTGCGTCCTTCGCGGCATGGGCGGATGCCCTTGCCGCCCCGGCGTGCTGCCTGCGGATCTTGTTCAGCTCCAGTCTCGCAAGGATCTCATTCTTGTAAGCGAAGTCCGCGATCGCCGCGAAGGGGATCGAGAACAGGACGCCGGCCGCGCCGAACATCCTTCCTCCGATGATGATGCAGATCAGGATCCAGATGCCGCTGATGCCGAGCTGGTCGCCGAAGAGCTTCGGCTTGATGTAATAGCCGTCGATGGTCTGCAGCACGATCGTGAAGATGAGGAAAAACAGCGCGTGCCAAGGGTTGACCAGGACGAGGATGAGCCCGCCGATGACCGCGCCGACGATCGGGCCGAACGTGGGGGCGAGATTCGTCACGCCGACGACGACCGAGATCAGGACCGCGTAGGACATCCCGGTGACCATCATGAAGATCCAGTTCGCCACGCCGACGATCAGGCCGTCCAGCAGGTCAAAGACGATGTAGCGGCTCATGATCCGGTTGCATTTCTTAAGGAATACGATGGAGCGGCGATACGCCCGGTCGGGAAGAATGGCGATGAGAAGCCGCTTGAAGGCGGCCAGGATCTTCTCCTTCTCCGTGAGGAAATACGCCGCCATGATGCAGGCGATGACCACGTAGAACACAGTCCGCCCGATGTGGAGGGAAGTGCTCATGACGCGCTGCAGGTTGGCGGGGATCGTCCTCGTGAACGCCTGCAGGGCGCTCCGGATCGCCTCCTCAACGCTGGAGAGGTCGATATTCCAGTTGGTGGCGCTCGCGGAGATCTGCGCGATCAGCCGCTGGAGCGCGCGGGAGTAAGTGTCCATGTTGCCGACGAGTCTCGAGACGCTGCCGATCACCTGCGGCACGAGCAGGACGATCAGAAGGACCAGGAACACGAGCACGCTGACGAAGGAGAGCATGATGGAGAGCGTCCGCTTCAGGCTCCCGGAGCGCATTCTGCCGAACACCTTTTCCTCAAATATGTCCGTGAGCGGGTTCAGCACATAGGCAATGACAAACCCGAGGAATACGGGGAACGCGTACTGCCCCAGCGTGTGGAGCGCCTTGAAGAAGATCCCGATGTGGGACAGCGCAAGAAAGAGCACGACGCCGCTGCAGATGGCAAATGTGTAGGCCGCCCAGGGACGGCCGAGATTCTTATCATTAAAGAACTTCATGAACTGGCCTGCCTCGCTTATGATGGTATTGCCGCATTGCCGCGGCTGATCGCACAGCCCGCCGCATCCACTTCAAAACGGGCTGCGTTATTGCTATTATAATACTACACAAGGCAGTGTTAAGCATCAGTTTGCACCCCGGCAGGAGGGACCATGCAGGAGACAGGAACACTCAGGGAAGACATCGAGGCGATCGCGCGCGGCGCGGGAGAGATCATGCTCGCGGCGCAGCACGAGCGGCCGGGGAGGGCGGGGATCGACGAGAACCCCGACACCGTGGAAGCGAAGGAAGGGCACGTCAATTTCGTCACGAAATACGACAAGGCGGTGCAGGACTACCTCTACGAGAGGCTGGAGAAGCGGCTGCCGGAGGCGCATTTCCTCGGCGAGGAGGAAGGGCAGGAAGTCTTTCTCCCGGAATACGCGAAGGGGTACACCTTCGTCGTCGATCCGATCGACGGCACGACGAACTTCATCAAGGGCTTCCACCCGAGCGTCACTTCGATCGGGCTGTTAAAGGACGGGAAGCCGTATCTCGGCGTTGTTTACTGCCCGGAGACGGGGAAGATGTTCTCGGGACAGCTCGGAGAGGGCGCGTTTGAGAACGGCGAGCGCATCCGCTCCTCGCGGCAGACGCTCGCGGAGAGCCTCTTCGGCGTCGGGACCGCGACGTATTACGAGGAGCTGCAGCAGCCGACGTTCGACGTGATGCTGCACTACGAAAAGCGGGGCATCGATCTGCGCAGGACGGGCAGCGCCGCCTACGACATCTGCATGGTCGCGTCCGGAAGGACCGGCCTGTTCGTAGAGCTCAGGCTCGGCCTGTGGGACTACGCCGCGGCTTCGGTCATCCTCACGGAAGCCGGCGGCAGGATCACGAATGTGTTCGGGGAGGAGCTTCCCTTCACCGGGAAATCGTCGATCCTCGCCGTCTCGGAGGGCGTGAAAAAAGAGGATTACCTGCTGGAAGGCTTTTCCCGCGAATATCTGGAAGGCAGGGCCGGAAAAGACTAAGGCAGATAACAGAACGAAAGCATACAGAACCGCTGCTTGGCCGCGGACACGGCGAAACAGCAAGTGCTCATAAAAAAAGGACAGGAGGGAAGCATGAAAAAGTGGAACTACGCATTTGAGGTGCCGGCGCAGAAGAAGGTGCGCATGATCGTCCATACGGACGCGAAGAACGAAGCGGACGACCAGTTCGCGATCGCGCATCACCTGATGACGGACAAATTCGACGTGAAAGGCCTCATCGCGGGCCATTTCAATATCAAGCCGCAGGGATTCGGCGAAGGGCACACGGCGCAGGCGAGCCTCGACGAGATCCACAAGGTGCTCGGCCTCATGGGCCTCGAAGGAGAGGTCGACGTCTACAAGGGATCAGAGTATCCGCTCGAGGATGAGAACACGCCCCGTCCGTCGGCCGGCGCCGATTTCATCATCGAAGAGGCGATGAAGGACGACCCGCGCCCGCTCTACATCGCGCTGCAGGGCTGCGTCACGGATCTCGCGAGCGCGATCCTCATGAAGCCCGAGATCTGCAGCCGCATGACGGCGATCTGGATCGGCGGCGGCATGTATCCGGAAGGCGGCTTTGAGTTCAACTGCATGCAGGACATCGCGGCGGCGAACGTCATCATGAAGTCCTCCATGGAACTGTGGCAGATCCCGATCATGATCTACAAGCAGATGTCGGTCTCCCTGGCGGAGCTGCAGGCGAAGGTCTATCCCTGCGGAGAGCTCGGCAAATACCTCTGCGAGCAGATGTACGAGTACAACATGAAGAACGCCGACGACGCCCACTGGCCGCACGGCGAGATCTGGGGCCTCGGCGATTCGCCCACGATCGGCGTGCTCCTGTTCGAGGGCGAGAAGACGGACGTCTTCGAGATGCAGCCCGCGCCGACCATCAGCTACGAGGATATGACCTATTCCTATGAGGACAGCGCGAACCGCCGCAAAGTCCGCGTTTACAACGACGTCAACGCGCGGCTGACGCTGGAAGACTTCTTCGCGAAGATGAAGATCAATTTCGGCTGATCAGCGCATCGATCGCGGCGGCCTCCGCGTCGCTGCAGAAGATCACGACTTCAATGCCATCCGCGGGATATTCCGTCCTGCGGATGGTATGTTTTTGCGTGAGCCGGCTGTAGATGCCGGCTTTTTCGTACGGGATCAGGAACGTGCGCTCCTTCCCGTCCCCGGCGAGCATCCGTCCGATGGCGTCGAGGAGCAGCGCGCAGCTGTCCGCCGCGGCGCCCTCCGCGCCCGGCGTCCCGGGGCGCATGCTGACGTACACCCTGTTCTTCGTCTCTTTGGGAAAAGGAATTCCCGCCAGATCACATTTGTTGAAGACCTGCAGGACCGGGACCTCGCCGGCGCCGATCTCCGAGAGCGTGCGCTCCGTGACAGCCATGTGCTCCTTAAAGGAAGGATCGCTGCAGTCGACGACCTCGACGAGGAGATCCGCGAAGCGCACCTCCTCCAGCGTGGAGCGGAACGCCTTGACCAGCGCGTGGGGCAGGTCGCGGATGAAACCGACCGTGTCCGACAGGAGGAAGGGCCGCATGCCGTCCGGCTCGATCCTTCGCACGGAGGTGTCCAGCGTCGCGAAGAGCATGTCCTTCTCGAAGACGAGCTTCTCCGGGACGCTCTCCCCGGCGCGGGTGCTGTCCGCCGCAGTTGTATTCCCTTTGCGGGCATTTTCCTGCTGCAGGAGCAGCCGGTTTAAGACCGTCGATTTGCCGGCGTTGGTGTAGCCGACGAGCGCGACGAGCGGCAGCCCCGAGTTCAGACGCCGCGCGCGCTGCGTGCCGCGCTCCTTCTCCATCTGCTCCAGCTGCCTTCTGAGGTCCGCGATCCGGTGCTCGATGTGCCGGCGGTCCAGCTCGAGCTGCTCCTCGCCGGCACCCTTGTTCGAGAGCCGGCCGCTGCCGCCGCCCTGGCGGCTGAGCCCCGTGCGCATGTGCGCGAGCCGCGGCAGCAGGTACTGCAGCCGCGCCGACTCGACCTGGAGCTTCGCCTCCCGCGT
>DJXE01000183.1:0-17144 GCA_002449595.1 Lachnospiraceae bacterium UBA7012
GAGTGCGCGAAGGCGATCATCCAGTCCGGCATTCGCAAGGTCGTCTATGACAGCGACAAGTACGCGGATTCCGACATGACGATTGCCAGCAAGCGGATGTTCGACGCGGCGGGAGTCGTGTACGAGCAGTACCAGCGGACGGGGCGCCACATCGACATCGAGCTTTGACCGCACTGGCTTTATGAATGTTTTAAGCAGGCTCTTCGCGGGAGGATTCGCGAAGAAGAAACGATTATTGTCTGTATTATTAGCGGCGGCTGTCCTTGCGGCAGCTCTGCCGCTTTCTGTGTTTGCGTCCAAAGAGACGGAAGAGAAGATCAAGAAGGCGAAAGAAGAAAAGGAACAGACCGAGAACGCGATCGAGGACAACCAGCAGAACATCGACAGCATGAACAGCACCAAGAATTCTCTGCAGGGCGAGCTGAACAACCTGAACGGGCAGCTCAGCGAGATCAGCGACAATCTCAGCCGGATCGAGGACAACATCAAGGACAAGCAGCAGGAGATCGACGACACGACGGCGGACCTCGAGGAGGCGCAGCGCATTCAGGAGGCCCAGTACGAGGCCATGAAGAAGCGCGTGCAGTTCATGTACTTCAACAGCCGCTCGCTCCCGGTCGAGGCGTTTTTCGACAGCTCGTCCTTCGGGGATTTCCTGAACCGGCAGGACTACATCGAGGCGCTCTCCGCCTACGACCGGAAGATGCTCACGCAGTACATCGAGACCAAGGAATCGATTGCGGAGAAGAAGGTCGTGCTCGAACAGGAAGAAGAGGAGCTGCAGGGGCTGAGGGATGAGGCACTCAGCGAGCAGGGCAGGGTCTCCGGACTCGTGTCCAGCACAAGCAGCAGTATCAGCGCCTATGAAGGCCAGATCGCGGACGCGGAGAAGACGGCGGACGCGCTGCAGGCGGCGCTCGACGTCAAGAACCAGGAAATCAAGGCACTCGAGGCAAAGCTCGCCGAGGAGCGCCGCCTGGAAGAACTCTCGAGAAGATCCGTCTGGCGCTCGATCGGTGAAGTCACGTTTGCGGAGGGCGACGAGTACCTGCTCGCGAACCTGATCTACTGCGAGGCGGGCAACCAGCCGTACGAAGGCCAGGTCGCGGTCGGCGCGGTCGTCATGAACCGCGTGATGTCGGGCGCGTTCCCGGACACGATCGTCGGCGTGATCTATCAGAGAGGACAGTTTGAGCCGGTCAGCACGGGACGCCTCGCGCTTGCGCTCTCGAGGGATGACGCGACGCCCGCCTGCTATCAGGCGGCGCAGGCCGCGATGGCGGGACAGACGACGGTCTCGGACTGCATCTTCTTCAGGACGCCGATCCCGCAGGTCACGCCCCGGTACACCATCGGCGGCCATATTTTCTACTGATGAAGCAGGCTATCATCCGACTAATCTATACCATCGCCGTCTTCGTCCTGACGGTCTTCCTGCTGGAATCCGGAATGGAGCAGGGAGGGCAGGGCGAGAGCACGGTCATGCCGGAGGCGTCGTTCCCTCTCATCACGATGCAGGCGGGCAGCATGAACATCAACGAGCTGCACGGCAGCGCGAGAAGAACGGACACGCACGGCCTCCGCGCGCCCATCACTCCTGTCGGGGAGGACCGGGACGTGCCGTTCATGGTCAGCTTCGGCGGCGCGGTGGAGGAGATCCGGTTCGAGGTCAGCAGCGTGGACGGCTCCCGGCTCATCCAGAAGGAGGCCGTGACGGACTTCGAGCGCTCCGACGAGACGATCACGGCGAGAGCCTCCCTGAACAATCTGATCGAGGAGGACACGGAGTACCTCCTGACGCTCATCGCGCGGACGGCGCAGCAGGAGGAGATCTTCTACTACACCCGCATCCTCTGCACGGAGGATCCCACGATCGCGGAGCGGATCCGCTTTGCCTCCAGGATCCACGAGATGACGTACCGGAAGACGGACGGCGAGAAGTGGGCGCAGTACCTGGAGACCGACGACAGCGCCGCGCAGTATGATCTCGGGCATGTGACGATCCACAGCAGCGCGGACCAGGTCACCTGGGGAAGCCTGGAACCGGTGGAAGTTGTCGCCCCGGTCGTCACAGTGAAGGACATCCAGAGCAGCACCGCGCTCTGCCGCTTTGATTACAAGGTCAGCGTGGACGCGGGCGATGAGCAGCAGTATCTCATCTGCACGGAAGAGATCCAGGTCCAGAAGGGGACCGAGCGAAACTACCTGCTGGATTATGACCGCAGGGCCTCCGCGGTGTTCGATCCGGAAGGGGAAGCCTATCCGGACGGGCAGATCCTGCTGGGGATCCGGGAGCCCGGACAGGACTACAGGGAGAGCGAGGACGCCGGAACCGCGGTCTTCGTGCAGGCGGACAGCCTCTTCAGCGGGCGCAGCGCCGACCGCTCCGTGTCCTACATCTTCGGGTTCGCCGACGCGGACAGCACGGACCGGCGGGAGCTCTACCGCCACCATCTCATCCAGATCCTGAAGGTCAGTGAGAGCGGCGACGCGGACTTCATGGTCTGCGGCTACATGAACCGCGGTCGGCACGAGGGAGAGACCGGGATCTGCATCTACCGCTTCAACAGCGTCTACCGGACGATCGAGGAGAGGGCGTTCATCCCCTTTTCCCTGTCGGACGAGCTGCTGTGCAGCAGGATCGGAAACGCGGCGTCGGTCTCCGACGGAGACGAGCTGACGCTGATGATCGGCACCGGGCTGTGCCGTTTTGATCTTAAGGAAAAGGAAGTGGACACCGTCGTGGCCGGTCTCGGCCGGGAGAACACGGTGATCTCCGGCAGCGGGCGCATGATGGCCTACAGCGGGGAAGGCGGGAGCGGCATCACGCTGCTGGACCTGAGCAGCATGGAATCCGTCCAGACAGGCGCGGCGGGCGCTGTTCCGCTCGGCTTTGTCCGGGAGGACCTCGTCTACGGCGTGACGGGCGGCAGCGACGTGATGACCGACGCGCTCGGGAACACCTACCATCCGATGCACCGCATCGTGATCACGGATCCGTCCGGAAACGTGCTCACGGAATATGAGAGAGAAGGATACGTCATCGAGAGCTGCGACTTCCTCGCAGACCGCGTGGTCCTGCACCGGCTCGTCCGGAACGAGGACGGGAGCGGCTTTGTCCCGGCGGAGGACGACCAGATCCTGTCGACCGGGGAGACGGACAGCGAGGGCAGCCGCCTGGAGCGGGCGCAGCTCGGAAGCCAGGGGATGATCTCCCTGATCCGCATGAAGAACTTCGGCAGTGACGTGATCCGCTACATCCGCCCGAAGGAGATGATCCCGGAATCGGAGACCGTCATCGATCCGCCCAAGGCTTCGGAGGACGCGCCGGAAGAGGAGGCCTTCCTTGTCTACGCGCCGGGCCAGGGCGTCCAGGAATACCGCCGTCCGGCGGACGCGATCCGCAGCGCCGCGCAGGAGCACGGCATCGTGACGGACCAGGACGGAAACTATATCTGGATCTATGCGAACAAGCCGGCAAGGGAGCAGATCATGTCGATCCAGGCGCTGCCGCAGACGGAGGGAAGCGACCTCGTGCGGTGCCTCACGGCGATCCTGGAACTGGAGGACGCCGCCTCGGACGTCGGCCGTCTGATCGCCGGCGGCAGGGATGCGGAAGGCGTCCTTGCGCAGTGCCTCCCGGACGCGAGAGTTCTCGACCTCTCGGGCTGCACGCTGCAGGATACGCTGTTTTATGTGAGCAAAGGGTTCCCGGTGATCGCGACCTATGAAGACGGGGCGGCCCTCATCGTCGGCTACAACGAGAACGAAGTGGTCATCGCCGACGCGGAGCACGAGGAGATCTATTTCGCGCCGCGGCAGGAGGCGGAGACCGCCTTCCGGCTCGGTGGAAACAAATATCTGTCCTATCTGAGATGAGGCGGAGATAAGAATCAGCTGTTTTCATACGAAAAGAAGAGATGCGTTAAAAAACTGCCGCACCCGTGAGCCAGTCTCATGAGGTGCGGCAGTTCAGTTTTTCTTATACGAATTTATTAAGTCTTACTCGACCACATGCTTCCCGTTCTCGTTGTAGCGGGCGACGAGGCTCGTGATGCGGTCCACCGGGTTCAGCAGGTCGCTGATCGAGCTGTCGTGGTTTAACGTGTCGATGATGTAGGCGATGTACTTGCTCATCCCGCAGCTGATGTACCAGTCCCTGCTGAGCAGCGCCGGCGTCTGGTAGATCAGGTCCGTCGTGAGCAGGTAGTCGAACACGCCTTCCTTGTGGGCTTCGTCGAACTTCTCAAGTCCCTGCGTGAACAGGCCGAACGTCGAGAGGATGAAGACGCGGCCGGCGTTTCTCTTTTTCAGTGCTCTCGCGACTTCCAGCACGCTGTCGCCGGAGGAGAGCATGTCGTCGATGACCAGCATGTCCTTGCCCTCGACGGAGGAGCCCAGGAACTCGTGGGCGATGACGGGGTTCATCCCGTTCTCGAAGACGGTGTAGTCGCGCCTCTTGTAGAACATGCCCATGTCGAGCCCGAGGACGTTCGCGAAGTAGATCGCGCGCTTGGTGCCGGCCTCGTCCGGGCTGATGACCATCATGTGGCTGCTGTCGAAGGTGAGGCCTTCCACGTGGCCGAGCAGGCCCTTGACGAACTGGTAGGCGGGCTGGATCGTGTCGAACCCGTTCAGCGGGATCGCGTTCTCAACGCGGGGATCGTGCGCGTCGAAGGTGATGATGTTGTCGACGCCCATCTTGACGAGCTCCTGCAGCGCGATCGCGCAGTCCAGGGACTCCCGCATGGAACGCTTGTACTGCCTGCCCTCATAGAGGTAGGGCATGATGACGGTGATGCGGCGCGCCTTGCCGCCGACGGCTGCGATCACGCGCTTCAGGTCCGCGAAGTGATCGTCGGGGGACATGTGATTTTCCTGTCCGAAGAGCTTGTAAGTGATGCTGTAGTTGGCGACGTCGACGAGGAAGTAGAGGTCCATGCCCCGGACGGAGTCCTTCAGGACGCCTTTGCCCTCGCCGGTGCCGAAGCGCGGTACTTCCGAACCGACGATGTAGGAGGGACGGATGTAGCCCGCGAACGCGAGGCTGTTCTTGTGCTCGTTCTCTCTCTCGGTGCGCCAGCGGATCAGGTATTCGTCGACCTTCTCCACCATCTCCCTGTATCCCGGAAGAGCGACCAGACCGAGACTGCCGACAGGGATACTTTCCAGATTTCTGACTTCCTGATGCTTCATGGACTGCATAGGCATGCGTTCCTTCCTGCCGGGATCAAACCGGCGCGCTTTCGTTTCTGCGAACTCGTTTCATTGCGAGCCTGAGATCTGGCCCGGACAGCTTACAGATGGTAAAAGAGCTGACGATGCGGGAAAAGACGCGGTCCGAGTAGCGCGTTCTCACGTCTTCGATCGTCAGGTTGGTAGAGATGATGGTAGGCCTTCTGCGGAGGATCCGCTCGTTCAGCAGGGAGAAGAGCTTGGCCGCGACGAACGTGCCGCCCAGTTCCGTGCCGAGATCGTCGATGACGAGCAGGTCGCACCCGCACAGATCATCCGTGAGTGCGGCAAGTTCCGCCCTCTTCGAGTAGTCGAAGGAGACGGCCGCGAGCCGGTCGAAGAGATCTGCCGCGGAAAAGTATATCACAGCAAATCCTCTTTGCAAAATATCGTTTGCGGTGCAGACGGAAAGAAACGTCTTTCCGGTCCCGACGCTCCCGTAGAAATACAGATTTTCGTACTTTTCACCGAAGTTCTGCGCGAACTGCCGCGCGATGCCGGCCGCGTTCAGGAACCTCTGCCGGTCCTCTCCGGTGAAAAGGTCATCCCGCAGCATCCTGAAATTCTCCGTCCTGGCGAGTTCCGACAGGTGCGACTGTCCGTAGAGGATCGCGATCTCGCGCCGTCTGAAGCAATGGCACTTCCGCGTCCCGATATATCCCGTGTCCCGACAGTCCGGACAGGTGAAGATCTCGTCCAGATAATCGGAAGGGAAGCCGTTCACTGCAAGGAGCGCCTTCTTCCGAGAAACGATACGGGCCGCGTCCGCCCCGTCGTCGTTTCCGCCGGTGAGCCTGGACTTTAACGCGCGCAAAAAAGCCGCGCCGGTATCAGTGTCCAGCGCGCGGTACTCCGGGGATGCCGCGCGGACCTCCTCGCGCCTTGCGCGCAGGAGGGCGGAGTTTTTCTCCCTGATCGCGGCATACTCCCGCATGATATTTTCATATTGTTCGTTTGTGAGGGCCAATGGAACTCCTTATCGGAAGGCGGGGCAGCAGTCAGTTGTCGATGATCTCCTGCTCGAGCGCATCCATGTCGTATTCGCTCCGGATGATCCGCGTGAAGCTGTTCGGACGGGCCTTGACCCTTCCGCCGCGCTTCGACCCGGCAGCGATGGCGCGCTCCGCCTGCTTCGGCGTCGTGATGCCGTTCTGAGCCCACCCGATCGCGACTTTCTCGATGTAGCGGAAATCCTTTTTCCCCTTATCGACACAGTACTGCACGAGGTAGTCGATGAGGTCGTCCGAGAAGCGCAGCTGCTCCGAGATGTAGCAGACCGTCTCGATCTCGCGGACGGACAGGGGCTTGCCGATGTACTGCTCGACGATGAAAAGCAGCTGCGACCGCCTCTTGTCAGAGGAAAACGCCGCGATCGCCTCACCGGAGAGCTTCTGCTTCGCGGGAACGGTCGTCCCGGCGGCATAAGCGTCCTGCTGCACAGGCTGCGCCGCGGGCGCCGGCTGCGCGGGAGACACCGCCGACACACGGATCATGCTGCCTGCCGCCGCTTCCGGCTGGGGCATGAGATCGCACAGGCGGATGCCGGCAAGGCTGCCGTCCTGGCCGTAC
The DNA here is from genome assembly GCA_002449595.1 of Lachnospiraceae bacterium UBA7012. GTDB lineage: Bacteria > Bacillota > Clostridia > Lachnospirales > Lachnospiraceae > CAG-791. Next base: position 6,805 of record DJXE01000183.1, read on the forward strand.
TGCAGGGACACGACGCCCCTCGCCTCCCAGAAGCGGAGAGAGCGCAGGACTTCCTTCTCCGTGTGGTTGAACTGGTCGGCCATCTCGGCGATGCTCACGCCGCTTCCTGCCGCCATCTTTCTTACGATATATAGATATACTTTGAGCTGGGCGTCGTTCGCCTCGCTCATATAATGATCAATAAAAACATTAGAGACAGCTGTCGCACCGCTGTCCTCGCCATAGACCGGAACCACTTTCTCACCCCAAACTTTTTGCAATACCCCGGATACGGTGACAGTCTCAAGGAGCGTCCAGAGCGCGCCTTTTTGCCGTATCGCACAACTCAATATTCGAAGTCAGTTTTCTGAAGATAGTTCGGAGTATAGCACAGGACAGGGGAGCTTCGAAATGGTAAAAATGACCAGAAAAGATGTTCCTGAAACGCGGAAAAAGCCTGCGCCCGGGGGATGTGGATAATGCGGATAAAGTGGAAAAACTGCACCGGCCGCGAAAGCAGCGGCATTCTTTATCCACAGCCGGAACCGGGTCCCGGCTGCGGATGAAGTGGAAAGATCCTTCAGGACAGAAGATCTTTTGCGACAGTATTCACGTTTCCTGCCCCCATCGTTATCAACAGGTCTCCTTTTCGGCAATTTTGCAGAACGAATTTTTCAATCTCCTCGAAGGTGCGGAAATCGTGGCAGGCGGGATGGCCCTTTTCCCGGATCCGCTCCGCGAGCAGATGGGAGCTGACGCCGAGCGTGTCCGTCTCGCGCGCCGCGTAGATGTCCGCCAGCACGACGACGTCGGCGATGGAGAGCGCGTCCGCGAACTCCTCGAACAGGGACTTCGTCCGGCTGTAGGTGTGCGGCTGGAAGACGCAGAAGATCCGGTCGTGCGGCGTATTCTGTGCCGCAGTCAGCGTCGCGCGGATCTCAGCCGGGTGATGCGCGTAGTCGTCGACGATGAGCACGCCGTCTCTCTCGCCGAGAATCTCGAATCTGCGGTCCGCGCCGCGGTAATTGCTGACGGCCTCCGCGGATGCCGCGGCGTCCATACCGAGAAGATCGGCAGCTGCGAGCGCTGCGCACGCGTTAAAGGCGTTGTGTTCTCCGGGGACGGACAGCGCGACGGGGACGTCCTTCCCGCTCTTTTTTATATGGAAGACGAACGAAGGATGTCCGTGGTCGTCGAACGTAAGGCTGCGCACCTGATAGTCGTCATCCGCGCCATTTCCATAGGTAAAGACGCGGCAGGCGAGGCCTTCCGTGATCTCGGCAAGACGCTCGATGTCGGAGTGGATGATGAGCGCGCCGTCCGCGGGCAGCAGCTCCGCGAATTTCCGGAAGGAGCGGCGGATGTCGTCAAGATCCTTGAAGAAGTCGAGATGGTCCGCGTCGATGTCCAGGATCATGCCGTACTTCGGGAACATCGAGAGGAAGCTGTTCGTGTACTCGCAAGCCTCCGCGACGAAGTACTTCGGCCCGCCGATGCGGACGTTGCCGCCGATGCTGCGCAGGTTCCCTCCGACGGAGAGCGTCGGGTCCGTGTCCTGTGCGAGCAGGATCTCCGAGAGCATCGAAGTGGTGGTCGTCTTGCCGTGCGTCCCGCTGACGGCGACCGGCAGCTCGTAGTCCTTCATGATGAGGCCGAGGAGCTCGGCGCGGGTCATCATCGGGATCCCGTAGGCTTCCGCCGCGACGAACTCCGGGTTGTCCGGGTGGATCGCCGCCGTGAAGACCATGAGGTCGAGGCCAGGCGTGATGTTTTCCTTCTTTTGTCCGTAGAAAACGTGGATCCCCTGCGCCTCCAGGTTTTCCGTCACTGCACTCTTTGCGCGGTCGGAGCCGGAGACTCTGAAGCCCCTGCTCTTTAAGATGAGCGCGAGACCGCTCATGGAGACGCCGCCGATGCCGCAGAAATAGACAGACGCAGGTCTGCCGAGATCAAAATTGTACATGCTCGTATTCCCTCTGTTTTTAATTTAGTACAGCCGCGTGCCGCGATGCTGAAACCTTCCGTGCCGCGCGGTATGAAACGGCAGTGCCGGGACTGCCCGGCGTTCGGAATTTAGTATATATGTTTTCTCTCACGCATGCAAAACCCGCGCGGGACGGATTTTTGTGAGTTTTCACGCAATTCAGAGAACAGCATATGTGATAATTCACAAAAAGCGGCGCGCGCCGTGCCGCGATTTACAACAATTTCACGGTGATGAGGCGCGGCACAGTTCCTTTTCCCTCGTCGCTATGCTATAATTTTGTCAGCTTCAGAGCATGTTCTCTGGTAACAATTCTATTAGACCCGAGGTGGCATATTATGATCAAGAAAGAAATGATAGCGATGCTTCTTGCGGGCGGACAGGGAAGCAGACTCGGCATTCTGACATCGAAGATGGCGAAGCCGGCGGTCTCCTTCGGCGGTAAATACCGGATCATCGACTTTCCGCTCAGCAACTGTGTGAATTCGGGCGTGGACACGGTCGGCGTTCTGACCCAGTACATGCCGCTCCGGCTGAATACGCATATCGGCATCGGTATCCCGTGGGACCTGGACAAGAATGTCGGCGGCGTCACCGTCCTTCCTCCCTATGAGAAGATGGAGGGAACGGAATGGTACACCGGAACTGCTAACGCGATCTACCAGAATATGGCTTTCATGGAACAGTACAATCCCGACTATGTGCTGATCCTCTCCGGAGACCATATCTACAAGATGGACTACGAGGCGATGCTCGACTTCCACAAGGAGAATGGCGCCGAGTGCACGATCGCGGTCATGCCCGTGCCGATGGAGGAAGCGAAACGCTTCGGCATCATGATCACGGATGAGAACCGCAAGATCACTGACTTCGAAGAGAAGCCGGAGCATCCGCGCAGCAACCTTGCCTCCATGGGCATCTATATCTTCAACTGGAAGACGCTGAAAGAGGCGCTGATCGTCAACGCGAAGCAGCCCAGCCTCGACTTCGGCAAGCACATCATCCCGTACTGCCACAACCAGGGCGCGCCGCTGTACGCGTACGAGTTCAACGGCTACTGGAAGGACGTCGGAACGCTGACCTCCTACTGGGAAGCGAACATGGAACTGATCGACATCGTGCCGGAGTTCAACCTGTACGAGGAGTACTGGAAGATCTACACGAACATGAGCGCGCTGCCTCCGGAATACTTCGGACCGGAATCCGATGCGGAGAGAACGATCGTAGGCGGCGGAAGCGAGATCTACGGCAAGGTGTACAACTCGGTCATCGGCTGCAACTGCACGATCGGCGAGGGTACGGTCATCCGCGATTCCATCATCATGAACGGTTCCGTGATCGGCAAGAACTGCCGCATGGAGAAGGTCATCATGGCGGAGGACGCGGTCGTCGGCGACGGCTGCGCATTCGGTGAGGGCGAAGAAGTTCCCAATGAGACGGATCCTTCGATCTACAGGGAAGGACTGGTCGTGATCGGCGATCACGCGGTGATCCCGAACGGCATCAGCACGGGCAAGAATGTCCTCATCGCCGGCAACATTTCCGCGGAGGATGTCCCGGGCGGAAGACTCGAGAGCGGGAAGACGCTCGTGAAGGAGGGCGATTGACAAATGAGAGCGATCGGTATAATTTTAGCAGGCGGTAACAGCAACCGGATGAGAGAGCTCTCACAGCGCCGCGCAGTCGCAGCGCTTCCGGTCGCCGGAAGCTTTTTCAGCATCGACTTTGCGCTGAGCAACATGGAGTGCTCCAGGATCCAGAAAGTCGCGGTCCTGACGCAGTACAATTCCAGGAGCCTGAACGACCACCTGAGTTCCTCCAAGTGGTGGAACTTCGGCAGAAAACAGGGCGGGCTCTATCAGTACACGCCTTCCTACACGAACGAGAACAATTCGTGGTACCGCGGTACCGCGGATGCGATGGCGCAGAACCTCTCGTTCCTCAAGGAAGCGCATGAGCCTTACGTCGTGATCGCGTCCGGCGACTGCGTCTACAAGATGGACTACAACAAGGTCCTCGAGTATCACATCGACAAGGGTGCGGACATCACTGTCGTGTGCAAGGACATGCCGGAAGATTTCAATGTTGAGCGCTACGGCACCATCGAGACCGATGAAGACGGCAGGATCACAGAGTTCGTCGAGAAGCCGCTGGTCGTGAAGTACAACACGATCTCCTGCGGCATCTACGTGGTCCGCAGAAGGCTGCTCATTGAGCTTCTTGAGCAGGCGGCGTCCGAGGGCAGGTACGATTTCGTACAGGACATCCTGATCCGCTACAAAGACATGAAGCGCATCTACGGCTACAAGCTGGAGACGTACTGGAGCAATATCGCCTCCGTCGAGGACTACTTCAGGACCAATATGGACTTCCTGAAGCCGGAAGTAAGGAATTACTTCTTCCACGAGTTCCCGGAAGTGCACACCAAGGCTTCCGACCAGCCGCCGGCAAAGTTCAACGTCGGCGTCAGCATGAAGAACTCGCTCGTCGCGAGCGGCTGCATCGTCAACGGGTCGGTCGAGAATTCGATCCTGTTCAAGCATGTCTATGTCGGGAACAACACGATCATCCGGAATTCGATCATCATGAATGATGCATATATCGGCGACAACGCCTATATTGAAAATGCCATCGTGGAAAGCGGGGACACCATTCAGGCCAACGCTTACTATCCGGGCGACGACGGCATCCGCATCATCCTTGAGAAGAGCGAGCGCTACAATATGCAGTGACGGCACGGGTATGCCGGGCCATTGCCGCGAACAGTTGCATTAACAGTATTCAAGAGAGACGCAAATAAACGGGGAGAGTAATCGGGTATGGAAATCACAGACGTAAGAGTGCGGAGGATCGCAAAGGAAGGCAAAATGAAGGCGGTCGCTTCGATCACGATCGATAACGAGTTCGTGGTGCATGACATTAAGGTCATTGAGGGCGAAAAGGGCCTGTTCATCGCGATGCCGAGCAAGAAATCGGCGGACGGCGAGTACCGCGACATCGCTCATCCGATCAATTCGGAGACGAGAGCCCTGCTGGAGAAGGTCATCCTTGAGCGGTTCGAGCAGACAGCTCTGGAGGAGCCGGCAGCCGGCGAATTCTGAAGCAGCGATCATCCGCTTTACTTAAGCACGGATTCCGGGGGTGCGGTCTTGACAGACCGCACCCTTGTTGTGTGATACTAATATTGCGGCGCAAAAGCGCGGGGCCGTCCGGCACCGCCTGTATCCTGCGCCGGAGAAGACGGGGCGCGGCAGAGTGCGGCGCTGCGTCCGTTTATGCGCTGTGGAAGGGCTTAAGGAGAATAACAGTTGGACAACGCTTATATTATCGCCGGCCTCGGAAATCCCGGGAAAAAGTATGACGGCACGCGCCACAACATTGGCTTCACCGTGATCGACGCGTTCGTCGCGCAGGAAAATCTCAGCGGTCCCGTGAAGTTCGGGAAGTCGCTCCTGTGGGATGGCAGGATCGGCGGGACGAGAATCTTTGCGGTCAAGCCGCAGACCTATATGAACCTCAGCGGCGAGGCCGTCCGGGAAGTCACCGACTACTACTCGATCGACACGGAGGAGAAGCTGATCGTCATCTGCGACGACGTCAATCTTCCTACGGGGACGATCAGGATCCGGAAAAAGGGGAGTGCCGGCGGGCACAACGGACTGAAGAACATCATCCAGCATCTGGGCGACGACCGGTTCGCGCGCATCCGGATCGGCGTGGGGGAGAAGCCCTCCGCGGACTCCGATCTCGCGAACCATGTGCTCGGGCACTTTAACAGCGAAGACGCGGCGCTCATGCAGAAGGCCGCGGAGACCGCGGCGGAGGCGATCGGCCTCGCGATCCGGGAGGACCTGGATGCGGCGATGAACCGCTTTAATACGAAGAAAGCGGACAAAAAAGCAGAGAAAAAAGCGGAAAAGGAAGCGGCGGAAAAGGCTGCAGAAGAAGCGAAAGATAAAGCGGAAGGCGCGAACGAATGATCAGATCCCTCCATGGACCTCTATTTGAATATTCGGCGTTTCAGGAAGCACAGGAGAGCCTGCGCAGCTGCGGGCATGTGTTTGTCGACGGCTGCGTCCCGTCCCAGAAGCTCCACTTCGCGTCGGCGCTGGCCGCGGACGCCAGGAACGTGCTGATCGTCACGCACAGCGACCTGCGCGCGCGGGAGATCCGGGAGGAGTACTCGTTCTACAGCAGGAACACCGTGCTGTTTCCGGCGAAGGACCTGATCTTCTATCAGGCGGACTTGAAGGGCCGGGAGATCGAGACGGAGCGGTTAAAGTGCCTCCGGCGCATCATGGAAGGCAGGCCGGTCTGCGTCGTGACGACCTTCGCGGCGCTGATGACGCCCCAGATCCCGCTCTATGCGCTGAAGGAAGCCGTTCTTGAGGTCACGAAGGGCGGACAGCTCGACCTCGAGGAGACGACGCGCCGTCTGGTCGAGATCGGATATGTCAAGAATTACCAGGCGGAGCAGCCGGGACAGTTCGCCGTGCGCGGCGATATCCTGGACGTCTTCGACCTCACCGAGGAGTCACCTTATCGCATTGAACTGTGGGGCGACGAAGTGGAGTCGATCCGCAGCTTCGACGCGCTCACGCAACGGACGACGTCGCAGCTCACCGGCGTCCGGATCTATCCGGCGACGGAGCTGGTCCTGTCCGAGGTGCGGCTCACGGACGGCATCCGCCGCATCCGGGACGAGCTCGCGGACCGTGAGAAATACCTCCGCGACCGCAATATGACCGAAGAGGCGCACCGCCTGAAGACCGAGGTGGAGAGAGCGGTCGAGGAGGCACAGGAGCTGCAGGACCACAGCCGGCTCGAGAGCTTCATCAAATACTTTTATCCCCACACGTCGAACCTGACGGAACTCTTTTCCACAGATCACACGGTCGTGTTCCTGGATGAGCCGGCACGGCTCAAGGAGCACGCGGACGCCGTGCTGACGGAGTTTAGGGAGAGCATGGTCAGCCGCGCGGAGAAGGGCTACATTCTCCCCGGGCAGATGGATCTCCTCCTGCTTCCGGAGCAGGTCCTCGCCGGGATCTCGAAGTTCCGGCGCGCGGGACTCGCAGAGCTCCTCCCGATGGAGGAGTACTTCGAGACGGAGCCTTCCGTCCGCCTGAACGCGAAAAGCGTTTCTTCCTATAACAAGAGCTTTGACATGCTGCGCGAGGATCTGATGAAGGCGCGGCTTGCCAAATACAGGGTCGTGCTGATCTCGCCCTCGCGGACGAGGGCGCGCCGCCTTGCGCTGGATCTCATGGAGCAGGGCATCACGGCCTTCTACAGCGAGAGCCCGGACAGAGTGCCGCAGGAAGGCGAGGTCATGACGTACTACGGCCGCGTCCTGCACGGGTTCGAGTACCCTTCGATCAAGTTCCTCGTCATCGCGGAGTCGGATATCTTCGGGACGGAGAAGAGAAGGAAAAAGAAAACGCACCGCTACGAGGGCGAGAAGATCAAGGACTTCTCCGAGCTGCGGCCCGGCGATTACGTCGTGCACGAAGACCACGGCGTCGGGATCTACCGGGGCGTGGAGAAGATCGAGATCGACCACGTCGCGAAGGACTACGTCAAGATCGAGTACGGCGGCGGAGGGACGCTCTACGTCCTCCCGACGGAGCTGGACGTGCTGCAGAAATACGCGGCAGCAGGCGGCGCGGCGAAGCCGAAACTGAACAAGCTCGGCACGCAGGAGTGGAGCAGCACCAAGAACAAAGTGCGCAGAGCGGTCGACGAGGTCGCGGAGGACCTCGTGGAGCTCTACGCGAAGCGGCAGCGGACACAGGGCCACAGCTTCGGGAAGGACACGGTCTGGCAGCGCGAGTTCGAGGAGATGTTCCCTTACGAGGAGACGGAGGACCAGCTGACCGCGATCGCGGACACGAAGCGGGACATGGAGAGTGGTCGCATCATGGACCGCCTCATCTGCGGAGACGTCGGCTACGGAAAAACGGAGATCGCGATCCGTGCTGCTTTCAAGGCGGTGCAGGACAGCCGGCAGGTGGCAGTCCTCGTGCCCACGACGATCCTTGCGCAGCAGCATTACAACACGTTCACGGAGCGGATGAAGAACTACCCGGTGAAGATCGGGCTGCTCTCCAGATTCCGGACGGCGGCGGAGCAGAAGAAGACGCTGCGCGAGCTGGCAGCAGGCTCGGTCGACATCGTGATCGGCACGCACCGGCTGCTCTCGAAGGACGTGAAGTTCAAGGATCTCGGCCTGCTCGTCGTGGATGAGGAGCAGCGCTTTGGCGTCGCACATAAAGAAAAGATCAAGAAGATGCGCGAGGACGTGGACGTGCTCACGCTGTCGGCGACGCCGATTCCACGCACGCTCCACATGAGCCTCGTCGGGATCCGCGACATGAGCGTCCTCGAGGAGGCACCGGAGGACCGGGTGCCGATCCAGACGTACGTCATGGAATACAACGAGGAGATGGTCCGCGAGGCCGTCGTGCGGGAGCTGTCCCGCAGCGGGCAGGTCTACTACGTCTACAACCGGACGGCGGACATCGCCGAGATGGCGGGAAAACTCCAGAAGCTCATCCCGGAGGCCAGGGTCGGCTACGCCCACGGGCAGATGAGCGAGGGCGATCTCGAGAAGATCATGTACGAGTTCATCCGCGGGGAGATCGACGTCCTGGTCTCGACCACGATCATCGAGACCGGCCTGGACATCTCCAACGTCAACACGATCGTGATCCACGACTCCGACCAGATGGGTCTCTCCCAGCTCTACCAGCTGCGGGGCAGGGTCGGACGATCGGACCGCACGGCGTACGCTTTCCTCATGTATAAAAAGGACAAGATGCTGAAGGAGATCGCCGAGAAGCGCCTGTCCGCGATCCGCGAGTACACGGACCTCGGCAGCGGATTCCGCATCGCGATGCGCGACCTGGAGATCCGCGGCGCCGGAAACATCCTCGGGAGATCGCAGCACGGGCACATGCAGGCGGTCGGCTACGACCTTTACTGCAAGCTGCTCGACACCGCCATTCGAAAAGCGAAAGGCGACGAGCAGGAAGAGGAGAAGGCCTGCAGCGTCAACCTCAGCGTCGATGCGTTCATCCCGGCCGACTACATCCTGAACGAGGCACAGAAGCTCGAGATCTACAAGCGGATCGCCAGCATCGGCGGGACAGAAGACTGCGACGACGTGCGTGACGAGATGATCGACCGGTACGGGGAGATCCCGGCGCCGGCGCGCAATCTCCTTCGTATCGCCCTCATCCGCGCGATCGCGCGGCACCTTGACATCACGGAGATCTCCGGATTCTTCGCGGGAAGCGAGGCGGTGAACGGCATGGCGGCGGGAAGCGAGGCTGTCATCCGGATCGTTCCGGACGCGAAGGCAAACCTGCGCGTCGAGAGCATCCCGGCGCTCATCTCGCGCTATAACGGGCGCCGCGCCGGCAAGGCGGACGACGGCACTGTGCGCGGCACGCTCTCCTTCACGGCGAAGGGAGTGCCGGCGTTCACGTACACCTTCAAGCCCACCGGCCTCATGGTGAAGGACGAGGAGATGCTGCTGTCCGCGACGGAGGATCTGCTCGTGAATATGGCGGAGCAGCTGCGGTAGGGCGCAGCTGCGGGATTATGATTGGCAGGGCAGTGTTGTGGGAGCAGCACTCGCATAACACCTTCAGAGGCTTAAGTACGATACCTTATATTACCTCCTTGTTCCTCGCATCCGGCAGCTGGCTGTTCCAGCTGCCGGATGCGTCTGTCTGTGTATTGAACGCGGAATATCGCGCAATTTGCGGAGTTGTAGTATGATTGTTAATGTTGAAGCAGGATTGACGGGGCGGAAGAAGGCTTTTTGCCGGATCGGCCCCGGATTATGGAGAAGGTTCGAAAGTCCTGCTGATGCAGAACTTTCAAACTGCACTGGCGGTGCTGACGCACCGGGTGCCGCATTCGGCAAAACCGCATACGCGGATTTTGCCTCAGCGAGGTAGGTAAATCATGGACAGACAGAACCTGACACTTCTGACAGATCTTTATGAACTCACGATGATGCAGGGCTACTTCAAGCACAAGGACCAGGACAAGACGGTCATCTTCGACGCGTTTTTCCGCGTCAATCCGTTCGGCGGCGGCTACTCCGTCATGGCGGGCCTGGAGCAGCTCATCAAATACATCAAGGAACTGCACTTTTCCAAGCAGGACATCGATTACCTGGCCGGGCTCGGCATCTTCGATAAAGACTTCCTCGACTATCTCGCGGAGTTCAAGTTCACCGGCGACGTCTGGTCGATCCCGGAGGGAACACTGATCTTCCCGCGCGAGCCTCTCGTCAAGGTCGTCGCGCCGGTCATGCAGGCCCAGCTTGTGGAGACCGCGATCCTCAACATCATCAACCACCAGA
>DJXE01000183.1:17215-24762 GCA_002449595.1 Lachnospiraceae bacterium UBA7012
TCAACCACCAGAGCCTGATCGCGACGAAAGCCGCCCGCATCTGCTACGCGGCGAAGGGCGATCCGATCATGGAGTTCGGCCTCCGCAGGGCGCAGGGACCGGACGCCGGCACGTACGGCGCGCGCGCCGCGGTGATCGCCGGATGCGCGGGCACTTCCAACGTCCTATGCGGCGAGCTGTTCGACGTTCCGGTTATGGGAACGCACGCACACAGCTGGATCATGAGCTTTGACAGCGAGTATGAAGCGTTCAAGACCTATGCGCAGCTCTATCCGACGGCGTGCACGCTGCTCGTGGATACGTATGACACCCTGAAGTCGGGCGTGCCGAACGCGATCAAGACCTTCGAGTACATGCGCGACAACGGGCTTCCGCTCGACCACATCGGCATTCGCCTGGATTCGGGCGACCTCGCCTACCTCTCCAAGAAGGCGCGCAAGATGCTCGATGACGCCGGCTTCCCGCAGGCGAAGATCACCGCTTCCAACGACCTGGACGAGCACCTGATCCTCTCCCTGAAGATGCAGGGAGCGGCCATCAATTCCTGGGGCGTCGGCACGCACCTGATCACGGCGAAGGACAACCCGTCCTTCGGCGGCGTGTACAAGCTGGCGGCGATCCAGATGCCGGACGGCACTTTCACACCCAAGATCAAGCTCTCCGAGAACACGGAAAAGGTCACGAACCCGGGCAATAAGAAGATCGTCCGCGTCTACGAAAAGCAGAACCACAAGATCATCGGCGACATCATCTGCCTCGAGGAGGAGCACTTCTCCGAGGACGAGCCGCTGCTCATGTTCGACCCGCAGGAGACCTGGAAGAAGACGAGGTTAAAGCCCGGCGAATTCGAACTGCGCGAGATCATGGTCCCGATCTTCCTCGGCGGCGAGTGCGTCTACACTTCCCCGAAGACGATGGATATCCGGAAATACTGCCTGGAAGAGCAGGAGACGCTCTGGGAAGAATCCCGCCGTCTCGCGAACCCTCACCAGGTCTACATCGACCTCTCCCAGAAGCTGTATGACACGAAGCGCCAGCTCCTGGACGAGATCTCGAATGCCCAGCTTGGGTGATATGCGCGTAGTGATGAGCCATGCGCGAACAGACTGCCAGACGGACATCGGGAGCTTGCTCCCGTATGGATGTCTGGCAGTTTGTGAGCATACGGCGAATGCCGCGACAGTGAGGGAACGCTCTGCGTTCCCTCACTGTCGGCATGGTTCATCTCATAACAAGTCAGTTGTGGAATGAACATGAGATTAGAAGAAATTAAGATCGATTCCCCGGACGCGAAGGAACTTGAGATCTACGCGTCTGTGAGCGAGCCGCAGCTGCGGCATTATTATGAGCCGGAGCCCGGAATCTTCATCGCCGAGAGCCTGAAGATCATCCCGCGCGCGCTCCGGGCAGGATATGAGCCCCTCTCTTTCTTCGCGGATGAGAAGAAAGTGCCGGGGCTTCTTTCGGTACTTGAAGATTATGAAGCGGAAGCTGCAGCGGGCGCAGGTGACAGGCGTGCAGCGGGCGCAGGTGAGCGCGATCCGGAAGCGGATGGAACTGCTGCTGGCGAAGACGCGCCTGCCATCCCATGTTATACCGCGGAGGCGGCGGTGCTCGACAAGGCAGTCGGCTACCATCTGACGGGCGGAGCCCTGTGTGCCATGCGGCGAAGAGTGCTCCCGTCCGTGGAGGACGTCCTTGCGGCAGCCGGCTGGCCGCGCCGGATCGCGGTCCTGGAAGGCGTCACCAATCCGACCAACGTCGGCGCGATCTTTCGCAGCGCCGCGGCACTCGGTGTCGGAACGATCCTTCTCACCGGCGGCTGCGGAGATCCTCTCCAGCGCCGCGCGGTTCGTGTCGGCATGGGAACTGTGTTCCAGATTCCGTGGACGTACCTCCCGAACACCTCTTATATAAAGAAAGAGATCGACGAGGGAGTCCTCGCTTCAAAAAAGAAGGAAACCGGGGAGGACGTTCCGGCATCTGCAAAGAAAGAAATCGCCGAGGGAGTCCCTGAAGTGACGCCCGCGCATGAGGCGGAATATATCGCGTATCTGAGAAGACTGGGCTATAAGAGCGCGGCGATGGCGCTCACGGACCGCTCGGTCTCCGTCAGCGACCCGGGGCCGGCATCTGAGGAGAAGCTCGCAATCGTGCTCGGCAACGAAGGCGAAGGCCTGCTCCAGTCCACGATCGATGCCTGCGATTACACCGTCAAGATTCCTATGGCAGCCGGCGTCGACTCTCTGAACGTCGCCGCAGCGAGCGCCGTGGCCTTCTGGGCGCTGTGCAATCAATGATGGCGCGCGCGGCCGGCGCACGGAACTCTTCACAAATCTTTCACATGGTGATAGAATGGACGAAATTACGCAGGGGTTTATACATGTGCCGGGGTGGCACGTGTATAAACAGTGCGCCTTTTTGCCGTAAGGGGCAAAAGGAAGCAGCGAAACGAACAGCAAGGAGAAGTCTATGTACAAGAAGGTGAATCCCGATCTCCACTTCGTCGAGCGGGAGAGGAATACCCGGAAGTTCTGGGACGAAAACCGCATCTTCGAGAAGAGCGTCAAGGCGCGCGAAGGCGGTCCCATGTATATGTTCTACGACGGCCCGCCGACCGCGAACGGCCAGCCGCACATCGGCCACGTGGAGACGCGTGCGATCAAGGATATCATCCCGCGTTACCGCGCGATGAAGGGATATGAAGTGCCCCGCAAGGCCGGCTGGGATACGCACGGCCTCCCGGTCGAGCTCGAAGTCGAGAAGCAGATCGGCATCGAGGGCAAGGACCAGATCGAGGCTTACGGCATCGAACCCTTCATCAAGAAGTGCAAGGAGTCCGTCTGGACATACAAAGGCATGTGGGAGGAATTCTCCGAGAACGTCGGCTTCTGGGCGGACATGGAGAATCCGTACGTCACCTACTACGACGAGTTCATCGAGTCCGAGTGGTGGGCGCTGAAGACGATCTGGGACAAAGGCCTTCTGTACAAGGGCTTCAAGGTCGTGCCTTACTGCCCGCACTGCGGAACGCCGCTGTCCTCTCACGAGGTCGCGCAGGGATATAAGACGCTGAAGGAGAGATCCGCGATCGTCCGCTTCAAGGTGAAGGACGAGGACGCGTACTTCCTCGCGTGGACGACGACGCCCTGGACGCTGGCCTCCAATATCGCGCTCTGCGTGAACCCGGAAGACACCTACGCGAAAGTGAAGGCGGCGGACGGCTGCGTCTACTATATGGCGCAGGAGCTTCTGGACACTGTTCTTTCCCCGCTCGCGGAGAAGAATCCGGAAGGCGGCGAAGGCGTGAACGGCATCGCGCCCGGCAAGGCTTATGAAGTCCTCGAGACGATGCCCGGCAAAGCCCTTGAGTACAAGGAATACGAGCCCCTGTATGAGTGCGCCGCGAAAGTCGTGGAAAAGCAGCATAAGAAGGCCTTCTTCGTCTACTGCGACGACTACGTCACCATGACCGACGGTACCGGCATCGTCCACATCGCGCCGGCCTTCGGTGAAGACGACGCGCGCGTTGGCAGGAAGTACGATGCTCCCTTCGTGCAGATGGTCGATGAAAAGGGCTGCATGAAGGCGGAGACTCCTTTTGCGGGCATGCGCTGCAAGCCCACAAAGGATGAGATGGATAAAGGCGCGATCAGCGCGGATCCTGAAGTCATCAAAGAGCTGTCCGCGAGAGGCCTGCTCTTCTCGGCGCCGAAGTTCGAGCACGACTATCCGCACTGCTGGCGCTGCAACACGCCTCTTTTGTACTACGCGAGAGAGTCCTGGTTCATCCGCATGACGGAAGTCAGGGACGACCTCGTGCGCAACAACAAAGAGATCAACTGGGTCCCGCCGACGATGGGCGAAGGCCGCTTCGGCAACTGGCTTGAGAATATCCAGGACTGGGCGATCTCGAGAAACCGCTACTGGGGAACTCCTCTCAATATCTGGGAGTGCCCGGACTGCGGCAAACAGATCTCGATCGGCAGCCGTAAGGAGCTCGCGGAGCTGACCGGCGATCCGAACGCGGAGCACATCGAGCTGCACAGACCTTACGTCGACGACTGCATTGTGAAGTGCGAGTGCGGCGGCGCGATGAAGCGCGTGCCGGAAGTCATCGACTGCTGGTTCGACTCCGGAGCGATGCCTTATGCGCAGCTCCACTATCCTTTTGAGAACAAGGAGCTGTTTGAAAAGCAGTTCCCCGCGGCCTTCATCTCTGAAGCCGTCGACCAGACGAGAGGATGGTTCTACTCCCTGCACGCGGAGGCGACCCTCCTGTTCAACAAACCTGCATTCAAGAACGTTATCGTCATGGGCCTCGTCCTCGACAAAGACGGCGAGAAGATGTCCAAGAGCAAAGGCAACGCGGTGAGCCCGATGGAAGCGCTGGAGCAGTACGGCGCGGACGCCATCCGCTGGTTCTTCTACACGAACAGCGCACCGTGGCTGCCGAAGAGATTCTCCGGCGACGCCGTGTTGGAAGGCCAGAGGAAGATCCTCGGCACGCTCTGGAACACCTATGCCTTCTACACGCTCTACGCGGAGATCGACCAGTTCGATCCCACGAAGTACGAGCTGAATTATGAGAGCCTGCCTGTCATGGACAAGTGGCTGCTCTCGAAGATGAACTCGATGGTAAAGAACGTCGACAGGAATCTTGACGTCTACAAGATCCCGGAGGCTGCTGCCGTCCTCGAGGAGTTCGTCGACGACATGAGCAACTGGTACGTCCGCCGCTGCCGCGACCGCTTCTGGGCAAAGGGCATGGAACAGGACAAGATCGACGCGTATATGACCCTTTTCACGGCTCTGAAGACCGTGTGCCAGTGCGCGGCGCCATTCATCCCGTTCATGACGGAGGAGATCTACCAGAACATCGTCCGGACGGTCGACAAGAACGCGCCGGAGAGCGTCCACCTGTGCGACTTCCCGGCAGTGAACGAAGCGCAGATCGACGCGGCGCTCGAGGCTTCCATGGACGAAGTCCTCAGGATCGTCGTGCTCGGCCGCGCCTGCAGAAATCTCTCTTCCAGAAAGAACCGCCAGCCGCTCGCAAAGATGCTGGTCAAGGCGCAGATGAAGCTGGACGGCTTCTTTACGGATATCATCACGAGTGAGCTGAACGTGAAGGAACTCGAGTTCACGGACGACGTGTCCGGACTCATCGGATACAGCTTCAAGCCGCAGCTGCGGACCGTCGGCCCGAAGTACGGCAAGCTCCTCGGCGGGATCCGCGCATATCTCTCTTCTGTCGACGGCAGCGCTGCGATGGCGCAGCTGAAGGAAGAAGGCGCGCTGAAGTTTGAAGTGAACGGCGCTCCTGTGGAGCTGACCGAGGACGATCTCCTTGTCGAGACGGTCCAGAAGGAAGGCATGGTCACGCAGGAAGACGGCAAGGTCACAGTGATTCTGGATACGAACCTGACGCCGGAGCTGGTGGAAGAGGGCTATGTGCTCGAGCTCATCAGCAAGATCCAGACAATGCGCAAAGATTCGGGCTTCGAGGTGATGGACCGCATTCGCGTCAGCCTCTCCGGAAACGACGCGCTCTACGACGTTGCGGAAAAGAACGCCGCTGCGATCACGGGCAAGGTGCTCGCGGACAAGGTGGAGAAGGATGCGGCGCTCGCCATACAGAAAGATTGGGATATCAACGGAGAAAAGGTGACGATCGGCGTCGAGAAGAAGTAACGCCGGGAAGGGAAAGAATTTATGATAAAAAGACCCCAATACGTATTCGACAAAGACCTGTTTAAGAGAAGCGTGGAGTATAACGTCAGGACCATGTTCCGCCGCACGATGAAAGAGGCGACGAAGCAGCAGGTGTTCCAGGCCTCCGCGTTCGCGTTAAAGGACCAGATCATCGACTGCTGGATGAAGACGCAGAAGGCGTTTGACCAGCAGGATCCCAAGAAGGTCATCTACCTGTCCATGGAATTCCTGATGGGGCGCGCGTTCGGCAACGACGCGATCAACCTCTGCGCTTACAAGGAAGTGAAGGAAGCGCTCAAGGAGCTCGGCTTCGACATCAACGCGATCGAAGACGAGGAGCCGGATGCGGCGCTCGGCAACGGCGGCCTCGGAAGGCTTGCCGCCTGCTTCCTCGACTCTCTCGCGACCCTGAACTACGCGGCGTACGGCTGCGGCATCCGCTACCACTACGGCATGTTCAAGCAGAAGATCAAGGACGGCTACCAGGTCGAAGTGCCGGACAACTGGCTCGCGAACGGCAACCCGCTCGAGCTGCGCAGGCCCGAGTACCAGCAGGAGATCCACTTCGGCGGCTACGTCACGACGTATCCCGGCAAGGACGGCAGGACGATGTTCAAGCAGGAAGGCTATGCGGCAGTCAAGGCTGTCCCGTACGATCTCCCGGTCATCGGCTACGGCAACGGCTTCGTCGACACGCTGCGCATCTGGGATGCGGAGCCCGTCGAGCTGTTCCACCTGGAGTCCTTCGACAAGGGCGACTACCAGAAGGCAGTGGAGCAGGAGAACCTCGCGCGCACGATCTGCGACGTCCTCTATCCCTGCGACGACCACATGCAGGGCAAGGAGCTGCGCCTGAAGCAGCAGTATTTCTTCGTCTCCGCTTCGATCCAGTGCGTGATCCAGAAGTATCTGGAATCCGGCCACAAGGATCTGAGAAAGCTGCCTGAGAAATACGTCTTCCAGCTCAACGACACGCACCCGACGCTGGCGATCCCGGAACTGATGCGCATCCTCATGGACGAGCACGAGCTGACCTGGGACGAGGCGTGGGATGTCACGACGAAGTGCTGCGCTTACACGAACCACACGATCATGGCGGAAGCTCTTGAGAAGTGGCCGATCGAGCTTTTCTCACAGCTTCTTCCCAGAATCTACCAGATCGTCGAAGAGATCGCGCACCGGTTTGAGGCGCAGATCCACGCGAAGTACGACGGCATGCACGGCGTCGACGTCAGGGAAAAGATCCGCAAGATGGCGATCGTCTACGACGGACAGGTCCGCATGGCGAACCTCGCGATCGTGGCCGGCTTCTCCGTCAACGGCGTCGCAAGGCTGCACACGGAGATCCTCATGAAGCGCGAACTCGCGGACTTCAACGAGATGTTCCCCGGCAAGATCAACAACAAGACCAACGGCATCACGCAGAGAAGATTCCTGCTGCACGGCAACCCGCTGCTCGCGGACTGGGTCACGGACCACATCGGCGACGAGTGGATCACGGATCTGCCGCACATGGAGAACCTCGCAGTCTATGCCGACGACCCGAAGGCGCAGAAAGAGTTCATGCACATCAAGTACAAGAACAAAGTGCGCCTCGCGAAGTACATCAAAGAGCACAACGGCATCGACGTCGATCCCCGCTCGATCTTCGACGTGCAGGTCAAGCGCCTTCACGAGTACAAGAGACAGCTGCTCAGGATCCTCTACGTCATGGCCCTTTATAACGAGCTGAAGGCGAATCCTGACATGGATCTGTATCCGCGCACGTTCATCTTCGGCGCGAAGGCGGCGGCGGGCTACAAGACCGCGAAGCTGACCATCAAGCTGATCAA
>DJXE01000183.1:24830-38757 GCA_002449595.1 Lachnospiraceae bacterium UBA7012
TCAAGCTGATCAACTCCGTCGCGGAAGTGATCAACAACGACGAGTCGATCGACGACAAGATCAAAGTCGTCTTCATCGAGGACTACCGCGTCTCCAACGCGGAGATCATCATCGCGGCGGCAGACGTCTCCGAGCAGATCTCCACAGCCTCCAAGGAGGCTTCCGGCACGTCCAACATGAAGTTCATGCTGAACGGCGCAGTGACGATCGGCACCATGGACGGCGCGAACGTCGAGATCGTCGAGGAAGTCGGCGAGGAGAACGCGTTCATCTTCGGCCTGTCCTCCGACGAGGTCATGCACTACGAGCGCTACGGCGGCTACGATCCGATGCAGATCTTCAACGAGGACCAGAACGTTCGCATGGTGCTCACGCAGCTCATCAACGGCACGTACTCGAAGGGCGATCCGGACCTGTTCCGCCCGCTGTACGATTCCCTGCTGCACTCGAACGGCTATGATCCGGCGGACAGATACTTTATCCTGAAGGATTTCGCTTCTTATGCCGATGCGCAGAAGCGCGTCGAGGAGGCGTACCGCCACACGAAGAAGTGGGCGAAGATGGCGATCCTGCAGACCGCACACGTCGGCAAGTTCTCCTCCGACCGCACGATCGAGGAGTATGTGCGCGACATCTGGCATCTGCAGAAGGTGAAGCTTCCGGCGTCCCGTGCAAGCAAGAAAAAGACGGAGAAATAATGCCGGATCGGCACAGATCATAACGTAAGAACAGCCGGTGCTGCAGGGATGTGGCACCGGCTTTTGTATAATTGTATACAAAGATGTAGATGCGGCTGTTGATCTGTGTTAAAATCTGTATTACATGGGCGAAAAGCCTCAAAAACGCATCTTTTGAGTGAAAAGGGGACACGAATATGATCTCATTGCAGAAAGAGGGAGCGTACTATCTCGGAAACGGAAACTTCGTGACAGACGGCGCGGAAGCGGCGGCACAGCTCGCGGCAGCGGGCGTCGCGGCGTCGAAGCGGGAGGCGAAAAGCCGCACGATGGCGGCGAAGATCCTGTCCGCGCACGACACTGAGAAGACGGCATACGGGCCTTCGGAAGACGGCAGCGATATGCTCAGGATCAAGTTCGACAAGCTGACGAGCCATGACATCACTTACGTTGGCATCATCCAGACGGCGCGGGCATCGGGCCTGACTTCGTTCCCGATTCCCTACATGCTGACGAACTGCCACAACTCGCTCTGCGCGGTCGGCGGGACGATCAACGAGGACGACCACGTCTTCGGCCTCACCGCGGCGAGAAAATACGGCGGCGTCTACGTTCCTCCGCATCTCGCGGTCATTCACCAGTACGCGAGAGAGATGATGGCGGAGGGCGGAGCCATGATCCTCGGCTCGGACTCCCATACAAGATACGGCGCGCTCGGCACCATGGCGGTGGGCGAGGGCGGACCGGAGCTGGTCAAGCAGCTCCTCGGACAGACCTATGACATCGCGAAGCCGGACGTGATTGCCGTCTGCCTCACGGGGGCGCCGCAGCGCGGCGTCGGCCCGCAGGACGTGGCGCTCGCACTGGTCGGCGCGGTGTTTGACAACGGCTTCGTCAAGAACAAGGTCATGGAATTCGTGGGCCCCGGCATCGCGTCGCTCTCCGCGGATTTCAGAATCGGCATCGACGTCATGACGACGGAGACGACCTGCCTCTCCTCGATCTGGGAGACCGACGAAGAGATTCAGAAATATTACACGGTCCACGGCAGGCCGCAGGACTACGCGGAGCTGCATCCCACAGCCGGCGCGTATTACGACGGCGTCATCATGGTCGACCTCTCGAAGATCCGTCCGATGATCGCAATGCCGTTCCACCCGAGCAAGGCGTATCCGATCGACGAGGTCAAGGCGAACCTCACGGATTACCTGCATGAGACCGAAGAGCGCGCGAAGGTGTCCTTCGGCGCGGACGTGGATTACTCCCTGAAGGACAAGATCGTGAACGGAAACCTGCTGGTCGAGCAGGGAATTATCGCGGGCTGCGCGGGCGGCGGTTTCGAGAACCTGTGCGCCGCAGCTGAGATCCTGGACGGCGCTTCGATCGGCAACGACAAGTTCACGCTGAGCGTCTACCCGGCATCCATGCCGATCTACATGGAACTCGTGAGAAACGGCTGTGCCGCGAAGATCCTGGAGACCGGCGCCGTCATCAAGACCGCGTTCTGCGGCCCCTGCTTCGGTGCGGGCGACACGCCGGCCAACAACGCGTTCTCGATCCGCCACTCGACGCGCAACTTCCCGAACCGCGAAGGCTCGAAGATCCAGAACGGCCAGGTCGCTTCCGTCGCGCTGATGGACGCGAGATCCATCGCGGCGACCGCGGCGAACAAGGGCATGCTCACGGCGGCGACGGATCTGGACCGCGACATCCCGGTCTACGACTATCACTTCGACAAGGGAATCTACGACCGCCGCGTCTTCGACTCCCACGGCGTTGCGGATCCGGAGCAGGAGCTCCAGCTCGGCCCGAACATCAAAGACTGGCCGAAGATGTCTCCGCTGCCGGAGAACCTGATCCTGCAGATCACCGCGGAGATCCACGATCCCGTGACGACGACGGACGAGCTGATCCCGTCCGGCGAGACGAGCTCTTACCGCTCGAATCCGCTCGGACTCGCGGAGTTCACGCTGTCCAGGAAAGCGCCCGACTACGTGCCGCTCTCCAAGGAGATCCACAAGGCGCAGGAGGCGCTGGAGGCGGGCGGCTGCGCCGTAAAGGCAGTGCCGTTCCTCGCTCCTTACGTGCAGAAGATCAAGGCGAATTTCGAGGGCGTCAGCCACGACACGATCGGCGTCGGTTCCGCGATCTTCGCGGTGAAGCCGGGCGACGGCTCCGCGAGAGAGCAGGCGGCTTCCTGCCAGAAGGTGCTCGGCGGCTGGGCGAACTTCGCGTTTGAATATGCGACGAAGAGATACCGCTCGAACGTCATCAACTGGGGCATGCTCCCGTTCGTGCTGCCCGCGCCGGAAGGTGCGGATCTCACGCAGGCTCAGATCCCGTTCGCGAAGGAAGGCATCGTCTTCTTCCCGCAGATCCGGGGGGCGGTGGAAGAGAAGGCAGAGACGATCACCGGATACGTGATCACTACGGATGACGCCGCACCCGCACCGTTCACGGTGTCGCTCGGCGCGCTCACCGATGAGGAGCGCCAGATCATTCTGGACGGCTGCCTGATCAACTACAACGGAAGATCCCTGAAGTAAGAACTGTATGCGAAGAGCCGGCCGGAAGCGAGCGGGTATGCCGTTTCCGGCCGGCTCTTTAAGCGATAAGGCCGAACGTGAAGACCATGTCTGCACGTGAGGCTGACGGACATCGGATGGAGGCAGTCTGCCCATCCGGTCACGAAGGAGAAAGACAGATTATGAAGGCACTGATCATCGCTGACAGAAAAAGGTATGAGAAGTTCATGCCGGACACGCCGTTCGTGCGGGAGCTGGAGAAGGTCTTTATGCCGCTCGGCACGCCGGATGCGGAGCTCCTGCAGGCGGGCGGCGACGCGGACTTCCTCGCGGCGGACGCGATCGCAAAGGTCTCCGCGGAGCTCATCGACGGCATGCCGAACCTGAAGGTCATCCACTCGGAGGGCGTCGCCTACAACGGCATCGACTGCGCCGCGGCCGCGGCGCGCGGGATCCCGGTCTGCAACAATGCAGGGATCAACGCGCAGGCAGTGGCGGAGCACGCGGTGATGCTGATGCTCATGCTGCAGCGCAGCGCGATTGCGGGGAACGAGGCGGTCCTCGCAGGGAAGCAGATCGGGATGAAGACTTCCATGATGGGACAGATCCCGGAACTCGGGGACTGCACGGTCGGCCTGATCGGCTTCGGCAATATCGCGCGGGAGACGGCGAAGCGCCTGAACGCGTTCGGCTGCAAGGTCGCGTATTACGCTTCGCACAGGCGCGATGCGGAGACCGAGGCGAAGCTCGGCGTCACCTACATGACGCCGGATGAGATGAAGAAGGAATGCGACATCATCAGCATTCACGTGCCGGTCACGCCGGAGACGACGGGAATGGTGGACAGGGAGTTCCTGCGCGGCATGAAAAAGGCGGCGCTCCTCATCAACACGGCGCGCGGCGAGATCGTGGACAATGAGGCGCTGAAAGAGGCGCTGACGGAAGGCTGGATCGCGGGCGCCGGGCTCGACACTGTGTCGCCGGAGCCGGTGCCGGCGGACCACGTCCTCCTGCATCTTCCGGAGGAGGCGGCGCGCAGGATCGTCTTTTCGCCGCACATCGCGGGCGTCACGAGGAGCACGTTCCGCCGCGGGCACGCGAATATCTGGACCGCGTTCGAGACGGTCGCGGCCGGCGGAAGGCCTGCGAATGTGGTGAACGGGATCTGAGATTATACAGAATAGACAACTTCACCGGACGCGATGGTGTAATGGATCGCGCCGGGAAGCTCTTCCCCGATGAAGGGGGAGTTAGAGGCTTTTGAGGCAAAGGGGGTACGGACGGTCCACGTCTCTTCCGGGGAGAAGAGGACGAGATCGGCGGGACTCCCTTTTTCCATGCGGCCGGCGGGAAGGTGATAGACCTGCGCCGGATTCAGCGTCATCTTGCGGATCAGCTCCGGGAGCGTGAGATATCCCTTCTGCACGAGCTCGCGGATGCCGAGCCCGAGCGACGTCTCGAGGCCGATCATGCCGCTGGGCGCTTTGGAAAAGGGTCTTGCCTTCTCCTCCTCCGTGTGCGGCGCGTGGTCGGTCGCGATGAGGTCGATCGTGCCGTCGCAGAGTCCCTCGATGATCGCGAGGCGGTCGCGCTCCGTGCGGATCGGCGGGTTGACGCGGGCGAGCGTCCCCTTTTCGATCACCGCCTGTTCCGTCAGGGAAAAGTGGTGCGGCGTCGCCTCAGCGTGGATCCGGGCGCCGGTCCCTGCAGCGCGGCGCTGCGCGTCCCGCACGAGCTCCACGCCCTCCGCGGTGCTGATGTGCTGGATGCACAGGGAGGCGCCGGTCCGCAGCGCGATCTCGACGTCGCGGCGGATCATCGTGATCTCCGCTTCGGGAGAGGCGCCGGTGAGGCCGAGAAACGCGGCGGCGGGGCCGCCGGAGGTCACGCCGGGATTCGTGATATATGCGGGATCTTCTTCGTGCAGGCTGACCGGCAGATCCAGGGCAGCCGCTTTCACAAGAGCCTTCTCGAGCAGTTCGCCGTCCAGGACGGGAATACCGTCATCCGTAAAGCCTGCCGCGCCGGCCGCGGCGAGCGCTTCCATGTCGGTCAGCTCCTTTCCGTGCATCTCTTTAGTGACGTTGCAGCAGGAGAGGACGTGAATGCCGGTCGCCTGCCCGCGCTGCAGGACGTCCTGCAGCACTTCCACACTGTCGATGGAAGGATTCGTGTTGGCCATCATGATGACGGTCGTGAAGCCGCCGCGCTTTGCTGCGCGCGCCCCGGTCTCGATGGTCTCCTTTGCGGGGAAGCCCGGATCGCGGAAGTGGACGTGCGTGTCGATCAGTCCCGGCGCGACGCACAGGCCTGCCGCGTCGATGACCGTGAGGGCCTCCGTTGCGTCTGCCCCGGCTGCGCTTGCTGCAGCTGCCGCGTCTTCCGGTGTGATCGCATCTTCTATGGAAATGATCGTTCCGCTTGCGGCGAGGATGTCGCCTTTTTGCATGGTTCCGGCGGCGGGGTCGATAATTGTGCCGTTCTTGATAAGAAGCATAGGTACCTCCGATTTCCAGTTAGTCATTCCTCAGCGCACGCGGCGGTGTGTCTGTGCCGGGATTTTTGGTTTATGGTATAGTATCTATAATCTTTGATTATAATTGCTTTAGTGAGAGGAAGAAAGAATACATGGGCATTATTCGCATGATCATCGTCCTTCTGGCCGTCGTCATTTTCCTGATCGTCGGCATTTTCGTCATGCTCTATCAGGATCTGTTTCTCCGGGGGGACCGGAAGAAGAAAGACGAGCTGAGCATGCGCTTCGTCCGCTTCGGCTTCCGGATGGTCTGGTTTCTGTCCGGCTGCAAGGCGGAGATCATCGGCGCGGAGAACATTCCGGAGGACCGCGCGGTCCTCTACATCGCCAACCACAACAGCATCTTTGACATCGTGCTTTTCGGCGCGAACGTGCGGAGCCTGACGGGCATCGTCGCCAAGGTCTCGCTCGAAAAGGTGCCGCTGCTCGCAACCTGGATGCGGCGCATCTACTGCCTTTTCCTTGACCGGTCCGACGTGCGCAAGGGCCTGGAAGTCGTCCTGAAGGCGATCGAGGAGATCAAGGAAGGCATCTCGATCCTGATCTTCCCGGAGGGCACGCGAAACCACGAGCCCGGGCAGCTGCAGGAATTCCACGCCGGCAGCTTCAAGATCGCGACCAAGGCCGGCGCCCCGATCGTGCCCGTCACGATCATCGGGACGAGGGAGATCTTTGAGGCGCACTTCCCGGCGATCCGCCCCGCGAAGGCCACGATCATCTACGGCGAGCCGATCGAGACGGCGGGCATATCGAGACAGGACCAGAAGGAACTGCCGGAGCGCGTCCGCAGCTTGATCCAGGACACCTACAACGCGCACGTTTCGAAAGAAAACAAGGCGTGAACCTCACCGGATGAGGGGCCACGAACAAAAACACAACGAGGAACCGAACATGACAGAAACTGCCATTCGGAAACAGAAAATGAGAGCGGAAGTGCTGCGGCACGAGACGCTCGCGCCGGGCATCCGCAGCCTCGAGCTGCGCGTTCCCGAGCTGCCCTCAGCGGCCCGCCCGGGCCAGTTCGTCGGCGTCTACACGGGCGACGGCGCCATGCTGCTCCCCCGGCCGATCAGCATCTGTGACAGCGGGGATGAGAAGGAGCTCCGGCTCGTTTACCGCGTCGCCGGAAAGGGCACCGCTGAGATCGCGGGCCTGAAAGCCGGAGAAGAGACGCAGATCCTTGGGATCCTCGGCAACGGATATCCCGTGGAAGAGCTGAAGAACAAGCGAGTGCTTCTGCTCGGCGGCGGAATCGGCATCCCGCCCATGCTCCTTCTGGCGAAGCAGCTGAGCGCTCTTAATAGCGGGGAAGAAAAGGACCAGTCGCCCGTGATCACAGTCCTCGGCTACCGGGACGCACAGATGTTTCTCCGCGAGGAATTCGAGAAATACGCGCAGGTCTTCATCGCGACGGAAGACGGCAGCGTCGGAACGAAGGGAAACGTCCTCACCGCGGTGAAGCAGGAAGGCATCCGCGCGGACGCGATCTGCGCCTGCGGCCCGATGCCCATGCTGCGCGCGGTCAAGGCGTATGCGGCGCAGGAGGGGATCGCCTGCTACATCTCCCTGGAGGAGAGAATGGCCTGCGGCGTCGGCGCCTGCCTCGGCTGCGTGGCGAAGACGACCAGGGAAGACGAGCACTCCCACGTGAAGAACACCAGGATCTGCACCGAGGGACCCGTGTTCAACGCGAAATATGTAGATATCTGAACAGATGTCCACCGCAGCAAGCGCTTCGGGCAGTACTGAGCAGCTGCGCAGAAAAAGATATTCCCAGGCATCAAGCCTGTTCGATCCCGGGAGGATCCCATGAATACTGATAAAAACAACATTGAAAATATGCCGGACCTGTCCGTCGAGATCGGCGGCGTCCGCCTGCAGAATCCGGTGATGACGGCTTCCGGGACGTTCGGCTCAGGAATGGAATACAGCGACTTCGTCGACCTCTCGAAGCTTGGCGCGGTCGTGACGAAGGGTGTGTCGGCAGTGCCGTGGGAGGGCAACCCCACACCGCGCGTCGCGGAGACTCCTTCGGGAATGCTGAACGCGATCGGGCTGCAGAACCCGGGCGTGGAAGTGTTCTGTGAGAGGGATCTCGCTTTTCTCTCGAACTATCGCACAAAGGCTGCGGCGGATGCGGTCGGGGATGGCCCGCGCGTCATCGTCAACGTCTGCGGCCACACGGTGGAAGAGTATCTGGAAGTGGTGGAGCGGCTCTCCGATGAGCCTGTGGACCTCCTCGAGATCAACGTGTCCTGCCCGAACGTGAAGGCGGGCGCGATCCAGTTCGGCCAGAACGCGGACAGCCTCATGGACGTGACGCAGCGGATCAAGCGCATCGCGAAGCAGCCGGTCATCATGAAGCTGACGCCGAACGTGACCGACATCGCGGAGATGGCGCGCGCGGCGGAGGCTGGCGGCGCGGACGCGGTCTCGCTCATCAACACGCTGCTCGGCATGAAGATCGACGTGGAGCGCAGGACGTTTGTCCTCGCGAACCGCACGGGCGGCCTGTCCGGCCCGGCGATCCGGCCCGTCGCGGTGCGCATGGTCTACCAGGCCGCGCAGGCAGTGAAGATCCCGGTGATCGGCATGGGCGGCATCGGATCGGCGGAGGACGCGCTCGAGTTTATCCTGGCGGGAGCGACAGCCGTGGCTGTCGGTTGTATGACTTTTCACGAGCCGGCGACGGCGGTCAGCGTGATCGACGGCATGAAGGATTACATGATCCGCCACGGGATCGAAAGAATCAGCGACCTGACGGGAGCAGTGAGATAATGAGAATGAAGCCGGATGCAGTCACGAGAAAAGCATATGCCAAGATCAACCTGACCCTGGACGTCACGGGGCGCAGGGAGGACGGATACCATCTGCTCTCCTCGGTCATGCAGACGATCGGCATTTATGATACCATTACTGTGACGAGAGAAAATTCCGGCGAAGGGCGGGGAACAGATGCCGCGCCTGCCGGCGAAGGGCCGGCTCCGGAGATCACGCTCATCACAGACGATCCGGCGCTCCCCGCAGGGGAGGACAATCTGGCGGTCAGGGCCGCGCGGCTGATGTGCGGCGCCTTTTCTCTCACGGACCGGCTCACGATCTCACTTGACAAGAGGATCCCGATGGCGGCGGGAATGGCAGGCGGCAGCACGGATGCGGCCGCGGTCATGCTGTGCATCCGGGACCTGTACGGACTGGACTGCAGCCTCAGCAGATTGCAGGAACTGGCCGTGACGCTCGGCGCGGATATTCCTTACTGCCTCGCCGGCGGCACGAAGCTCTGCGAGGGGATCGGGGAGATCCTGATGGCGCTTCCGGACGCGCCGCAGATGCAGGTACTGATCGCAAAGCCGGAGGCGGGAGCCTCGACCGGGGGAATCTACCGCCGGTACGACAGCCTTCCCGCGGAGGCAATTCAGCATCCGGACACGGAGGCGATGCTCGCCGCGATCCGCGCGAATGACGCGGGTGCGATGGCCAGAGAGTGCCGCAACGTGCTGGAGACGGTGACGGCGCCCGAAGTTCCGCAGATCGGAAGGATCGAGGAGATCTGCATGGAAGGCGGAGCGCTGGCGGCGCGGATGACGGGCAGCGGCCCGACAGTTTTCGCGCTGTTTGATGATGTGAAAAAGGCATGGAAGACGGCGGAGCTCCTTGCAGGGGAAAAGGAGCTGCCCGGCCTCCGTGTCTATAAAACAGGATTCATATACGAGATCTGAAACTGAAAAGGAGAAGATCATGACAGAAAGAGAGATTCCCCTGGGGAAGGACATCGCACTGGACCAGAACCCCGATATTCCGCTTCGGGAGGCCGTCTACCTGACGCTCCGCAAGCAGATCCTTTCGGGAGGCTTCAAGCCGGGCGAGCATCTCACGGAGATCCGCCTCGGCAAGCTCCTGGGCACGAGCAGAACGCCGATCCGGGAAGCGATCCGCAAACTGGAAAAAGAAGGACTTGTGACGATCCACCGCGGCAGCGGCGCGACGGTGGCCCCGATCTCGGAGAAGGACATGAAGGACGTCCTGGAGCTGAGAAGGGACCTGGACATCCTGAGCGCGCGTCTCGCGGCGCAGCGGATCGGCGAAGAGGACAAGAAGCTCCTGAGAGCCGCCTGCGATTCCTTTGAGGAGAGCATTCGCAGCGGAGACAAGATCCGGATCGCGAGCGCGGACGTCGAGATCCACGACATCATCGCGAAGGCCTCCGGAAACCGCAAGCTCGTGGAGATCCTGCGCACGCTCGCGGACCAGGTCTACCGCTACCGCTTCGAGTACATCAAGGACGACTTCGCGTACGACCGCCTCGTCGCAGAGCACAAGGCGATCACGGAAGCGATCATCGAGGGAGACGAAGAGAGGGCGGCCAAGGCCTCCAGCGTGCACATCGACAATCAGGAGACGACGATCCTGGAACAGATCGCGAAGCGCGAGGTATAGATTTGCAGACAGATACGCAGCAGATAAAGAACCTGCCGATCGGCGTCTTTGATTCCGGCATCGGCGGACTCACGGTCGTCCGTGAGATCATGAAGCAGATGCCGGACGAGAGGATCGTCTACTTCGGCGACACAGCGCGCGTGCCGTACGGCAACAAGTCGAAGGAGACCGTGACCAAGTTCTCGGAGCAGATCGTCCGGTTCCTGATCCAGCAGAACGTCAAGGCGATCGCCGTCGCGTGCAACACGGCGAGCGCGCAGGCATTCCCGGCGCTGAGGGAGAGCTGCCCCGTACCGATCCTGGGCGTGATCGAGGCGGGCGCGGATTCCGCGGCCGCGGCGACCGGCAACAAGAAGATCGGCGTCATCGGGACGGCGTCCACGATCGGCAGTGAAGCCTACCAGAAGGCGATCCTCAGCCGCGTTCCAGACGCGGAAGTGATCGGCCGCTCCTGCCCGCTGTTCGTCCCCCTCGTCGAGGAGGGACTCTGGGAGGACCCGGTCACGGACGAGATCGCGAGGAGATACCTGGAGGAACTGTGCAACCGCGGGATCGACACGCTCATCCTCGGGTGCACGCACTACCCGCTGATCCGCGGGACGATCGGCCGCACGATGGGAGAGGGCGTGAAGCTCGTCGACCCGGCGTACGAGACGGCGCGGGAGCTGAAGAACCTGCTCGCGCAGAAGAACATGCTGGCGGACGGGCGCCCGGCGCTCGGCGAGGGCGGCCAGTACGAGTTCTACGTCAGCGATATGGCGGACAAGTTCAAGACCTTCGCCAACATGATCATCCGCTACGGGATCCTGTCGGCGCGGACGGTCGACATCGAGAAGTACTGACGCATAAAAAAACCGCGGCCATGTGCCGCGGTTTTTACATGAGCATTCAGTTCTCAGTAAGGCTTTGCGCCCGCCTTCTCCTGGAGCTTCTCGACCATCTGGCCGAACTTGCCCTTTTTCTTCTTCTCCGGCTTCAGGAGCGGCTTGCCGCCCTTGACGCTGTGCACTTCGACGATGTAGATGCCGCTGATCATCGCACGGACGTTGGTCTTCAGCGGGATCTGGTCGTAGATGTTCTGGTCGCAGACGAGCGTGACGATCTGCGGGCCGACCTTCGCCTTGACCATGGGCATCTTCTGGCGGCGCATCAGGAAGTTCGCCTGGCTCGTCACTGCCTCCGGAAGCCCGGAGTCCTTTAACTTCATCATCTTCTTGTCGATGACGAGGATCGTGGCGGGCTGCTTCATCGCGTCGATCTGGGCCTGGTTCTCCGCCTGCTTCTTCTGCATGCGCTTTCCGGTGAAATACAGGGCGATCAGGACGCCGATCAGGATGACGAGGATGACGAGTAAGATGATCGTAACGGTATTCAAAGATTTACCTCCGGATAGTGACCGTCTTTACGACGGAAGTCTGTCAGTTCAGCTTTTCAATTCTATCATTCTTTCCAATTACTTACAACTGACTTACGACCGGGACGCGGTGGTCCGCGCACCCCGAAAAGGACAGAAAATGTTCACAGACGCGGAATGGAATCTCACATGCAGTTGTGGTAAACTTTGATACATGTGTTAAGAAGCTGTGGCCGCATGGCACTTTTTTTGTGGCGTGCGGCTGAGGGCATAAAAGGAGGAAGAACGTGAAAAAAAGACTTGCCGGAAGAATCCTGTGCGCGGCGCTGCTGATCTCAGCGGTCTCGCTTAGCGCCTGCGGAAACAAAGACCAGGAAGGCGCTGCGGCGCCCGCGGCGGAAGCGGAGCAGACGGCGGATGCCGCTGCGGAAGACGGGACGGAGCAGAGCCCGTATGCGCATTATCCGAAGAACGCGTACAGCAATTACTACGATCCGGATGAATATGTGGAGGTGGCGGATTACAGTTCCCTTACCGCTTACGCGGACCTGTCGGTCGTCACGGATGAGATGATCGAGCAGCAGGTGCAGCTCATGCTGGAGCAGGACTCGCAGCTCGCCGAGCTGACGGACCGCGACACCGTTGAGGAAGGCGACATCGTCAACATCGACTACGAAGGCAAGATCGACGGCGTCGCATTTGACGGCGGCACCGCGAAGGGCTTCGACCTGGAGATCGGCTCCGGCAGATTCATCGAGGGCTTCGAGGAAGGCCTCATCGGTGCGAAGAAGGGCGAGACGAGGGACGTCACGACCAGGTTCCCGGATCCTTATCCGAATTCCCCTGATCTCGCGGGCAAAGAGGCGATCTTCACCGTCACCGTGAACAAGATCCAGGCAAAGTACACGCCGGAGCTCACCGACGAATACGTCACGAGCCTCGGGGCGTCCAGAGAGGACGGCACACAGATCACGACGGTGGATGAATACAGGGCTGTCGTGAAAGAGTATCTCGACGCGCAGGCGGAGAATGAGTACGGCTCCGCGATCGGCGCCCAGAACATGAACTACCTGATGGAGCAGAGCACCTTCAAGCAGGATCCGCCGGTGGAGATGGTCGACCGGATGGAGAAGGAACTCACTTCCGCCTACACGACCTACGCGGCGAGCGTCGGCGCGGACCTGCAGACCTTCATGACCTATGTGTTCGGTTCCACGGAAGAAAGCTACCTGGACGACATCCGCGCGGACGCGACGGACTACGCAAAGCGCCTTCTCCTGATCCAGGCGATCGCGAAGAAGGAGAACCTGAGCATCTCGGATGAGGAACTCGCTGAGGAAGAAGGAATGGAAGCGATCGGCCAGGGAATGTCGATCGACGATTTCGAGGCCAACATGGACCTGGAAGGCCTGCGCGAAGGCCTGCTTGAGGACAAGGTCCTCGAGGTCCTCAGGGAGCACACGGAAGTGAAGCCAGAGGACGAGGCACCTGCAGCACTGCAGGCGGAGGAAGAGCTGCCGGTCGAAGAAGCCGCGGAGGCTGTTGAGGAAACGGCGGAGGAGAATACCTCCGAAGAAGCGGCGGAAGAAGTGACTTCCGAAGAAACGGCAGAGACTGCGGAAGAGACGACTAAGGAGAACTGAGAGAGATGAGAAAAGATTATCAGCTGACCCGCGTGGTCGATATATTTAAGGATGCGGAAGCGTTTGCGGGCAAGACCGTCACAGTCGGCGGCTGGGTGAAGAGCAACCGCGATTCCAAGTCGATCGGTTTCATTGTTTTGAGTGACGGAACGTGCTTTTCCACGCTTCAGATCGTGTACTCCGGAGATCTCGAGGAGTTCGGCAGGATCGCGAAACTGAACGACGGCACGGCGATCATCGCGACCGGCGAGATCGTCCTGACCCCGAACGCGAAGCAGCCGCTCGAGATGCAGGCGAAGAAGATCGAGGTCGAGGGCGAATCCACCCCGGATTACCCGATGCAGAGAAAGCGCCACTCCTTCGAGTACCTGCGCACGATGCCGCACCTGAGAATGCGCACGAACACGTTCCAGGCGGTCTTCCGCGTCCGCTCGGTCATCGCGTACGCGATCCACACCTTCTTCCAGGAGAGAGGCTTCGTCTACATCCACACGCCGATCATCACCGGCAGCGACGCTGAGGGCGCCGGCGAGATGTTCCAGGTGACGACGCTGCCCATGGAGGATCTTCCGAGAACGGAAGACGGCGCGGTTGATTATTCCGAAGACTTTTTCCGCAAGCCGACGAACCTGACCGTCAGCGGCCAGCTCGACGTCGAGACGGAGATCTTCGCGTTCCGCGACTGCTACACCTTCGGCCCCACGTTCCGTGCGGAGCAGTCGAACACGACGCGCCACGCGGCGGAGTTCTGGATG
>DJXE01000183.1:38834-38964 GCA_002449595.1 Lachnospiraceae bacterium UBA7012
TGGATGATCGAGCCCGAGATGGCCTACGCCGACCTCGAGGACGACATGGAAGTCGCCGAGGATATGATCAAGTACGTCATCCGCTACACGCTCGAGCACGCGCCGGAAGAGATGGCGTTCTTCAACCAGT